>NZ_ASPR01000080.1:0-317 GCF_000517845.1 Paenibacillus sp. FSL R5-192 | reverse complement strand
GACACAGGTATGAAGATCGATACCGTCATTGGAGATACTGCCTATTCTGAAAAAGATAATATTCAATATGCCAATCACAACGAACTACAATTAATATCAAAATTAAACCCTAATATCACACAAGGAACTCGTAAAAAAGAAGATGAATTTGAGTTTAATAAAGATGCATGTATGTACGTTTGTAAAGCTGGACATATGGCGATTCAAAGAGCGCGCACAGGTAAGAAAGGTATGAATAATAACCAAAAGAATACCTACATGTTTGACATTGAAAAATGCAAAGTATGCCCAATGAAAGACGGGTGCTATAAAGAAGG
>NZ_ASPR01000079.1:0-376596 GCF_000517845.1 Paenibacillus sp. FSL R5-192 | reverse complement strand
GTGATTGGCATATTGAATATTATCTTTTTCAGAATAGGCAGTATCTCCAATGACGGTATCGATCTTCATACCTGTGTCGCGACTTTTTTCAATGAGAGTTTGGAGTTGTTTTCCATCACTTTTCTCGCCAGTCGTAATTACCGCAGCTGTAATAATTCGTTCTCCATTCATAGCAAAATGTGTTTTGTAACCGAAGAACGAGGAGTCTGCCGTTTTGTGACCTATTCGTGCATCTGGATCATTGCTGAGTTGAAAGTGCTCATGGTGATCAGCTATGATTTCTTTTAAGTAGTTCAGCTTTTCTTTCACCTTTGGGTATTCACGGAGGGATTCTTCTTTTTCTACTGTATCTACAACTTTTTGGCAATAGTCCAGTTCATCAGATAATTCGTTCGTCGTTGTTTTCGGTGGGAATTTATCCTTCATTTTTTCATCGATCTTGTAAACGGATTTTCTCAACAACTTAGACTTTTGCACTAATATTTCTTTGGGTGATAGCTGATTAAATCGCGCTTTCGTATGGGTGGCATCCACAATAATTGCACTGCTTTTGATAATTTCTTTTTCCAACGCGATCTCCATGGTCTTTTGAATAAGTATGTCGAGGAGGTTCACATCTTTCAGGCGAAGCTTGCGAAACTTCGTTAGTGAACTAGGATTAATGACTTCATCTTCAGGCGCCATATCTAAAAAGTACTTAAAGGACATGTCATATTTAGAACGTTCCACAACATCCGCATCGGATACATCGAAAATGGATTTCAACAATAGGTATTTAAACATTCGAATGGGAGGCACTGCATTGCGACCATTGTCGAGGCAGTATCTATGTTGCAATTCTACCTGAACAAATGAAAAATCTACGAGATCATTGATTTGACGAAGCATATTATCTTTAGGTACGACGATATCGTATATGTCCATAAATGCACTAAGGTTAAGAGATTGTTGGTTTGAAATCATCCGAGACACCACCTGAAATTAATCATTTAATTATACAGGAAAACAGATATCCCTCCTCAAAAAAATGAGGAGGGATATCTGTTTATAGATGTTGGACTTTTTCAGTGGCCTCGAATGAACTCGAAGTCATCTTAATATAACCGATCGAAGACCTTTATTCTTCTACAACGCCAAGGGCTTTATTTTTCTCCTTGAAACGACTGTTATGGGAAGAAACATAAGCCACTTTCTCCGCTTCAGGGTCCATGTAAAGCTTCGCACTGTTTACCGCTAGGGCTGCATCTGTGAAAGTACCCGCAATCAGGTACAGTTTGCTACCATAATCTACAAAATCGCCTGCGCCAAACACGCCGGGAATATTGGTTTGCAATCTCTCCGTTGTAGTGACATGCCATTCTCCAAGATCAAGTCCCCAATCCCGGATTGGACCAAAGTCACTCTTCATGCCATGGTTTACAATGACAGCATCGACTTCAAGCAGTTCAGTTTCACCTGTGTCCACATGTGAGATGGTCACCTGTTCAATCACATCACCACTCTTACTATGCAAGGTCTCTACCGCGTAAGGTGTACGGACATCTACAGAGGATTCTCTCATACGCAGTACATTACGCTCCAACCCGCCAAAGCGGTCACGACGATGCACAACCGTAACTTGCTCTGCCAGTGCTTCCAGTTCATTCGCCCAGTCCACAGCAGAGTCGCCTCCACCCGAGATTAGCACACGTTTACCACGGAATGGCTCTAGTTCCTGCACAGTATAGTGCAGATTGCTAACCTCATAGCGGTCTGCACCTTCAAGCTCCAGCTTGGCCATTTTATATATACCATATCCGATTGCCATAATGACGGTACGTGTCCAGTGTTGCTCACCTGTTGCAGAAGTTAACAGAATTGTGCCATCAGGTTGACGCTCGAATCCTTCGATCTGTTGTTCAAATACGAGGGTTGGCTCAAAAGTCCTTGCCTGTTCTTCCAATTGTTTGATCAGATCTTCACACAGAATTGGCGTCACACCCCCGACATCCCAGATCATTTTCTCCGGATAAAAGAGCATGCGACCTCCCAATCTGTCACGTGCCTCAATCAACTTGGTCTTCATATCCCGCATGCCGCTATAAAAGGCAGAGTACATGCCCGCAGGGCCACCGCCGATAATGGTTACATCATAAAGTTCCAACTGCTGATTCATATTAAAAATACCTCCGTTAATTCGATCCAGAACATCGAGTATTTGATATCGATTCTCATTATCACTTAAATCCTAGTGTAATGGTAATCTTATCAAAATACAATGGCTAAAAAACAAACATTTCTTGTACAAAAATTCTACGAACACATCTGCTCTTTACTATTGCGCTCTTGGAGCCGCCAACAGCTTTTCAACGACAAAATCAAGTTGTTTATTAATTGAATAGATATCCGAATAATAGAAGAAATCGAAATCAATCTCAATCAGACGACCTTCTTTAACAGCCGGGATGCTGCTCCATATTGGATCATCCGTAAGGTTATCTGCCCCTTCATACACCGAACGAAACACGTAGTCCCCGATATACTCAGGCAGTACTTCCATGGATAAATTGGAGCCTCCCGCTTCCGAAACTACATCAATTTTCTTTTGTACCACTTCAGGTGCTTTCATCCCCAAGTATTCATATAATGCCTGAGATCCTCGGCCATATTGCTTGCTCTCTACAACGACCATACCTTTCAAACCGCCCTCCACAATGGAAACCGTTTTGTCCAATATGCCTGCATCTGCTAGTGTTTGCTTACTCTCTTCGACTTTGCTATTAAGATTATTGATTAATGTCTCAGCTTCCTGTTCTTTGCCAAAAATACTCGCTATACTCTGGAGTCTTTCTTCTGTTGTCATTTTCTCGTATGGAATATATACCGTTGGTGCGATATCCTTTAACAAAGTATACGTCTCTTCTGAAGGAACAATGATCAGATCCGGATCAAGGTCAATGACAGCTTCAGGATTCGGTTCGAACCAGGTGCCTAGTGAATTTACACCTTCAAGCTCACTCTTGTAGGCAGCCCCGTTGAATACTTCAGATGTAGCAATTGGCTTAATTCCAAGCGCAACGACGTCTCCCTGGAGATATAGTACAACAACCCGTTTCGGATTCGCTGGAACAACTACGTCGCCCTTAACCGTTGAGACCGTGCGTGTTTCATTGTCTTTGTTTGTCTGGCTTCCTGTGTCTGATGATACTGCCGTACTGCTGTTATTGGAACTGGCACCCGTTCCTTCGCCAGCTGCTGGTGTTGTTGCTGTACCCGAAGAGCAGGCTGCGAGGAGCATCGTTATGCTCAATAATGCAACCATAATCATACTGGAACTTGTTTTTCTTCTTTTCATTGGTGTAGACCCTCCGTCTATATATTGATAATGATTCTCATAATCAATATATCCCGACTTCCATCTTCGGCCAATGGACGATTCAGAGATTACCAATGGACGATCCTCTGTTTTCGCTTCTTCTCTCATCTTTCGTTGATACTGTATCGGAGAGATCCCCACATGTTTTTTGAAGATACGACTAAAATAATACACATCCGAATAACCTACTTCTGCTGCAATTTCACTCAGCGTTGCATCAGATCGCAAAAGCAGATTGCGAGCCTTAGCGATTCGGGTCTGAATTAAATAATCAATGGGACTGTGACCCGTCTGTCGTTTGAATTGCATGGATAAATGACGGGAGCTGTAGTTGAACTGTTCAGCCAGGAAATCAAGCGTGACCTGTTCCCTATAATGATTCTGTATATAACGAAGTGTTTGTTTCACCGGGTCAGCAAGCTCTGTTTTGATCTCCTGCTCTGCCAATTGAACCATCATTTCATGAATGAACTGGTAAAATAAACTTTTTGTATGAAGCAGATCCAGACTGCCAGATTGAATCCATGCACCCTCAAGCTCATCAAGGTAACGTAATAACCCCAGCGGACTACTCGGTGCAAATCCATATTGCAAAGAGAACGGTGCAACTTCCGGCTGTGCCAATAACCACTTTTTACGATAACTAGGAAAGGCAAGAAATGCTCTGTAATAAAGCAGAATATATTCGAAATCTTCGTTGGTTTGGATATCCAGTGAAGATCCTTTGGCCCCATGAAGCATGTAGAACCGCTCTGCCTTGTATGTTTGTCCATCCAACTGAAGCACAGCAGATCCTCGAATCGTATATATAAAACCATTTGCCGGAAGTGTGTAGGAACTCAGTTGTGCCCCTGCCTCCATAACGATTCGGCGTATATCCAGAACCTTAACAGCGGCATGATTCCAGCATTTCATCTGTTCGTCTAATTGCATCGAATACTCTCCAATCCCAACCTCACCCGGAACAAAGGCCTTACAAGGTCATCATTCTGCCACACATCCGATAACATATGCCTAGCAGTGGTTCACTAATGTACCTTTATTATAAATGATAATAATTTTCATTATCAACTGAAATTTAGAATGGAATTGGATTTCATCTCATCAATCACTTGTTAGACTTAATTTGGTTCAGAGATCTTCTTAAACCACGCGGCCAATTCCTCTGTTTGATCCAATGTTGCAATCGGGTCAAAGTACCATGAACGATCCGGGCTCCAGATAAACACACGATCATTTTTAACCGCATCCAGTGAACTCCAGACCGGTTTCGATTTCAACTCTTCCAGGGTCAGATTATCTGCTGTTAGAATGATATAGTCTCCGGCAAATTCAGGAATCGCTTCCGATGAAACTTCAACCAGTTGATCCTTCATTAAAATCTCTTTTTTATCTGCAGGAGGATTCAAACCAAGCGCGCTGTAGACTGCCTGACCTCCCCGACCAAAATTATCACCAAAGACCAACGGTGCTTTATCATAGAACTGCATGACCGACACCTCGGCCTGCGGATCAATTGCCTCACTAACACGTTTCTTGGCATCTGCAATTCTTGCATCATAATCGGCTAACCATGCCTCAGATTCTTTTTCTTTATTTAACACTTCACCGAAATAGGTAATTTCTTCGTGGGTATTTTTCAATTCACCATAAGGTACAACCAAGGTAGGTGCAATTTTGCTAAAGGAATCAAATAAATCAGGATTACCTGTCACAATGAGATCCGGTTCAAGTTCCAACACCTTTTCTAGAGAGATGGTTTCATATTCACCAATATTCTGCACACCCTCAAGTGAGCTGATAAAATAAGGATTTTTCAGGTTCATCTCGGGTGTACCCACAGGTTTGATCCCCAGAGCGATCAAGCTTCCCAGATACAAGTCAACCACAATCCGTTTAGGTTCAGCCGGAATTGTAATATCTCCCTTCACCGTTGAGATTATACGTGGTTCAGATGTTTTGGTGTGATTACCCGCTGTTACTGTGTTTGTGGAACTTGATGTACTTTTGCTTCCAGAAGCATCCCCGCTCGAATTACTGGCAACACCTGTAGAGCAGGCACTTAGCAGTAACGTAAGACTTAGTAAAATACTAAGCAACATTCCCGTTCTTGTCTGTCTGTTCATATTTATTGACCCTCCGTGTTTATATTGATAATGATTATCACCATCAGTATAAACATACCTTCCACTTCCACCTCTGAAAATGTCATTTCGCGCCACACCTGATGTCAGATCAGGCCAATATAGGGGTGCTGAGGTCTTTTCTTTAAATTGCAAAGGAGAAAGACCTGTATGTTTCTTGAACATACGTCCCAAATAATATCCATCAGGATAACCGATGCCTGCTGCGATCTCATCCAATGTGGCGTCCGTTTGCAGCAACATCTCCTTGGCTTTGAACAAACGAAACTGAATCAGATAATCGATGGGACTATATCCCGTCGACTGCTTGAACTTGCGTGACAAACTTCTTGGACTGGTGCCAATCATTTCTGCTAAAACATGAAGTGTAAGTGGCTGGGTGTAGGAAGACTCTACAATTTCAATGACTTTGCTAACCTGATCCAACATACTTAGATAGCGATTGGATACACGAGGAATCTGTGATGAGATCTGCTCCACAAATGCATAAAACAAACTCTTCGCCTGAAAGTGCTGAATAGGGTTCTTTTGATCCCACAAAAAGTGCATCTTTTTCCATTGCTCATATAGAATGGTTGGCATATCGGGGGTAAAGCCATAGTTCATTTGGAACGGATTGATACGCTCCATTAACCTTCCCAGATCATTTCTCCCTCCACTAGGCAGGTTTGCTTTGTACATCAAGTAATATAGGCGCAATCCGGATTCGCCTGCTCGAATCATCAACTTACTCCCTTTTCCCCCATGGAAAATATAAAAGCGACTCACTTCATATGTTTGATTGTCAATCGTCACTCCAGCATCACCCTGAATGGTGAGTACAAAGGTACTTGTCGGAAATTTGTATTTCATCTCTTCATATGCCTCTAATTCAATGTAACGGATATCTGTTATGCTCACCGCAGCATAGTTCCAGAGGATATAATAATCATTCCACATTTTGCTAACCCATCTCCGTCTACATAAATTGTGTCTGTACTCTACTCACTTATTGATAACCATTATCAATTATTATGATGAAGTACGCAATACAACCGACGCAAAATGAATCCATTGCGAGGAAACAAGAGCTATTCAAATCTTTCTCTTAACATCCGATATATGTAAATAGAACCATGATAAAGTGGAGAAGGAGAACAGAGGATATGAATTCAATCTCATCTGCAACCAAAAGCAGTTTCACTCCCGGGAATCAAGTCTCCAATCGGGATAAAGAAATTCAGGGACTCATGCAGCAGAAGATCCGGCTCAATGAAGAAATGCAAGGTGTAAAAACCAATGACGAGTTGGATACCAAAACCAAAGCTCAGCGAATTAAATCCTTAACAAGCTCCATTTCCCAGATCGACAGCCAGATTGCCCAAATTAAAGCTGAAGAATTGCAAGAAAAGAACAAATTAAGACAGCCCGAAAAGGCTCAACAGCAACAACCCAAACCAACCGACGAGGCACAAGCCCCTTCACTCGATCACCTGATCAAGCATAGTCAGACTTATGATCAATTGGGTAAGCTGGTCGGTTTGCGTGATCGCATGCAGGGCTCCATTCAGACCACCGAAGGAGAAACCCGCTTTGACCGACTTGTTCTCGAGATCAATCCTCCCGCAAATGATCTCGATCTAGGCAAATCAATGATGTTGGAAAATTCAGAACGCACCGTCTTTCAGGCAAAGCGAGAGACCGTCCAGGACATCAACTCCCAGTTAAACAAGGTCAATCAGAAGATTGGGGAGCTGGTGGAAGAGATCCATCAGCCCGCACCTAAAAAGGGAATACAACCACCTATCTCTGCAACATCTGGAGAAGAAGATCAGGAAATAAATGAAGGAAAGAAAACGGGAAATAAGGAGCACCCTTCAGATGGTGGAACCACAGATCAGGAATCAGGAAATGGTCCGCAAACTACGGCTTCTACATCTCCTGCTGCTTCATATCCATCTGTCGATATTCGAATCTGAGTACGCATTGATCAAACATAATTTTATGTATACATAATGAGCTTAAAGATTAAAGTGGCTCGTTTGCTACACAACCTTTGACTCGCATCCAATGATAGAACCGCTATTACAGGTGACTAACTCCTGATAAATAGCGGTTTTTCTGTATTTTAACGTTATGAGTATAGAAGCGAAGCCTCAGCTTCCGAAGAAGCTTTCTTACAGAAAGCTTTTAGACCCACATCTTTAGATTCTCTCTGTCCTCTACGTTCTCGTAATTTTATGTCTAGCACGGAGTAGTGGCGGTATCATTTGCACAGATGATACTTCCAGCAATCGCTTTACAACCTTTTTTGATGCGTGTGGCCTCATCAATTATCTGATCTATGTTTTCATATTTTCGCTTGTTATTGGTTACAACGGCGATGGATACCGACACGAGAGGAATGGGCCGATTTAGCCCGGAACGTCCTTCCCCCAGAACATATTGATGATGCCAATCATATTCGTTGTAAAATGTCTTTTTCATTTCCTCAAAACCTGAGATGACTTCCTCACTAATATATTTGTAATCATGGTGATTCAGGATCGTAATAAAATCATCACCACCGATATGTCCAAGAAAAGCTTCAGGGGGAACAAATAGCTTGCGAAGCAAGTTAGCTGTCGCCTGAATAAGCTGATCCCCCATTTTGAAGCCGTAGCTATCATTGTAGGATTTGAATTGATCGAGATCAACGTACAGTACGCTAAATTGGTCCATCTGAAGAGCCTGAGACAGCCTTTCATCTATAATATGATTACCAGGAAGACCAGTCAGCGGGTTCATAAAAATCGCCATTTCAGCCCGTACATCAGCAACAGCGAGTAGCAAACGCCGAATACTCACAGCTCCAAAGAAACTTTTTCCTGACGTGACCAACACAAGATCATATATTTCCCCTTCATCTCGGTCCATGGCTAGAACACTGACATCTGTAATCTGTTCCGAATAATCCACGACCAGTGCCTGTGTGTTCATCACCAGTTCTACAGGACGTCCCATATACAGATTATAGCCATACTGGGTGCCAATCTGCTGAAAGAATCGGGGCCGCATCATTAATGCCACTCCCTTCTCCCCCATAACAGCAATACCTTCCAGACTAGGATTGGACTTGAAAAGATGATAGACGATATCACATTTTGTATCAGATTGTACTACAGGAATTGGTTCAGTAATCTGGCCTATTTGCGTAAACATACTATTCTACTCCTCTGTTCGTAGCATCTATCCGAACTTTTCAAATATATATGTAGGTCTTTGTCAATGGTCACATCGTACCACTTTCTACTTGAAAAAGCGTTAACTGAAGGTAAAAGTTTATGAAATATTTCCTTTTCTAAATTTTGCTATAGGGAGCTTATTTTAATGCTTGATCTCAAAATTCAGAAACAATGATGCAACACTAAATTCCATCATCATGTTCTGTGTTATTTCGTTATGCAAAAATACCGTCATTTACTGGATATCTTTAATCCAATAAATGACGGTATTCGTTGGCATATATTACAGAAGTTTATCGGCATGAAATGAACGAATTCAGATATAGCCCGCCTTGGTTAGAATCAAATTTGAATCCAAACTATACTTGCCAGCTCACTACTCTGACCCTTTCAGCTTACCTTATGCTCAATTCTCAGCTTGTCAGCAACCATCGCGATGAACTCGCTATTTGTTGGTTTAGACTTGCTGATGTTGATTGTATAACCAAACAAGTGGCTGATGCTGTCGATGTTGCCGCGTGTCCAAGCCACTTCAATGGCATGGCGGATCGCACGTTCGACGCGGGACGGCGTGGTTTTGAATTTTTCGGCAATCGCTGGATACAGTGTTTTGGTGATCGCTCCCAAAATTTCGATATTGTTATACACCATCGTAATCGCTTCGCGCAAATACTGATATCCTTTAATATGCGCAGGAACGCCGATTTCATGTATGATGGACGTAATATTTGCATCCAGATTTTTGTGTTTGCCCATTGGCACAACATTGGATGATTTCATGAACATGGATGATCCGCTGCTTGTGGACATCGCCGTCTGTGTTCCCACCAGTTGACGCACACGATTCGCAAGCACTTCCATGTCAAACGGCTTAAGAATATAATAAGAAGCTCCGAGTTGCACGGCACGCTGTGTGATATTCTCTTGTCCGAATGCCGTAAGCATAATGACTTTAGGCTGTGGAGACAGGTTCAGGTCGCGCAAGCGCTCAAGCACACCCAGTCCGTCCAGGTGAGGCATGATAATATCCAGAATCAATACATCCGGCACATCCCGAGTTTGCTCCAGCAATTGCAGTACTTCTTCTCCATTGTATGCAATACCGGTTACTTCCATATCTTCCTGCTCAGATATATATTCGGCAAGCAAATTCGTAAATTCACGATTATCATCGGCCAGCAATACCTCAATTTTTTGCAAAACGGTATCCTCCTTTAAATTAAACATCGTTTCGTACATTTCCTTACACGTTTAATTTTCGACACAGCCAGTTAAATTCCTCCTGTCGAAAATTATTTTTCTTTATTTTTTTTTCTTGATCCTATATAATAAATAATTTATTTCATTATCCGATATATTATGTTTGCTTTCGACAAAAAAGAACCTCAGGGCTGTTTAGCCAGCCTTGAGGTTCTTATCGTTTTCCTTTTTCATCATAACGCCAGCATCTTGTAACATCCATTCAATGAAGCAACCGTAACCCGATTTTGGATCATTCACGAATACATGAGTAACTGCACCGATCAATTTACCATTTTGTACAATGGGGCTGCCACTCATCCCTTGAACGATACCTCCGGTCTTATCCAGCAGTTTCGGGTCCGTAATTCGAAGTACCAGACCTTTTGTTGCTGGTTCAGTTTGATCTGCCACATGAACAATGTCAATGGAGAAGCGTTCAACTTGTTGACCGTCAACCACGGTAAGTATTTCGGCCGGTCCTTCCTTTACTTCATGAGAAAAAGCGACGGGAATGCCTTTCGAATACAAACTGTGCTCAGGATTTCCGGACATTTTACCAAAGATACCAAAAGCCGTATTACGTTCAATATTGCCCAAAATTTTGCTTTCCTTGAGGAAATGAGCACGTTTTTCACCCGGATCACCAGTCTCGCTCTTCGAAATTGACGTTACATTGGACTGAACAATCTGACCACTACCTACAACAATAGATGTTTGTGTGTTCATATCTGTAATGACATGGCCCAGTGCACCGTATACGCCCTGATCGGGAGCATAGAAGGTAAGTGTGCCAACACCGGCTGCAGAATCACGAATGTACAATCCAAGCCTCCACGCTTGATCCTCGGAGTCATATGCCGGAGTTAATCGTGTCTTCACCGTTTCCTTACCACGTTTTAACACAACATCAATACCTTTTTTACTTTTCCCTGCAAGTTCAACGGCTTCAGAGACACCTGCTACGCCATCCAGACGTTTTCCATCCATATGCGTAATCAGATCTCCGAGCTTAATGCCCGCTGTTTCTCCGGGCGATACACGCTCATCCTGACCGGAACGGACCAGATGATGTCCAACCACCAGAATGCCTGCCGATTTAACTTTGACGCCAATCGTTTGACCCCCGGGTACAACACGCAAATCCGGTATCACATTCACATGGACTGTTTTGACCGGAATTTTACCCCACAACTTCAACGTTAATTTCGCATGTCCCGTCTGTTGAGGGTGAAGATGCAAAGGTTGTTGCCTGGTAACATGCATCGCTGCCTGATCATCCAAACCAACGATATCAGGACGATCTACAACGGCGCTTGAAACAGCAGGTACAGCGAGCCGGACATCCGCTTGCCTGCCAGCAAACACCTGCAATTCATCCGGCAGTGAAGCATAACTTTGCACAGGCTGAATAGCCTGGCTAATCACACAAAGAAAGAAGGCAAATAAAAGACCTAGCAATTTCTTCCTGAGGGGGGAATTCAATGGCTGTCACACTCCCTTTGCTTCTTTCGCTTGACGAAAGGTGGTCGCCAATTGCGTACCTTTAAGATAACCTCGCCCCCAGGCTTTTATTACTGTCAATCATTACGCCAGCCGTCCGTTTCACCCTTTTTTGGCTTCCGCCAAATTCAGCATTTCCTGTGCGTGATGCAGCGTTTTTTCTGTAATTTCCACGCCGCCCAGCATACGTGCCAATTCCTTCACTCTGCCTTCGTCTGACAGCGATTCCACCTGCGTCATTGTCCGTCCATCGTAGACATGTTTCTCAATGAGATACTGATGATCTGCCATACAAGCCACTTGTGGTAAGTGAGTTATTGAGAAAACCTGACAAGTCGAAGACAAACGGAACAGTTTTTCCGCAATGGATTGAGCTGCTCTACCGCTAACTCCGGTATCAACTTCATCAAAAATCAACACAGGTATCCGGTCATGTCGCGCAAAGATACTCTTCATCGCCAGCATCATTCTGGACAACTCACCACCTGAAGCAATTTTGCCAAGTGGTCGTAATGGCTCACCCGGGTTTGGTGAGATCAGGAATTCCGCGTTGTCCGCACCATGACGATTCAGACGAATACGGCGTCCATTCCATTCAATGCCCTTCGGATCTTCAAAAGGAGTAATCTGAACACGCAGTGTAGTCCGCTCCATTTGCAGATCCTTGAGCTCGCTTTCCACCTGTGCAGCTAGTTCCTCGGCGCATTGTTTACGAACCTTGCTGAGCTCTTCAGCAGACTCCATCACAAGGTTAAGCATTTTGTCACGTTCAGCTCGCAATTTTTCCAGCCGTTCGTCCTTGTTCTCCAGTTGGTCGGTTTCATGGCTAATCTGATCATAATAACTCAGAATAAGTTCAACACTGTCCCCGTATTTCCGTCTGAGGCCAGAAATCAGATTCAGCCTTTGCTCCACTTCTTCCAGCCTTGCCGGATTAAATTCAATCTTCTCCCGGTAATCCCTTAACTGAAATGTTGCATCTTCCAATTGATAAAATGCAGATTGTAGCTGTTCTACGATTGGTTGCAGTCCTTTGCTATCATATCCAGAAATGTCTTCAATTCTTGAAAGAGCAATGCTCACAGCTTCAAGTCCGCGTTGACCACTGAGCAGATCATATGCACCAGCAACACTGTCCATCATTTTCTCACTATGGGATAGTTTGACCCGTTCTTCCCCGAGTAATTCATCCTCGCCTTGTGTAAGGCTTGCTGCTGCGATCTCCTCAAGCTGAAAGCGATACATGTCCAAGAGTTGATATGCACGCTGACTGGACTCCTGAAGCGCACGCAGTTCTTTTTCTGCCGTGATAAACTTGCTGTAGCGCTCCTGGTACTTCGCTTTGATCGGTCCGATGACTTCCGTGCCATAAGTATCGAGAAGCCCCAGATGGCTCTCAGCGCGTAGCAAACTCTGATGTTCATGTTGTCCATGAATATTGATCAGCTTCTCGCCTACTTCCCGCAGCATGGTCAGATTGACCAATTGCCCATTAATGCGGGACGTACTTTTCCCCTGTGTGTTCAGTTCACGTCGAATGACCAGATGCTCTTCAGGCTCACAATGGATACCCAGCTTCTCTAATGTCTGCCATACCGGGTGACTCTGCTCCATCTCGAACAAGGCTTCCATCTCTGCCTTATCACAACCGTACCGGATCAAATCAGCTGAACTTCGTCCACCAGCAATTAAGCCAAGTGCATCTATAATAATCGACTTACCTGCACCCGTTTCCCCTGAAAGTACATGGAATCCCGGATGGAATACAACGTCCACTTCTTCCACCACAGCCAGATTACGAATCGATAACGTAACTAACATCTGCAAAAACACCTCCGGATGACTAACTCAGATATTATGTTTTTGAACCATTGATTCAAGAGGTTGTTCAAAAAGTCCGCTTTTGATTACGAAGGATGCCTTGTGGCATCGTCAGCATCGAATATGGAATTCAGCCGAAATAAGTGGGATGCTTACGAAGTATGTTTCCTTCGGAAACATTGCAGTTGCTCACGTAGTTTCCCTACGCTCCGCTACTCCATTTCTAGCTTCATCCCATCTTCTCGGTACTGAAAACCAATCTTTTTGAACACGCACTTTAAGCAATGTAACCCATGATCCGCTCAATAACGGTCACACTGTTACCTTCAGTCCGGCAGATAATCAGAATGGTGTCATCTCCACAGATCGTGCCCATGACTTCATTCCACTCAATATTATCAAGCAAAGCTGCAATGGAGTTGGCTGTTCCTGGCAAACATTTCATCACAACCAGATTGTTTGTGTGATCAATGTGCAAGAAGTTGTCAACGAGTGCACGCTTCAACTTTTGAATCGGATTATATCGTTGATCTGTCGGTAAAGAGTACTTGTATCTTCCATCATCCATCGGAATCTTGATTAACAGAAGTTCCTTGATATCCCGGGATACCGTCGCCTGAGTCACCTGAAAACCTGATTTGCGTAGTGCTTCAACCAGATCATCCTGGGTCTCAATTTCATTTTGACTAATGATTTCACGAATCTTGATGTGCCTTTGTCCTTTCATATATGCCTCCAGTTAGATGTATTGCAATAAAGCAGCATTTGTAATTCGCCGCAGACTTTGCCCTGCAATGTTCATTCTTTTATATTAGTCCAGATCATCCCCATCATACACATCTTCCTGATAGTCCATGAGCCTGATTAACTTAATATCGGAATCCTCCACGTCAACATACAGCAATCCTTCACAGCCAGGATATAACAACAAATAATTGAGGAAGCGATCCCTTAGCGCAGGGCCGGTCATATCGATTGGCTGTCTGCGACGAGACGTTTTCACGAGGTATCTGAGATCCTCACGTTCTGCAACATAATCAATGAATAATCTGCTGTAATAAACGGATTCATTGGCCTCAAAAGCCAAAGGGACTTTCATTTTGCCACCGATGACTTCGTAACCCTGTGCTTCAAGCAAATCCAAGGCCGGGGAATCCTGAATCTTCACGTTCAGTTGCATTCCAGACAAGCTTACCGGCGTTGGTCGGTTCACCCAATTACGCAAGCCAAAAAACAGCCACAAGATCAAACAGACAGCAAGTACACCTATAAAGATTGTGTCATATTGACCATCCATTATCGCTCACCTCGAAGACATATTCGAGGTTCAGTAATGATTTCCCTTTACGTCAATCACCTTTCCAGCGAAAAGAAACCCATCTTATGATGAGTTTCCCGTAAATGTATGAGCTGCTTCCTTTGCAACTTGCTCCGCAAGTGCGTCAAGTGAAGCTGGATCGATCTCTGGTTGTGTTGCCTCTGGTGCTTCCAGACGCCAATGTGCGAGAAATTCTATATTACCTTCTCCACCCGTTATCGGTGAAAAAGTTAAACTCTGCAGATGTAAACCAAGTTGACTGGAAAAATGAAGCATTGTCTGCAATACATCCTTGTGTACCTTCGTATCACGTACCACACCGGACTTGCCTACTTTTTCACGCCCTGCCTCAAATTGAGGTTTAATCAATGCAACGATATCTGCAGGTTGTTTCAAAAGAGCCAGAAGTGGCGGCAATATGATTCGCAGTGAAATGAACGACACATCAATGCTCGCAAAGTTCGGCACGGGTCCCGTCAGATCTTCAGGAGTCACATAGCGGAAATTAGTTCGTTCCATAACAGTAACCCGCTCATCATTACGCAAAGACCAATCGAGCTGATTATAGCCCACATCAATAGCGTAGACGTGAGATGCGCCATGCTGAAGTGCACAATCCGTAAATCCACCGGTGGATGAACCAATGTCGAGCATGACAAGTCCATTCATATCAAGGTCGAAATGACGGATCGCTTTTTCGAGCTTCAATCCGCCTCTGCCGACGTAGGGATGTACCGAGCCTTTAACTTTCAGCTCGGCTTCCCTTGGAATTTTCATGCCCGCCTTTTCGATCGGCTCATTATTGGCATATACCAGTCCAGCCATGATGGCAGCTTTTGCCTTCTCACGACTTTCATAATAGCCCTGCTCAACCAGCAGAACATCAATTCGTTCTTTCGGGAGTGACATGTCTGTCTCCTATCATGTAAATTTACGAAGGAAAACGTGTTTTTGGTATGCCGTAAGATGATTGAACAGCCATCTTGCGCAGTTCAGCACATACATTTTCAACGGTAAGACCCACTTCCTCACGTTGTTCCTTAATACTGCCATGCTCGATGAAGCGATCCGGAATCCCCATCAATTGTACATGAACATCATGTAGTCCCTGTTCTGCATAAAACTCCAGAACTGCACTACCCATGCTGCCTGCCTGGGATGTTTCTTCAAGTACAATCAATTTGGTGCCTCGAACAGCTAAATCACGCAACATTTGCTCGTCAAGAGGTTTAAGGAAGCGAGCGTTGATTACGCCTGCTGTGATACCTTCCCGCTTCACCATCTCTGCTGCTTCTTCTGCAAGCTGCACCATCGAACCTGAAGCGATGACAGCATATCCCTCGGATGGACGCAGTTGCTCCCATGATCCGATTGGAATCGGAACAAGTACATCATCCAAAGGTACACCGACCACATTGTTTCGTGGATAACGGTAAGCAATTGGACCTTCATTATAATCAAGCGCCGTTTTCATCATATGACGCAATTCATTTTCGTCTTTTGGCATCATCAGAACGATATTTGGAATATGGCGCATAAATGCCACATCGTATACCCCTTGATGTGTTTCCCCATCCGGACCAACAAACCCGGCACGGTCAATGGCAAACATCACGTTGGCGTTATGACGGCAAATATCATGTACAATCTGATCATAAGCACGTTGCATAAACGTAGAATACACGGCAAAGACCGGCTTCAAACCTTCCATAGCCAGTGCAGCACACATGGTCGCCGCGTGCTGTTCTGCAATACCTACGTCAATCATGCGATCGGGAAATTCCTTACTGAACGGAATAAGACCTGATCCTGTAGGCATTGCTGGCGTTACAGCTACGACCCGCTTATCCTGCTTCGCAAGATCAATTAACGTTTGACCAAACACTTCCGTGTACATCGGTTTTCCGACTGCCTTCAGCACTTGCCCAGATTCAATTTTGTACGGAGAAATCCCGTGCCACTTGTGCGAATCGGCTTCTGCTGGCTGATAACCTTTGCCTTTGGTCGTGAGCACGTGAACGAGCACAGGGCCATCAACGTTATCTGCCTGTTTGAAGGTTTCGATCAATTTGGGAATATCATGCCCGTCAATCGGTCCCAAATACGTGAAGCCCAGTTCTTCGAAAAGAACACCTGGTACCATCATATATTTGACACTATCTTTGATCCAGCTTGCCGATTTGGCCAAACGGTCCCCAATAGCAGGAATTTTTTTAAGCATGCCCTCGACATCATCTTTTGCTTTCAGATAATGACGATCCGAACGAATCTTGCTCAAATATTTATGCATGGCCCCAACGTTTGGAGCAATGGACATTTCATTATCATTCAGAATAACCATCAGTTTTCTCTGCTCATGACCGATATGATTGAGGGCTTCAAAAGCCATACCACCTGTAAGCGCTCCATCACCAATCATCGCGATAACTTGGTTGTCCTCACCCTTCAGATCACGTGCAAGGGCCATCCCCATCGCAGCAGACAATGAAGTACTGCTGTGTCCAGCTTCCCAAACGTCATGTTCACTTTCGTTGCGTTTGACAAACCCGCACAGGCCGTTATGTTGACGCAATGTATCAAAACGATCCATACGCCCTGTCAGGACTTTATGCACATAAGCCTGATGCCCTACATCAAAAATCATTTTGTCTGCTGGACTGTTATAACAGTAATGCAGGGCTACCGTGAGCTCAACCACGCCTAAGTTGGGTGCGAGATGCCCACCTGTAACAGACAGTTTCTCAATCAGAAACTGCCGGATCTCTGCCGACAAAAGGGCAAGATCATCCTGAGACATCGACTTTAGATCACTGGGTTGTTTAATTTGTGGAAGCAGCACGAGAATCTCCCCGCTTTCCTAGATTGTTTAGTTATTGTTGTAAATCGATATATACATTATGAATCAAATGACATTAAATCATTATAACATAAAAGAACAAGAATCATAATTTACTGCACTATACTCCCGATAACGAGCATTCTCGCCAGCAAGTTATTTAAAATTCTTCTCCATATGTATTCACGCATCCACTCGGGACAGACTTTTTCCATCCACTCGGAAAAAGAACATTACATTCATTACACGGTTACATAGATTTTGAAACAGACCGCTCCGTCAGAATCTAATGGTCACGACTCATCAGGTAATCTGCAATTTCCAACAATCTGGATGCATCAGGTAACTCGGCTCTTTCAAGTGCGTCTTTTGCAGATTGGGTAAGGGATTTCACTTCATCTACAGAAGCCTCCATGCCAATAAAATAAGGATATGTTACCTTCTGTTGATTCACATCGCTCTGTGTTTTCTTGCCCATCTTCTGCTCGTCACCCGTCAGGTCGAGAATATCATCCTGAATCTGGAACGCCAGCCCCAGATCACGCCCAAACACACGTAAGGCTTCCAATTGTCCTTCCGTTGCTCCACCAATTCGTGCTCCAGCAATGAGTGAGAAAACAATCAGGTCACCTGTTTTGTGCAAATGGATATATTGGAGCTGTGAAAGATCGGTCATGCCTTGCTCGCCTTCCATATCCGCAACTTGGCCGCCGACCATACCTCTTGCTCCAGCAAGTTCGGACATGTCCTCTACGATGGACAGCAACGCATCTGCCGCTACACCGCTACGGCGTCCAGCTTGAACAATGCTATAAAAAGCATGGGTTAACAGCGCATCGCCTGCCAATATGGCTGTTGCCTCACCATATACCTTATGATTCGTTAATTTTCCCCTGCGGTAATCATCATTATCCATAGCAGGCAGGTCGTCGTGGATCAGTGAATACGTATGAACCATCTCCACGGCGCAGGCTACCGGCATTGCAGCTGTACGCTGTGCACCGAAGGCTTCCGCCGCAGCAACGACCAGAAGAGGACGAAGGCGTTTGCCTCCGGCCATGAGTGAGTACTGCATCGCATCCGTCAACGATTGGGGTACATCCCAGTGATCGGGAAGCGTGTGTTTCAACGCTTCTGTCACCGCAGCTGTGACCTCTTCGAGGTACACTTGAAACGAAGGACGATTACTCATGGACTTCACCGCTCTCATCGTCAGCAGTTCCGAAAGGCTTCTTGCGAAGCTCTCCATCTTCTTCTACGATCATCTCGATCTTGCGTTCCACTTGTTCCAGCTTAAGACCGCAAAGTTGCGAAAGTTTCATCCCGCGTTGAAACAGATCGATGGCCTGTTCCAACGGAACATCACCATGTTCCAGCTGACCTACGATGTCTTCCAATGCCGCCATTGCCTCTTCAAAATTCAATTCCGGTTCATTCGCCATGGGTATTGTCGTCCTCCTTCATTCCCCAAACCTGACAGTCCAGCTGTCCGTCTGTTAATTTAATCTTAATTGAATCTCCAGGCTGTACATCTTTCGTTGACTTGATCAATCGCTGTTCCTGCTCGTCATAGACAAGGCTGTATCCCCGTGACATGACTTTGAGCGGGCTAAGCGCATCCAGATGCCGCACAGATGATTTCCACTGTTGCTGCTTCGATCGGGCTATAGACCTGATCGCAAGTTCCAGTTGTCTGCGTGCTGCCGCATTCTCACGGCGTGCTACATTGACCTGCTCACGAGGATTGAATCGTTGCAGTGCTGCCCGCAGACGCTCCTGCTTCTCTCCTGTCCATTTCATACGTGTATCGACTGTTCTCAAAAGACGTTGGTGCATCATATCCAGTCGTTCCGTGTGCTGCATCAAGGTACGTCTTGGATGCACCAGCACTGGCGAACGCTGTAATCTTGCGAGCCGTTCACGATTATGTACAGCACGCTGACGTAAGCTGTGCTGTAACTGGCGCTGACGTTGTCCGATCTGATCAAGCAACTCAGCTCTATTAGGTACAGCTAATTCAGCAGCTGCTGTAGGTGTAGCCGCACGCAAATCGGCTGCAAAATCAGCAATAGTGAAGTCCGTTTCGTGCCCAACCGCAGAAATGACAGGAATATCCGAAGCAACTATTGCTCTTGCCACAACCTCCTCATTAAAGGCCCACAACTCCTCCAGTGAACCGCCTCCGCGTCCAACGATAAGTACATCGGCTTCTCCCATCCGGTTCAGGTTGCCAATCGCTTTGACAATGGAAGGTGCTGCACCCTTCCCTTGAACCAGAACAGGATATAAAACAACTTTGGCAGAAGGGTATCTGCGCTGGAGTGTGATCATAATGTCTCGCACCGCCGCTCCCGTCGGTGAAGTTACAACCCCGATGGTCTGTGGATAACGAGGGATCTGTCTTTTTCGAGAAGGTGAAAATAACCCTTCATCCTCAAGCTTTTTCTTCAGCTGTTCGTAAGCCAGATACAGACTTCCAATTCCGTCCGGCTGCATATGGGTAGCATAGAATTGATACTGCCCATCCCGTTCATACACCGAGACATTACCACGGGCAATAACCCTTGCACCCTCCTTCGGTACAAAGGGTAATCGCTGGTTATGGGACGCAAACATAATTGACTTGATCCGGCTGTCCTTGTCCTTCAATGTAAAATACATATGGCCGCTGGAGTGATGTGTGAAATTCGAAATCTCCCCGCGCAGCCAGACGTCCGACAGGACCTGATCCGATTCCAGTTTCATCCGGATGTATCGGTTCAGGTCTTTGATGGAGTAGATCTTTTGATCTGCCACAGACGAAACCCTAGGCCAATCCGTGAGCGCGCTTGGCAGCGATCAATGTATTTTGCATCAGCATTGTGATTGTCATCGGACCAACACCGCCAGGAACGGGTGTAATTGGACCAGAAACTTCTTTCACACTCTCGAAATCAACGTCTCCTGCCAGTTTGCCATTATCCAAACGGTTCATGCCGACATCGATAACAACAGCACCTGGTTTCACAAAATCAGCATCCACAAAATTAGCACGGCCGATGGCTACAACTAAAATGTCCGCCTGACGTGTAATTTCTTTCATGTTGGCTGTACGGGAATGACACATGGTTACCGTCGCATTCTCACGTTGGAGCAACAGCGATACCGGTTTGCCAACGATGTTGCTTCTTCCGATAACCACTGCATGTTTACCGGACATTTCCAGTCCAGTACGTTTGATCAGTTCAATTACACCCGCTGGGGTACATGGAAGCAGACTATCGTCTCCAATTACGAGATTACCAACATTGACTGGATGGAATCCGTCTACGTCTTTATCCACGGCAATTGCATCAATGACCGCTTTCTCTTCGATATGCTTCGGTAGTGGGAGTTGAACCAAAATTCCGTTAATGGATTGTTGATTGTTCAACTTGTCCACCAGCGCAAGCAGATCTTCTTGGGACGTATCTGCATCCAAGCGATGTACTTCGGAGTAGAAACCGAGGTCGTGACATGCTTTTTCTTTATTACGCACATAGACTTGGGATGCCGGATCTTCCCCGACGAGCACAACAGCCAGACCAGGTACTACCCCCTGTTCGCTAAGCTGTTTTACTTCTGTTGTCATGCTTGCGCGGATCTCTTGGGATACTTCTTTACCGTTAATAATAGATGCTGTCATTGTACTCTCTCTCCCTTATGTGAATATAAATTTAGAGGTTGTTCAAAAAGCCCGCTTTTGATTACGAAGGTTACTGAAAACCGGTCTTTTTGAACACACACTATAATTAATCATAACTTAAGATAATTTTGCTTTAATCGCGTCAACTTCCTGAATCATGCGTCCAAGTACACCATTGACGAATTTACCGGATTCTTCTGTACCAAAATATTTGGACAGTTCAATTGCTTCATTGACCGATACCTTTGCCGGGATGTCATCACGGAATACCATTTCATACGTTGACAGTCGTAGAATCTGGCGATCTACACGTGACAGACGGCTGATCTGCCAACCTTTCAAATAATCCACAAGCAAACCGTCAATGGCTTCCTTATTGTTCCAGGCTCCTTGTACAATCTCAGTAACATAAGTACGCATTACATCTTCATCGCGAATAACTACTTCGGTTTCATTATCTTCAGCAGCTTCATTGATCAACATGTTCACAGCTTCTGCTGCACCTACCTCATTCATTTCCATCTGATACAGACTTTGTACTGCAATTTCCCTTGCCAAACGTCTTTTCATGTCCTGCCTCCTGCAGCGCTCCGTCTGGAGCGTCATCATGCTTATTTTAAAATCATGCAAACATCACATCTTATCCAGTATCGGTTAGATCGATGGCTTACACGGTATTGTTATTGTTATCCCTTTTCACAAAAAAACCTGCAATACGTTTCCTCCAAAAAACGGGCAACCTAAACTACAGCTCTATTTTCGGAAGAAACATATTGCAGGGTTCAGGTAGGTCACTTAAACGGACGCCAGCGATCGCCCAGCCATTGTCCCCACTCCCTCCAGGGAATGGACGAACCCAGCTTCGAATCGCTTCGTCTGCCTAACGTATAACCGATGAACACCAAGAGTGCAAAGAACAACATATCCCAAAAACCGATCCATACATAAAGAAATCCAAAAAAGATGCCGCCGATAATTCCGGTAATTCGGCCTCTGTGACTATCCCAAATCTCTTTCCACAGCATCAGTGAAACTCACCTCATTCCACTCGACTCTTGTAGTTAGGCGACTGGGTTACATTAGCGATATACACCGTGACAAAAGAAACCGGGATGCCCGTAATCTCTTGCACATGATCATGTATCGCCTTTTGCAGATCAGAAGTCAGCGCAGGAATAGGTGTCTCACCATCCACTACTGCACGGATCATAATCTCCAGTCCTGACTCAACCACACGTATGCGTGCCTTGACATCACGTACTCCCCGGAAACGGGAAGTTGCCTTCAAACAGAGATTCTCAATCGTCTCCATCGAAATCTGTACATCACCAAACTCAGTACGTTGATCTACAGACGGCAACGATGCACGCTCACGCCGAACCGAGATGTAGAAAAATCGCAAACTCAGGATAAACAAAATCGCTGCTGCAATAACCGACGCAACAATAACGTTCTGTTCCTGCTGGTAATTCAATTCGTAAGGCAGCACACCGCTAATCAGAAGAATGACGGCTGCCGATATTGCTCCAACGCTTATGCTGTATATAAACAACAGAAGCCGATCCAGTATTTTAGCCACGAACTGCACAGCCTCCCTTGCTCACTAACATGACTTAACCTGTTCACTAGCAAAAAATCAGATCCTCATTTAGCTTTCGCTATAATGAAGACCTGTCCAAGACGGGATAACCCCCGGCAGATGATGCCGGGGGAATCTGTCTTCTTTTATTTTACGCGCTGACTGTTCAGGTCGATCTCTTCCACTTTCTCGGTGCTCTTGAACTGAACGTCATGAATGTGCACATTCACTTCATTCACATTCAATCCTGTCATGTTCTCGATGGAACGTTTCACGTTCTGTTGAATCTCCGTAGCTACTTGTGGCAGACGGTATCCGTACTCGATAATTACGGAAACATCAACTGCAGCTTCACGTTGGCCCACTTCAACTTTAACGCCTTTGGAAAGGTTTTTGCGACCAAGCAATTCAGCAAATCCGCCAGCGAATCCGCCACTCATGCCTGCAACACCTTTCACTTCAAGGGTCGCCAATCCAGCAATCACTTCAATAACTTCAGGTGCGATCTGGATTTCACCGATATCCGTTCGTTCAAATTCAGTCGGTAGTGTACTCATAACTGTTCAACACACCTTTCGCGAGATAAGTTTGCGGCCATCCGTCAGGGCGCTGGACTCAGGTTAATCAACCTTCAGAACCCTTCCGGTCCGGCTTTACCGGAACTCCTGCAAACATCCGCGAGGTGCGGGCTTATCCTTTGCAGGAGACATGCGCTCTTATTATTCATACTATATCATTTGGGCTACATTATGACAAACAAGCCCAATATACCTTTTAAATCTCGTTTTCCTCAAGAAATTTGATATCAAAGTCACCGCGAATGAACGTTGGGTGCTCCAGCAATTTCTGATGGAAAGGAATAGTTGTAGATATGCCTTCAATCGCAAATTCCCCAAGCGCACGTTTCATCTTGGCAATCGCCTCTTCACGATTCGCTCCCCACACGATCAATTTTGCGATCATGGAGTCATAGAAAGGTGAAATGGTATAACCCGGATAAGCAGCACTATCTACACGAACGCCAGGTCCTCCCGGTGCAAGGTAGAATCCGATTTTGCCTGGTGATGGCATAAAGTTACGGTCCGGATCTTCTGCATTGATACGACATTCAATGGACCAGCCATTGATAACCACGTCTTCCTGACGGAATGAGAGTGGGTTGCCTTCAGCTACCGAGATCATCTCACGGATCAGATCCACGCCAGTAACCATCTCAGTCACCGGGTGCTCTACCTGAATACGCGTATTCATCTCCATGAAATAGAACTCGCCATTCGGGCTGAGCAGGAACTCCAATGTACCCGCTCCCGAGTAATCCACAGCAAGGGCAGCCCGTACCGCAGCTTCACCCATCAGTGTGCGCACATCTTCGGAGAGAATCGGACACGGAGCTTCTTCTACCAATTTCTGGCGACGACGCTGAACCGAGCAATCACGCTCTCCCAAATGTGCTGCATTTCCGTGTTTATCAGCAATGATCTGAATTTCCACGTGTTTCATACCTGTCAGGAATTTCTCCAGATATACACCTGCATTGCCAAATGCCTTCTGTGCTTCCTGCTGAGCAGCGGTAATCTGCTTAATCAGCGTTTCTTCATCTTCGGCAATACGAATTCCCTTACCTCCGCCACCAGCAGTAGCTTTGATAATGATAGGATATCCGATATCTCTAGCAATCATGATGGCTTCATCCATATTTTCAACAAGGCCGTCTGATCCAGGAATAACAGGTACTCCTGCATCTTTCATCGTCTGTTTGGCAACAGCCTTGTCTCCCATTTTGGTAATGGCTTCGGGTGAAGGCCCGATGAATGTAATATTGCAAGACTCACAAATTTCCGCAAAATCAGCATTCTCCGCCAAAAAACCGTATCCAGGGTGGATTGCATCACATTCCGTCAGCGTAGCTACACTCATCAGGTTTGTGAAGTTGAGGTAACTGTCCTTAGACAGTGTCGGTCCGATACAATAAGCCTCATCTGCAAGACGAACATGCAGAGAATCCTTGTCCGCTTCCGAGTAGACGGCTACCGTTGAGATACCGATTTCACGGCAGGCACGAATAATACGTACCGCAATCTCTCCACGGTTCGCAATCAGTATTTTTTGAAATTTCATTTCGTTTTGTCCTCCTTCGAAGCTCATGCGGTTAGCTGTTAACCAGCTATAACGGTTATTCCGGTTTCACCAGGAAAAGGGGCTGCCCATACTCGACCAGCTGTCCGTTCTCAACCAGCACTTCAACGATTTCTCCCTTGATGTCCGCATCAAGCTCGTTCATCAGCTTCATAGCTTCGATGATACATACCGTTGTTTTCTCAACAACTTTATCACCAGCGCTCACAAAAGGACCCGCTTCCGGCGAGGAAGCTCTGTAAAAAGTACCTACCATCGGAGATACAATTTTATGTAAATGACTTGTAGTATCGACCTGCGGTGCAGCTTCACTTACCACTGCTGCCGGCTGTACTTGCGGAGCAGCAATCATTTGCGGTTGCACAGCAGCTGCTTGAACATACTCCGTTTTGCCCGGTTTGCGGATTGATAACCGTGATCCTTCATTTTCAATTTCCAACTCTTGAACGGAACTTTCATCTACCAGTTTAATCAGTTCTTTGATTTCACTCAATTTAAACATTTCCATTATTCACTCCTTCGGCATCATGCCAGTCTCACTAGGACGGTCATATGGCTTTATGTATTATATCATAATCATTAAAAATGGAAAGAGCCCGAGAGTACAACCAGCTCCCGGGACTGCATTTCCATGATTTGGATTACTGTTCTGTGACGTATTGCACGCTGATTTTGTTCTGTGAAACCGCCAATTCTTTCATGACCAGATCTACAATGGATACCGCCTGTTTTACATCCAGTTTGTCACTGAGGACCACAACTTTATACTTGTCGGCATCTTCTTGAACGATCGCATTAGCGAACTGTTGAGAGAGCGTCTCCTCAATGCCAGTGATTTTAGCTTCTTTTTCTTCCAGTGTACGGAGTTGCTCGGTTGCTTTGGCATTCTCCTCTGGCGTTTTGCTCAGATCACCTGCCACGGTCATCAGTTCCTCATACTTACGATTGTTGCTTTCCTCACGTTGCCACTGGTAGTTCTGGAACTGGCTGCTCGCAGATGCTGTCGTATTCTGCTCTTCCATTTCCTTGAGGACTTCCTCATCTGTCTTGGTTGCAGTGCCGCCTGCCTGACCGTCTGTCTCCGGTGTAGTTGTTGCGCCTTTGTCGGTCTCTTTGTTGGTTTCTTTGCCTGTCTCACCCTTATTTTCGCCTGGTTCGACAGCAGGTGTTTTCTCTGTATTTCCAGCTTCTTTACCTTCCGTAGCCGATGGTTCCTCCACAGCGCCAGCCGCACTTGGATCACTTTCAACTTCGCCGCTATTCACCACTTCATTTACAACCAAACCTTCTGTAGGATCAAGAATGCCTGCCGTCTCCTTTGCTTCCCCCTGCTTGATTCCATCCACTTGCTGACTGTCAGCCACCGGCGCGTTGACTGGACCGGAATCCTCAGTGAACAGATAATACGCGGACAAAATGACCATCAGACTCAGCATGGAAACGAGCCATACCGTTTGACGTTTGTTATTCATTAGAACTTCCTCCTCAAATTGGCTTCAATCTTATGAGAATTGAATCTTGTGATTCAACACATCAGATTAGTCTTGTTTGCGCGGTACAACTGAGATCCGGTAGGCTGCCACATTCAGTCCTTTTTCCACAGCATCGGTTATCAGGTCCTTCACAACCTTGTTCTCTGCACCCCTCGCAACCACAAGCACCCCACGGATCTGCGGTTTGAGCTTTTTGGTCACTATAGGTGTCTGATCCCCTGCTATTTCGTAAGTAATAATCTCGCCATCACGGGTATATTGCGTCATATGCCGTTTGCCCCCGCTAGCATCGGTTTCTTCGGTAAGTTGCTGAGAATCCTTCACGTTCCGCTGAACGACCAATTCTTCTGTGGAATCCACGGTAACCATCACATCAACCGTTCCCACACCAACAATGTTTTCCAGCACACCTTTGATTTTGTCTTCAAATGCAATTTCGATCGCCTGAAAAGGATTCTGTTCCGACGGATCACTCTGTATGGATGCCATGGATGTTGCCGGGTCCGGTGGTTCCCGACCGATATTTTCGGAATCAATTTTTTTGACATTGACGAAGGAATTGAACAGCATGATTCCCACCCCGATCAAACCCAGGATAATCAGCCAGCGGAAGGTTTGACTTCGCCTTGCCCCACCCTCTCCGCCACCCATCCAGGTTTCCATCTTTTTGAACCATTGTTTCATCGGACACCCTCCTTCTCAGAGCACTTCAGCACTTTTTGGTTCTGTCACTTGAACGTTGTTTGCATCAACATCCCACTTTTCAGTCAACAATGTAATAATCTGCACCGCATGTTCGGACCTTGTGGATGTCTCACCTTGCTGCTTCGTCTCATCTGCTTGATCACGTATAACAGGCTCCGAAGACGCTTCATTTCCATCACGTTGCCCTCTACTCACATCAATCTGAACATCAGGCACTTCAATCTGACCGATCTGGATGGGCTGCTGTATTTGATGTGATTTATCCTTCTCGACTTCTGTGTCTGTTCCAAATATGGGTTGTGTGTTAGCAGCGACTTCTTGCTGCCCTGCCTTCACTTCTCCTTCTACACCCTCTCCGGCCATCTCGACCAACACACGCTGGATCACAGGCAGTTCGACTGATGAGGCAGCTTCCATCTCCGTTTCATATTTACTCATGGTCAGCTGTACCTCTACGGACCGCACCTTGGCTCCTGTTGTTTCTTCAATCTGACCTTTCATGACATTAGCCAGTTCTTTGGCTGTCCATTGTAAGGATTGTTCCTGTTCATTGGATTGTAGCCGTTTGCCCTGAGCTAATATCTGTTCGAGTGTCGCATTCCCATTCGATGGAGCATCCATTGCAGACATTGCCCGTTTCAGTTCGCCAACCGGATCACTTTTGAGCAGCTTGGTTATGGGTGATAAAAGGGTCAGCAGGATGAGAAGGCTCAGCACAAGCTTGACATAACGTTCCATGGATCGATTGGGCAACAACATATCCACAAAAGTCGCCAGCAGAACGATCATAATCAATTCCTGGAGCCAGTTGCTCAGCCACCCCATCCTTTCCACCCCCTTTCTTGCCAACATACATTCAGCGCATCATGACAGTCAGATTGCCCGCGGTCAGCAAGATGGTAATGGCCAGGAAAAACATCAGCCCGACGGCTGCCAGCGCCGCAAATACGTAGATCATGCTCTTGCCGATGGCCTGGAGGCATCCTACAATCGGGGTGTCTCCTAGCGGTTGCATAATGGCACCAGTTACGTTGTATATCAAGGCAAGAGCCAGAATCTTGAGTGCCGGAAAGGCACATAGAAACAAAATGATGATCACTCCGGTGAGTCCAATTGCATTTTTGACAAGTAAAGAAGCTGTAATTACAGTATCCGTCGCATCCGCAAATGTTCTGCCCACGACAGGGACAAAGTTGCCTGCGATGTATTTGGCGGCCTTCAGGCTAACTCCATCCGCTACGGAGCCCGATGCTCCCTGAACCGAGATTACACCCAAAAACATCGTCAGCAGGATACCCAGCAGTGCCACACTAATATTGCGCAGGAGGTCTGCCAGCTGTGTCAGCTTGTACTTGTCAGACAATGAACTGACGAGATGCAGAACAGCTGAGAAGAAGAGTAACGGGAATACCAGCAAGTGAATCAACGTACTCACCAGATGAATCATGAAAATGATGAGTGGATGTGTCACCGAGACGGTGATGACATTACCCATGGACGCAAGCAGTGTGAATAACAAGGGAACCATGGCCATCATGAAGTTGATCATGCCGGTTATGGCATCCTTAGCATATCCAATCGCCACACTGAAGCTGTTAATCGCAATAATGATGATGACCATATAACAGATGGAATAGGCGATTTTGCTAATATTATTTTTCTCAAATGCGGTCTGAAGTGTCTCCAGAATCATGCTGAGTACACTTAACATCACAATCGTGACCAGAAGTTTGCCATTATATAAAATTTCATGCAGCATGAAGGTTCCTATCGCTACAAACACCGATTTCAGGCTGAACCCTTCATTGCCGGGGATTAACATATCCATGAAGGAAGGGGTCTTCCCATCCGGGAAGAAACCACCGTATTGTTGCATCAGTTGATCCCAGTATTTCTCCACCTGATCCTTGGGAAGGTGATCGGCCTGCTGCTCCATCCACTCACCGGAAGGCGAGGTTGCAGTAACCTGTCCCAGGATACCAAACAGAAAACAGAGCATCAGCACAACCGTAAGGCGCCACTGCGGCTTAAGATGCATTGATTTCATATGAAGTCCGCACGCCCTTTCTACACCGGCATCAGCTTCATGACGGTTTCGATAATAATGCTGATGATCGGTATAGCAAGTACAAGGATCAGTACCTTACCAGCCAATTCGATCTTGGACGCAATGCTTTCTTGACCTGCATCCCTGACAATCTGTGCGCCAAATTCAGCGATGTACGCTATTCCAATAATTTTCAGCACCGTTTTCAGATAAATACTTTCCATGCCTGAATTCTCGGCAAGCCGCTTCAACACTTCGATGACTGCTCCGATTTTGCCAATCAACAACATGAAGATGACAATGCCGGTTGCGGCAGCAATCAGAAAGGCAAACATCGGTTTCTGTTCCTTAATGACCAGAATAAGCACTGTTGCGATGAGCGCCAAACCTACAACTTGGATAATTTCCACAGGTCACCACCATCCGGCTTCATGACCGATTTCATTGAAAAAGAAATATCGATTTGATCTCTTGTAGCAGGCTGTCCAGCATACGGACCACCATGAACAATACAACGACAAATCCGATTACGGTCACCCAGTGAGCCATATCTTCCTTTCCCATTTGTTTCAGTACCGTGTGAATCATGGCGATGATGATTCCGATACCCGCAATTTGAAAGATTGCGTTCACTTCTAGATTCATGACCTTGGCACCTCACTATCCCGGCTATTTCAGAAGATCAGAATGACGATTAACGCTCCGACAAGCATCCCGAGGCTTCGGCTCATTCGTTCATATTTCATTTGATCGGCCTGGGCGCGGGATTCCTCATGCATTAGTTGTTGAATGGCTAACGATATATGTTTGGTCTGATCCTGACGGTCACTTGTGCCAAGGCTGAAGCTTAATTGCAGCATCACTTCCTTCTCGTCAGCCTTCATGGCCGATCTTCCCCACGCCAGATTCACGCCTGACTGCAGACTTTCCCGGGCAGTGAGTCCATGAGGAGGTTCCATCTGTGTAGCTGCATGAAGAAACAACGTCTTTACAGGTTCTTTGGTCTGTGCTCCCATCTTGCCCATGGCATCGGGAAGTGGAGTGAGCCCATAGTTAATCTCCGTCATTAGTCGCTGGAGGGCTGCAATGAGTTCTCGCAACTGTCTCGGTCTTAATGCATACTGTCTGGCCTTGTAAAATCCGGCGAGGGTGCTGGCTAACAGAATAATTACCGCACCAAACATGTTAACCAAAGGCTTCACCTCCTGCCCCGGTCTGCTGCAACCCACGCATTTTGCCATCAGCCAGCCGAAAGGTCATGCCCCGGCTCGTCCGTTGCAGCTGGACATAACGTTGAAACATCTGCTCCGTAATTAAGGTTCTGAGGGCGGGTCTGGCCGACAGCTCCGATAGGTCACGGCCATGCGCAGTCGCAATCACTGAGACTCCTGCATGCAGGGCTTCCATCACCGCCTCGGCATCCTCCGGACGACCGATCTCGTCCACAATCAGGACATCGGGCGACATGGAGCGAAGCATCATCATCATGCCCTCAGCCTTCGGACAACCGTCCATCACATCTGTTCGGGGACCTACGTCGAAGCCAGGTACTCCTTTGTAGCTACCAGCGATTTCGGACCTTTCATCCACAATGCCCACTTTCAGACGTGGACGTATTCCCTGAACCAGTTCAGTTCCCCCTGTAAGCTTTGTACCACTACTAATTTGTCTCGCCAGATCTCGCAGCAACGTCGTTTTCCCTTGTTGTGGTGGTGATAGGATCAACGTGTGCAGGACCTGTCCGCTCTTCATATCGAGAAGATAAGGAAGGATACGATCAGCCACTCCATGTACCTCACGGGCTACCCGAACGTTAAACCCGTTGATGTCACGCAGGTATTCGACACGTCCACCGCTTAGTACCGTTCGTCCAGCAAGCCCGATTCGATGTCCCCCAGGTATGGTGATGAACCCTTTGCGCAGTTCCTCTTCCAATGTATAAAGTGAATGGTTACTGATCAGGTCCAGCAACCTGTGCGTCACTTCTTTCTGAGGAACATACGCTTCTTCAGGATTCCCGGTCGGACAACCTTGAGGTGTCAGGAAGTGGTATGTGTTGCCTGCATTAATCTCCAGGGGTCTGCCTTCTCGAATACGTACTTCCTCCACTTGTTCCAATAGAGCGGGTGGCATTCTTCCAAGAATGGTTCGGATCGGTTCCGGAAAAAGTTCCCTCCAGTTCACCTTCATGAGTAGGCTCCTCCAACCTTGAGATCATTTGGTTCACACTTCTGGCGCTTGTTCATATCTCAAGTTTATGCCTGTACATTTAATTTATGACGCTGAAATCTATCAATTCTTCAGAATACGGTTGAGAGTTGAAACCATAGATGCACCTTCTGTTCTAGGCACCCGTCTAGATGTGCATGCATATAGTAATTGCAGATAGGTAAGTTCCATTTCGGTTCAAAACAGAACTACCGATCCCCAGATACAGAAAGGAGTTGTGGGGAGTGCGAGTTGATGTCGTTGGCAATGTGAATGAAGTACGTACCATTGATATTGCAGGGCGAAGTGCAGTTGTCATTGATGTATTATGTACGACCAGTACGATCGTTACGGCTCTGGCGTATGATGCTTCGGCTGTGATTGCCGTAGAGACCGTTCCACAAGCCAAACAAATGGAAGTGAAAGATTGCATTCGAGGCGGGGAGCGTTTTGACAAAAAAATCACCGGATTCGAAGTGGGGAATTCCCCCTATGAATATATGACTGCAGGCATTGCAGATAAAACAATCATTCTAACCACAACCGATGGAACCCGAGCTTTGATCAAGGCTTCCAAGGGGAAACATGTATTTGCTGGTTCATTTCTCAATGTGCAGGCTGTTGCAGCAGCTCTATGTGAACTTCAACGAGATGTATTGCTGTTATGTGCGGGGAACCAGGATGAATTTGCTCTGGAGGACGGCTTGTGTGCTGGATGTATCATCGATGAACTGCACCGTCAATCCTGTTCTCCCCTCCAGCTTAACGATCTCGGCATAGTGCTTCATCAGGCGGTATCCCAATGTCAGGAGAGCATCCCGGAGTTGGTGCAGGGGTCTGTTAGCGGGCGGAGGCTTGAAAAGTTAGGCAGGGTTCATGATATTTCGTATTGTTCTCAATTAAACCTGCTGGATTGTGTTCCCGAGATGGGGGAGGGGAACCGCATGCAGCCTTATAGAGGCATACGCGGCGGAAAGATGTTCAAGTTGATGTGAGAATTGCCATGAGAAAAACAAAAAAAGGTGTACTGCTGCCCGTTGGCAACAGTACACCTTTGCTAATTTACATATATTGAAGATACTTATCTGCGATCTTGAGGTCCACCGATAACGGCTTGCTCGGCAGTGTCGAGATCATATGCTGTATGCAATGCCTTAATGACGTCATGCAGCTTATCTCCGTCAATAACACAAGATACTTTGATCTCGGAAGTGCTCACCATCTTGATACTCACGCCTTCAGCCGAAATGACTTTGAACATCTTCGCAGCTACACCAGGATGACTGACCATGCCTGCGCCAACAATGGAGATTTTAACGAGGTTCTCCTCAGATGTAACTTCACGGTAAGGCAAGCGGCTGTGAAGGCCTTCAATGACACGTAATGCGTTCTCACGATCAGACAGCGCCACAGAAAACGAGAAGTCCGCTTTGCCATCCATCACACCGCTCTGAACGATAATGTCCACATCCAGCTGATTGGATGCAAGCGCACCAAATACTTCGGCCAGAACTCCTGGTACATCCGGCACACCCAGAATACTGATGCGAGCCACGTTTTTGTCATAGGCAATACCACTAACCACTACGCCTTGTTCCATTGCTGCTTCCTCCTTCACAACCGTTCCTTCATTATGGTTAAAGCTGGATCTTACAATTAAAGGTACACCGGAATGCTTCGCGTACTCTACTGCACGCGGATGCAGCACCGCTGCTCCCAAATTAGCAAGTTCCAGCATTTCGTCATACGATATTTCCTTCAGCTTGCGCGCAACCTTAACGATCCGCGGGTCCGTAGAGTATATTCCGTCTACATCCGTATAGATCTCACACGCATCAGCCTTAATCGCTGCCGCCAGCGCTACAGCTGTTGTATCCGAACCACCACGACCGAGCGTTGTGATCTCGCCGTCTTCCGTCATGCCCTGGAAGCCTGCAACAATAACAATGTTGCCCTCGGCAAGTGCTGCATTCACACGGTCAGGTTGAATATCATGAATACGTGCTTTTCCGTGAACCGGCTCTGTGCGGAACCCCGCTTGCCAGCCCGTAAACGATACTGCCTTACGTCCAAGCGCTTGAATAGCCATCGATAACAAAGAGATCGAAATCTGTTCTCCTGTCGTTAAGAGCATATCCATCTCACGAGCAGGCAGTTCACTATTCAGTTGTTTTGCCTGATCAATCAAATCATCTGTTGTATCCCCCATGGCCGAAACCACAACTACACACCGATGTCCTTCATCAGCTTTTTCTACAACACGTCCGGCCACACGCTTCATGCGTTCTGTATCTCCGACCGAGCTGCCCCCAAATTTCATGACGTACAATGACAACGCAAATCCACTCCCTACCTTGTGCAGTATGCATAATTAATGTCCATCGTCATTATTCTCTACGAGAAATGACTTTAACCCAGTATATTACGAAAGCGCCTGATAGGCTAATCTTTTTTCGAAAAAACCCTCTGCCAAAGGAATGGCAAAGGGTTGTTAATAACCTTTTTTAGCTTACAAGCCGTGAAAGTTACGCACGGGAAGAGTATTTACCTTCACGTGTGTCAATCAGGAGAACGTCACCTTCGTTAATGAACAAAGGAACCTGTACGTTCAAGCCTGTTTCCACTTTTGCATTTTTGGTAGCGCCTTGTGCAGTGTTACCTTTAACACTTGGCTCAGTCTCGATGACTTTCAACTCAACGCTTGTTGGCAAGTCAATTCCGAGAATTTCACCTTGGTAGCTAACAATCTTAACGACCATGTTTTCTTTCAGGAAGTTCAATTCCCATTCCAGTTGTTCACTAGTCAATGTGAACTGATCATATGTTTCGTTATCCATGAACGTGTGCTCTGTACCGCTTGCATACAGGTAGGATACGCCACGGTTTTCGATGATGGCACGACCAATCGTTTCGCCTGCACGGAATGTTTTTTCAACGGTGTTACCGTTACGCAGGTTTTTCAATTTGGAACGTACAAAGGCAGCGCCTTTACCTGGTTTAACGTGTTGGAAATCAAGCACGGTATAGATATCGTTATCTACTTGCACGGTCAAGCCTGTTTTAAAATCGTTTACTGAAATCACAAAAAATCCCTCCTGATATGGTTAAAAAGTAGGTGATATAAGACGACGGGTTAATGTAATGGTGGGTTTATTCTGAATTGATTACCATGTGCGATGTGACCGTTACGGATTCGGATCGTTCCTCCGATCGCTGTTGTCTCCTCATTTTCCCGACTAGATTTTAATAAGGTTTAAAATGAGGAGACAAAGGCGAGCGCTTCGCTTCTTCAGAATCGATTCCGCTCCCTTCACTACTTTTGCAATGGTCCATAACAATCAGCAATAACCTGTACCTTTATATTAAAAATCGTCTTATATCCCTGTGGCTGTAATTTAGCCGATTACGGTGAACTTCTTGTCCGACTTCGTGAGAATATGAATACCCGTCTCGGTAATCACTACGTCATCCTCGATACGCACGCCGCCAAGCCCATCAATATATATACCCGGTTCAACGGTAACAACCATACCCGGTTTCAATACATCGTCGCTAAGCTTGGACAAGCGAGGAGCTTCGTGAACTTCCATACCCAGACCGTGGCCTGTGCTGTGTCCGAATTGATCTCCATATCCGTGACCTGCAATGATATCACGAGCCAATGCATCTGCTTCCCGTCCGGTCATGCCCGGTTTCAGGTTCTCCAGCGTATGTAACTGAGCTTCCAGTACAATGTCATAAATTTTGCGCAGTTCAGGTACAGGTGTACCTGTTGCAATGGTACGTGTCAGATCTGAACAGTATCCGTCCAAAAGTGCACCAAAGTCAAATGTAATTAACTCATTCTGTCCGATGACCTTGCTGCTCGCTACACCGTGAGGCATAGCAGAACGTTCACCCGATGCTACAATGGTGTCAAACGAAGAGGACGTTGCTCCATGCTTGCGCATGAAAAACTCCATCTCCAGATCCACTTCACGCTCCGTCATACCTGGTTTTGCAAACTGCAAAACGTGGCTGAACGTGGCATCCGCCAGATCTGCTGCTCTCTGCATGACCGCGATCTCATCTTCATCCTTGAACATACGAAGTTGTTCCACGATCCCGGATACAGCTTTCAGTTCAATAGACTGCAGTGCTTCAGCATAAGCGGAATGCGTGCCAAATGTAACACTATCCTGCTCGAAGCCCACTTCTTTGATATTAGCGGATGTCAGCAATTCGCGCACTGTATCCATCGGCTTGGCTCCATGCTCCACAACGGTGAATCCTTTGGCTTGTTGAGGCGCTTGTGACATATAACGGAAATCAGTCAGCAGATATGCATCCTGTTCCGTAATCAGCACATATCCCGCCGAGCCTGTAAAACCCGTCATATAACGACGGTTAATCGGGTTTGTAATCAGCATTGCAGTGAGTTCATGCTCACGCATGGCTTCACGCAACTTATTTACTCGTTTGTTTTCCATCGGTAACCCTTCTTTCTCTCACATTCCCGGGTTCCCGGCTCAGGTTTGTTTGTCCAGATGACGCACAAGAGCCAGCAATCCCAGTTCATAGCTTACTTCGCCAAATCCGGCAATCTGCCCGATTGTTTCCGCTGCAATCACTGAATGATGTCTGAACGCTTCGCGTGCATGAATGTTGGATAGATGTACTTCCACTGTAGGGACTTTTACAGCATTGATTGCATCACGTATAGCATAGCTATAATGGGTAAATGCTCCAGCATTCAGTATTATTCCGTCTGCCTCACCCATCGCTGCATGAATGCGGTCAATGATGTCCCCTTCATGGTTCGATTGATAAAAAGCGATGGAGACGCCAATTTCATCAGCCTGTCTGCGAATTTTGTCCTCAATATCCTTCAGACTAAGCGTTCCATAGATGCCCGGTTCACGTACACCAAGCATGTTCAGGTTCGGACCATTGATCACAATAATTCGTTTCATCGCTGCTCCACCCTCTCTGCAAATAACCATCTGCTATTTTAACACAGGCATTGCCGGATTGAGAAGCTTTTTTGCGCTATGCCCCCGCTTGCTCCGGCTCGCGTTTGCGTTCGTCCGTGTACTCCATGGCTACCGTGTAACCAATGAACAGCCCCCACAGCAAAAAGAAACAGAGTTCCGTGATGATTGAATCCCACGTTAAACCGTTCAAAGGTTTCATCATCCCCAGTTTTGGTCCGACCAGTATAAAGAGAATCAGCCACCAGACGATTCCATATACCATGCCGGGTAACGGTCCTTTCAGTTTTCTAATCGTGAACGTGTAGAGTAAGGATGCCAAGATGGAAAAGACGATAAAAAACAGCCAGCCTGTCAAATGTCCTGCTGCGGTATATATATATTCATGTTTGAAAAAAGGCTCGGCCAGAAATCCGACAGGTACAATCGTAAAATGCAACAGATAGAATAGCCAATGTAGCCCACCCCAGATAAAACCGGCAAAGAAGCCAAGCTCTAATGCAAAGGAAAATGGCTTCGTATAGTAGTGCGCTTGACCTTGCCTCTGGGTAGGGCGCCTGCCCTTGTCTTTTGGCTGCCGTTCTTTCGGACGTTGACCTTCATCTTGTGATGTATCTTCATGCTTACGTTCTGTCATCGATATTCTCCTTCATTCAGTTGATAATCCCGCATTATGCCTCGAATTTCCGCTCCGATTCTACGAGGTAGTATGTTCAAAACAGGACAATCTTAACAACATCCTTCAAGGTTTGACTCACAAACTAGAAATTGGTCTCAAAATTCGATACAATAGGGTTATTAAACTGCCTTTGATCGCGAAGGCCTAGAACAGAATAGGAAGGTGAATAATTTGCCTCAACAATCCAAGCCTGTCAGCTATGGGGGGCAAGCTGTCATTGAAGGCGTAATGTTCGGTGGGAAACATGTCAACGTTACAGCTGTTCGTAGAAAAGACGGCGAAATTACGTATCTGGAAGTTCCCAAGCAAGACAAGTCCTGGGTCATGAAATTGCGGCGGATTCCTTTATTACGCGGAATTGTCAGCATTATAGATTCAAGTGTCAAAGGTAGCAGACATCTCAATTATTCTGCTGACGCCTATGCTGATGATGAACTGGAACCGGAAGAGAAAGCCAAGCAAAAAGAGAAAGAAAGTTCGGGCTGGAGCCTTAGCATGATCATTGGTGTGACCGCCGTTGCCATCCTTTCATTCCTTTTTGGTAAAGTTGTGCTCACATTGCTTCCTGTTGTTATCGAGAATTTTCTATTCAAAAATGCATTCGACAATCAGTTTTTGCATAATTTACTGGAAGGCGGCATTAAGCTGATCCTGTTACTCGCTTATCTGTGGTTAATCTCACAGACGCCGATGATTAAACGTCTCTTCCAGTATCATGGAGCGGAACACAAAGTAATCAGCGCACATGAAGCTGGTGAAGAACTGACACCGGAGAACGTGCAAAAGTACAGCCGACTGCACTACCGCTGCGGAAGCAGTTTCATTATGTTGACTGTCATTATTGGAGTGTTTCTATACTCCCTCTTCACGTACGATAACCTCTGGGAACGGATGGGTCAGCGTCTGTTGTTATTGCCAGTTGTGCTAGGCATTTCTTTTGAACTGTTAAAGCTCACGAATTCAGTGCGTGATATTCCTGTACTGCGTTATCTCGGATACCCGGGATTGTGGCTGCAATTGCTGACAACAAAAGAGCCGACCAACGAACAGGTAGAAGTATCCATTGCTTCGTTTAACCGTATGCGTGAGTTGGATGCCAAGCTTGCCAATGTCTCTGCTACGTCAGAAGTACCTGTTGCAACACTCGATCCTGTGAAAGGGTGAATGATATGAACAAGCAGGCAATCTTATTTTGGACGTTCATCGCACTAGCTGCTGTTGGAGTCTTGACTTGGCTGGGGAACGCTAGTCCATCCAGGATCATTATTCCTCTGGTCGTGTTCGGAGCCGTATTCCTGCTGTACAAATATCCGCCTCGTCGCTGGGCAAGCAAAACCAAATCACCTAAGATTAAGCCATCTGCACGAACCATGGCAAAAGTCAATGCACAGTCCAGTGCCAGAAAGAGCAACGGCTCTTCAAAGAAACGCAAGGATTATCCTTTCCAAGTGATTCAGGGACAAAAAGGTAAAAGCGATGAAGATATACCGAAATTTCACTAAAAGGTACTGAACAACCAAAAAAGCAATTCTCCCAACATGCGGAGAATTGCTTTTTTCACGTTTATACAGGAATCAGAGGTGGAGCTTCTGCCTGTTTCTTGCGCAGTTCTTTTCTTTGTTTGTCCAGCTGTTCACCATACATTTTTGTATTCCACCCATTGAAAAATTCGTTCCCTGCGGTTGCGCCTGATCGATATAAGGCTGTGCTGTCCTGTAACGATAAATGAAATTGCGTTGGTTTAATGCCAAGCGTTGGTATCTTCACTGTACGAAACCGGTTAATCTGTTCGATGTAGCGTTCATCATGTGCTGTGAGCATCGTCTCTACAAGGGCCTGAAGCATGCTTAGCGGTCCTTTAATCCGGGCAGGTTCCACTTCCGTCTTCCCCACCATTTTGAATCCGACAACCGGAATGACGTCTCCTCCTCGTTCCGAACGATCACCATCGAAGAGCCACAACGGAAAATTGCTAAGCAATCCACCATCCACGACATACACAAACTGATCTTGAAAAGGAAGCCCTTTGGAGAATACTGGTGATTTGCGTATGACTACCGGATCGAAAAAATACGGGATACTGCAACTCATACGTACCGCCTTTGCAACATCCAGCTTCCCAGGGTCAATGCCGAACCGCCGAATATCGTCTGGCAACACCAGAATGGTCCCATTGGATATATCGGATGCGGTAATAAGCAACTTACCTTGTGGCAAGTCAGCGAATGTGCGAATCCCTTTCTGCTCCAGCATCTTGCGAATCCATGATTCCAGTGCCTCCCCCGAATACAGTCCTTTCTTCAAGAACAGCCTTGCTGCCGGTCCGATCCATCGGGTATTAAATATGGGGGAACGACGAAGCAATGAAACAAAGGGGGTATTCTCAATAATGACTTTCATCTCCTCGGCCCTGTAACCAGCCGCTAGCAGAGCAGCTACAATGGAACCGGATGATGTGCCTGCCACTCGATTAAACTGAATGCCGCAGTCTTGAGCACCCTGCACAGCACCTGCAAGCGAGATCCCTTTGACGCCTCCACCTTCAAACACCGCGTTAATTAACATAACAAAAAACCCCCGTTCTCCAGGCAGCCACGTTTCTACTGCCACTCTATGAGAACAAGGGTTTGTCTTATCACTGTATTGTTAAAATGTTTTATAGACCATAGTAGGCTTTTAATTTGGCAATCAAGCCGAGAGGGTTCTTCGTCAAGTACTGTGAACTAAAGAATATATCCCCTTTGACCGAACCATACTTCTTGTTGTAGTTCAGCTGATCGATGATCTCCTGTGATGTCTGCCACCCAATCTCTGGCGTACCTAACTTATAAGGTGAGTGGCCGATATACAATTTTACATTTGTGTTAGCCACTTCATTCGCCCACCAGTCCACGACTTTGTCATATCGGGCTACGCTCAGTGTCATACTCCAATACACCTGCGGAGCGACATAGTCGATCCACTCCTGGTTAATCCATGTCCGCACATCTGCATTCATGCTGTCATACGCGGTTACTCCTGCTTTGGTATCAGAACCTGTCAGATCAACAGATTTGTTACGCCATACACCAAATGGACTAATTCCATATTCAACGTTAGCTTTCACGCTGTGAATGCTCTGCCCGAGCTGCTTAACGAACTGATTGATATTGTCCCGACGCCATTCAGCACGGTCCTTAGTATTTAATGTGTTATAGGTTTTGAAGGCTGCATCATCATTAAAAGTCACATTGGACGGATAGAAATAATCATCCAGATGTACACCATCAATATCATACTGATTGACCACTTCCATGATCGTATCGATAATATGCTGTCTGGCTTCCGGGATACCCGGGTTAATGTACATTTTGCCCGATGCATTCACAATCCAGTCGGGATGAAGCTTCGAGATATGGTTTGCAGCCAAGTTTGATGTACTTGCTGAGTTCGTTGCTCTAAACGGATTAAACCAGGCGTGGAACTCCAGACCCCGTTTGTGTGCTTCCTCAACCATAAACGCGAGGGGATCATAACCTGGATCTTTACCTTGTGTTCCTGTCAATACGCTGTTCCAAGGTACCAGACCTGAAGGATAGATGGCATCCCCATTGGCTCTCACTTGGACAAATACGGCATTAATGCCCATACCTTGCAACGTATCTAGCTGTTTCCTATACTCCTGTTTTTGCTTCTCTACATTTCCCTTGGCACCGGATGTAGGCCAGTCTCCATTCACAGTGGAAATCCAGGCTCCCCGCATCTCTTCAGAAGCTGGTACAGTGCCCGTGCCTCCAGGCTCCGCTGGGGTTACCGGGGTTGGTTCAGGAGTTGGGACTGATTCGTCTCCTGTGTAAAGATCAATGGTCTGGGCAGCCTGATTCCAGTTCACTCGAATGCCCAGGTTCTCACTGACGAATCGAATGGGTACCATGACTCGACCTTGTTTCAATTCGACCGATGCATCCAGACCAACTACAGCGTTATCCACCGTCGCCTGCTGGCGTCCGCTCGTCATAGAGATGACCGAATCGGATTTCTGAATGGTCACGGTACGAGTAGCTTGAGACCATAGAACAGACGCACCCAGTCCTTCGCTAATAACACGCAGAGGCACCATCGTTACATTTACTTTGGGCAAGATGTAGGGTGATACATCCGATTCCAAACGGTTGCCGTCTAGAAAAATAGCGATTTCCTTCTGCCCGGCCGCTTGTGCCGTCATGCCTGCTGTCTGTAATCCAAGTACAAAAATGAGCAGCAACATCAATCCTTTACGAACGTTCATTAGTGCAGTCCTCCAAAATCATTATAAATTTGCGGTAAATTCTACTAGTTTAATAGACGCTCTTACCGTTCGTTTAGTTGCGAAAATCACCAAATTTTGGTGTGATTGCAGACAAAAAAATGCTTCCTGCCATTGAAACGGCAAGAAGCATCCTTTGATCACGGGATACGATTCATTGTATATCACCATGTGTATTCCACTGCTGAAACTTAAGACTCCGTATTACTCATGACGTCCTGAAGGTTTTTGAGGTCACGCAAACGGCTCTCATCCTGACGGAAGTATTCAACCAAGGACTCGATGCATGTAATGGAGTCCCAGCTCAGATGATGTTCAATGCCTTCAACATCATTGTAGATATTTTGTTCCTGAACACCAATCGTTGTCAAAAATTGTTCAAGCAGATGATGGCGCTCCATCAAACGTTTGCCCATCTTTTTGCCTTTTGGCGTAAGCACCAGTCCGCGGTACTTTTCATAGATCAGGTACTCGTCTTTGTCCAGCTTTTGGATCATCTTCGTCACCGATGAAGGATGTACTTCCAGTCCTTCAGCTATATCAGACACACGAGCATAGCCCTTTTCATCAATTAATTTGTATATACGCTCCAAATAATCTTCCATACTGGGCGTTGGCATCTGCTTCCCTCTTTTCTCTCTGACCGGCCCCTATTCGTGCCTGGTCCCTATCTTATAATGATACATGTTATCAATACGCATTGGCAAGTCCTGTACAGTTCGGAGCGCGCTGTTACACAAGTAATTGGCAGGCGTGACTTCTCCCCAAATGAGGCAAACTAAGCAAAGTTCCGCATCGAAAGGAGTGATTTCGTGAGTACAAGTGTAGCCTCACCGCCAGTTCGTAAAGCAAAAGGTACTAAACCCTTTATTCCCGATTTGGTGTATTTTGAACCCGGTGCGTTGGAATATGATAAGGGCAGACGGATTATGGAATGGGTGACATCCAAAAACATACCTTATCAGATGACCACATCCCATAACCGAATCACAAACTTGCCGGGTGAAACCGAACAAGAAAAATATCGGATGGCAAAACGTACTCTGGTCGTTGGTGTGCGCAAAACACTCAAGTTTGACCAGTCGAAACCTTCAGCGGAATATGCCATTCCCATCTCTACAGGCTGTATGGGGCACTGCCATTATTGTTATCTTCAAACTACACTTGGTGCGAAACCTTATGTCCGTGTCTATGTCAATACCGAGGAGATCATTCAGGCTGCCAAAGGATACATTGAAGAACGCGCGCCTGAAATTACACGATTTGAAGCTGCCTGTACGTCTGATCCCGTAGGACTCGAGCATATCACGGAGAATTTAAGTGACCTGATTCGTTTTATGGCGGAAGAAGAATATGGGCGCTTGCGATTTGTAACCAAATATCATCACGTTGATCCGTTGCTGAACCTTAAACATAACGGCCACACCCGTATCCGGTTTAGTGTCAATTCGGATTATGTCATCAAAAACTTTGAACCGGCTACCTCCAGATTTGAGGAACGCATTGAAGCTGCTGGCAAAATTGCACACGCCGGTTATCCCCTGGGATTCATTATCGCTCCGATCATGTGGTATGAAGGCTGGGAAGAAGGATACTCGGATCTGTTGCAGAAGCTGGCAGATACGCTTCCAGAGGAAGCAACCAAGGATCTTACCTTTGAGATGATCCAGCACCGTTTTACCAAAACGGCCAAAGCAACCATTGAGAAACGTTATCCTAAAACCAAGTTGGAGATGGATATCGAGAAACGTAAGATGAAATGGGGACGCTGGGGTCAGTACAAGTATGTGTATAAGGATGACCAGCAAGATGCGCTGCGCGAATTCATTACGGAACGGATCTTTGAACATTTCCCACTAGCCAGTATTGATTACTTCACCTAAACGAACAACAGGATTCCCCAAAATCATATGCAGTTAAAAGCATTCCTAACAAACGATTAAAAAGCAGGTTACATGACCCAGATTGACTCTGGTAACATGTAGCCTGCTTTGTCATGCATTTTTAAATTCAAATTCAGTTCATCCGTTTAAATAATCATCCAGTCTGGTGTAATCTGCTGCAACCAGATCGTAATCTTCGTCATCTGATCTGTAAAAAGCAATACCCCAAGGAACAACATTAATGCTCCTCCGACTTTCATCATGACATTGGAATAACGTAAGATCCAGCGTGTTGAACCGATGAAAAATGCCAAAATGAAGAACGGGATTGCAAACCCTGCCGTATAACCTGTAATTAACGCCAACCAGGTTGTGGGCTCACTTGCAGCCATCGCAATGATTGTTGCCAGAATGGGGCCAATACAGGGCGACCAGCCTGCCGAGAAACCGATGCCAAATATAAAAGAGCCCAGATAGCCTGCTGGTTTCCATTTCATATCCAGCTTGCGTTCCTTCATCAGAAACTGTGGCTTGAACACACCAAGCAAAAATAACCCCATAAGCATAATCAAAATCGCAGACAATTGCCGAATCAGTTCTCGGTTATCATTGAAAAATTGGCCAAACAGTCCAGCACCCAGGCCAAGCGAATAAAATACAGCCGAGAAGCCTAAAATAAACGCCAGCGTATGCGTCATGGTCTTAAAGCGGACTTCGCGCTGATTGCGGTCATCCTTCAATTGTTGCACCGTCATACCTGTAATGTAGGAGAGGTATGATGGATACAACGGAAGACAACATGGTGATATAAATGAGACCAAACCTGCTACAAAAGCCATCCATACATTAACATCAGGCATGAAGCGGATGTCTCCCTTCCCCGGGCTCACGTGCTTGCTCGTTCAGTCGTCAGGCTCGGAACCCTTTTTTTCCAATCATCGTCAGAATCAGCATCATGATCAGCAATAATACAATCGTTGCTCCAGGTGCGAGGTTCCAGATACCTGCTACAACCAATCCAAGGACTACGGCAATTTCGCCAATCACCACGGACAAAATAATAGCGGATTTGAAACTTCGGGCCATCAACAGGCTGACCGCTACCGGAATGGTCAATAGCGCTGACACCAGGAGCGCACCAACAATCTTGATCGCCGTGCTTATGACAAGTGCTGTCATCACAGTGATCAACATGTTCAGAATTCTCACAGGCAACCCTGTAACCGCTGCCGCATCTTCCTCAAAGCTAAGCAGGAAAAATTCCTTATGTAACAATGCCACTACAATCACCACGATCAGCGTAACCACACCTACAAGTTTCAGATCCGTAGCGTCTAATGTATATATACTGCCGAACAAATAACTCATGACATCTGCATTATATCCTTTGCCCAGCGTGAAGAACAAGGAAGCAAGAGCCACACCACCGGACATGATAATGGCAATCGATAATTCGGCGTAACTCTTGTACGCTTTGCGCAATTTCTCTATTGCAAATGAAGCAAGCACGGCAAATATCAAGCCCACTGCAATGGGATACACTTCAATCAGGAATCCAAGTGCAACACCGGCAATGGTCACATGAGACAAGGTGTCTCCGATCATGGATAACCGCCGCAAGACCAGGAACAGTCCGATTAACGGAGCGGTAATGCCAATTAACAATCCACCCGCCAGGGCACGCTGAAAAAAATCACTCATTAATATTTCCAAAACAAACACGACTCCTTCGGCCTTACTCTAATCTAATGGGCCATAAATACGGCTAGCGTACCTGTGCAGTAGTATGTTGCAGATTGGTCTCAGCACAATCCTGTACCTCATGCGAATGACGGACATGAAAATTAATTTTGCCATTCGTTACCACAGCTTCAGAACCCAGATAACTCTCCATCCGATCCATATCATGAGACACCATTAGAAAAGTCATTCGGTGATGTTCATGCATATGCGTAATCAGTTCAAAGAAACTGGCCTGTGATTCAGCATCAATACCTACGGTAGGTTCATCCAGAATCAACAGATCAGGGTGATTGATAAGCGCTCGTGCCAAAAATACACGCTGCTGCTGTCCGCCGGACAATTGACCAATACGTTTGTTCGCCAGATCCTCGATCCGCATGACCTGCATCGCATCCGTGCACTGTTGCTGACATTTGCGAGACATACGACGGAACATGTTTTTGTTATTATACAAGCCTGACATGACCACTTCACGAACGGTCGCAGGAAACAACGGGTTAAATGCATTCTTTTGAGGCACATACCCGATTCGGTCCCAGTCCTTGAACCTGCGGATCGACTGTCCGAATAGTTTGATATCTCCCTGCGCAGGAGGAAGAAGTCCTACCAGCATGCGTAGCAATGTCGTTTTACCCGCCCCATTGGAACCGATAATCCCGACAAAGTCCCGTTCCTGGGCCATAAAATCGAGATTCTCAATCACTCGCTGGTCCCCGTAGGAAAATGATAGTTTCTCGATCTCTATAATTGGATCATGACATAGTGGCATGATTTGCTGCATGGCAAAGCCGCCCTTCATTATATATAAGAATCCCATAGCGTCCTAAGAGCCTTCACCGTGAACGGTAAAGACTCTTCGATCTGAATTCTTCATTATATCTTATTTTAATGCGATCAGCAGATTTTGCAAATTTTTCTCCATGAGGGTGAAATAATCATCCCCGTTTGTTGCCTGCTCCTTGGTCAATCCCTCAACCGGATTAAGGACCATGGTCTCCACTCCTGCTTCACTTGCCAGTGTTTTCGCCAATTTGTCAGATACCAGCTCTTCGAAGAAAATGTATTTAATGCCCTCATCTTTAACCAGTTTCGCAAGCTTCACAATATCCTGTCCTGTCGGTTCAGCATCCGGGGAAAGTCCCATAATTGCATGCTGGGTTAATCCATAATCACGTGCAAGGTAGCCAAACGCTTGGTGCGAGACAACAATCTCGTTGTTTGGTACGTTAGCCAATTCATCTGTAAAACGCTGATCCAGCGTCTCAAGCTTCGTACGAAGCTCTTCATAACGTTGTTCGTAACCTGCTTTGTGATCAGGGTCTGCCTCGACCAGACTATTTTTGATGTTTTCAGCCATGATCATGGCTGATTTCGGACTAACCCACGTATGTGGATCAATATGATGATCAGCGACATCTTCACTGGTAGCCTCATCTGTATGTTCATCCGCATGCTCGTCTTCGTGCTCTTCGCCGTGACCGTGCCCATCATCACCCTCAGCGGTTAACAGCTTAACACCTTCGCTAACGGCAACAGACTTCACCTGAGTATCACTATTCAGCGACTTTAGGAAATTTGGCACCCATCCTTCCAGTCCAGCTCCATTATAGAAAAACAGCTGTGCCTTGGACGTATTAACGATATCCTGACTCTTCGGAGTCCAGTCATGTGGCTCTACTCCCGTTGGCAGCAGGTTAATAACATTGGCATCCTCACCACCGATTGCAGTCGTAAAAGCATATACAGGATAAAATGTCGTCACAACGTTTACCTTGCCTTCCACAATCTTCGCACTATTGGAACTATCCTGCCCACAAGCTGACAATACCAGCAAAGTGAGAATAAGCAAACCCGTCCACAGTAACTTCATGTTGCCTCTTTTGCTCGTATTCCCTATCCGGTTATCCTGAGCTTGATGTTGCACTTTATAAAATGTCATTATGATTCACTCCGCATCTCTTAATCGTAAACATTACTGAAAGAATTATAGGTAACCTGAACCTACTTGTCAAGCTATCCCGTCCTATTCATTCTTTCCTGAAGTACGGAGTTCATAACAGTATATGCTTGTTCTCTTCCCGTCAGATACGAATTATATCAACAAAAAAAAGGGACCCGAATTATATCGGGCCACCTTGAGTCATAGTTACGACAGTATTTGAATCAATTTCATAACTCAATTCTTATTTTACTTGTGCACCATTAGGCATGTTGTCTGGTACTGTAGCCAGTGTAAGCTGGTCGCCATGGGATGCTGCAAGGATCATTCCCTGAGACAGTTCACCACGAAGTTTCACCGGTTTGAGATTGGTCACACAGATGACTTTGCGTCCAACCATCTCTTCTGGCGAATAGAACTTCGCAATTCCAGATACAACCTGGCGCTGCTCATAACCCAGATCGAGCTGCAATTTCAGCAACTTATCCGCTTTTTTGACCGGTTCACAGGCAATGACTTGCGCGACACGCAGTTCAACTTTGGCAAAATCGTCAATACCGATCTCTTCCGTACCTTCAGGTGCGGTTACCGGTTCAACAGGTGCTGAAGCTCCAGCATCTGCTTGACTTGCTTCAGGCTGTGCCGCTTTTTGGCCACCAGTCATTGCTTCGGAGATATAAGCAATTTCCTGTTCGGAATCCAAACGTGGGAAGATTGGATCACCTTTTTGCAATGCGTTTCCAGTTGGAACCAGACCCCATTGCTTGGCTGTATCCCAAGCCGTAAGTTCACCTTCCTGAATGCCGAGCTGTGCCCAGATTTTATGAGGAGCACGTGTCAGGAACGGTTGCAACAAGATCGAAGCAATTCGCAAGCTTTCGATCAGGTGAGCCATAACGGATGCCAATTCATCACGTTTTGCTTCATCACGAGCCAACGCCCATGGCTGCGTCTCATCAATATATTTGTTGGTGCGGCTGACAAACTGGCTGATCGCTGTCAGTGCTACGGAAAACTGCAGGTTTTCCATCGCCTGTTCCACTTTTTCCACTGTAGCATGGCCTGCTTCTTCCAGCGAAGCATCAAATTCCGTTACATTCGATGCAAAAGCAGGGGCTTTGCCTTCAAAATATTTGTCTACCATGGCAACGGTACGGTTCAACAGGTTACCCAGATCGTTCGCGAGGTCGGAGTTGACACGCTCTACGAAGCTTTCCGGTGTAAACGTACCATCGGAACCAAACGGTACTTCACGCAGCAGGTAATAACGCAGTGCATCGAGACCATAACGGTCAATCAGGGTAACCGGATCAACGACATTGCCTTTTGATTTGGACATCTTGCCATCCTTCATCAACAACCAGCCATGTGCAAACACTTTCTTCGGCAAAGGCAAGTCCAGCGCCATCAACATAATTGGCCAGTAGATCGTATGGAAACGAACAATTTCTTTACCTACCAGATGTACATCCGCAGGCCAGAACTTGTTATACAGGGATGCATCGGATGAACCGTAGCCCAGTGCTGTAATATAGTTGGACAACGCATCAATCCACACGTAAACCACGTGTTTTGGATCGCCTTTAACTTTGACGCCCCATTCAAATGTAGTCCGCGATACGGCCAAATCTTCAAGACCTGGCTTGATGAAATTGTTGATCATCTCGTTCTTACGGGATTCCGGCTGAATAAAGCCCGGGTTCTCTTCATAATATTTCAACAAACGATCTGCATATTTGCTCATACGGAAGAAGTAAGATTCTTCTTTGACCAATTCAACTGGGTGTCCGCTATCCGGGCTCTTGGCCGAGATAATCTCACCATTCTCATTCTTCTCTACATCCACCAGTTGAGTCTCTGTGTAATACGTCTCATCCGGAATGCTGTACCAGCCTTCGTACTCCCCTTTGTAGATATCTCCCTGTTTCAGCAAACGGTCAAAGATATCCTGAACAATGGTTTTGTGACGTTCTTCGGTTGTACGGATAAAGTCGTCATTGGAAATGTCCAACTTGTTCCACAGTTCCTTGATCCCCACAACGATATCGTCGATAAAAGCTTGCGGTGTCTGTCCTTTCTCTTGTGCCTTGCGCTCAATCTTCTGGCCATGTTCATCGGTTCCTGTCAGATAATGAGCATCATAACCGCGTAGACGCTTGTAGCGAACCATCGCATCTCCCGCCACAGTTGTATACGCATGCCCAATATGCAATTTGTCACTCGGATAATAAATCGGGGTTGTCAGATAAAATGTTTTTTGGTCAGCCATGAATGACTTCTCCTCCTTCAAATGTTCCTGCTTCATGTGATCCCTTCGTCCAAAACAACTAAAAAAGAACACAAAAAACTCCCGCCCCTATGGGACGAGAGTTGCTCTCACGTGTTACCACCCAAATTCCCCATGTTTTTCGCAAAACACAGGCTCTGTCGGTCCTTCGACCGCCCATTAACGCTGGATCACGCCTCAGCCTTACGACAGCAGCTCTGAAATCACTGTCTGCACGCTCGAAAGAGGTTCCTCCGGGACCATATTCCATCCTCCTCCCAGACCGGTTCTCAGCTCATCCGGCTCTCTGCACTGGGGGTGTGTCTGTACTTATCCCTTCACTGGAAATCATATAGGAAAAATATACTGAAATGCGGACCCCTTTGTCAAGTGGACAGCATACTCAAGTTCAATCCTGGCCTGCTTCCAGGCCACCCGAATACTTCAAGCTACATCGTTACTCTGATACCATCATGGATTTCTCCGCCTTTGGTGGCACCAGATCTACACCGCCTGGATGAAACGGGTGACATTTGGCAATACGTTTCGCTGTTAACAACGAACCTTTGAGCGCACCGTGCACTTCAATCGCCTCCATGGCGTAAGCCGAACAGCTCGGATAGAACCGACATGTTGGCGGTGTTAATGGAGAGATATAGTTGCGGTACACCCGAATGGGTGCCTGAGCAATTCTGCGCGATAACTTCATGGTCAGTGCTTCCCATGAGCGTGCGTATGTCCCGATGCCGCTTTGGCCGGAGCATGCTCAGCACAGTCCTTGCAATATCCAAATACCTCGAACTTGTGGTCCACAACCTGAAATTGCTCAGGCGCATCCGCAAGCTGCATCGGGCAAAAAATAATAGGATATGTCTTCTGACACTTCAGACAGATCATATGATGGTGATGATGATCTTCACTACAGTGCGCTTTGAATTTAACGCCATCTTCGAAGATGACCTGTTCCAGTACACCCAGTTCCTGCATCACCCGCAAATTACGATATACTGTGTCAAAACTCAGTCCGCTGTATGTCTTACCCATATATTCATAGACGTCCTTGGGTGTAAGATACCCGGGAGACTCAGCAAATAACCGGGCCAGTGTTTTCCGCTGATCGGTAATGCGAAGCCCCTGTGAGGACATGGTCGAAATAATCTGTTCTGTCGACAGCATGATCTAAAGCACCTCCTGTCATACGAGCATTTTGCATCATTCATAGAGCGACAGTTTATTCGGCAAAAGCAAAAACTTTTGCTTTCTTGTATACCTCTAATAATGCATCAAATTACGATTAGAGTCAACGAAGACACCGGGTTAAGTCATTTTAACATCACATAAAAAGGACTCCATGCACATGCATTGCCATTAGTCTAGCTTGAGCTAATGACATTACATTTTGATGGAGTCCCTTCCTGACGGTTCAGATGATCAATCGTTCGGGCGACTTTTGGGGTGAACGGGTATATATGATATAAGCTTTCACTCCAAACCGTCCGTGCATGTTCATGGTATTACTTTTCAGCCGGAAGCGGCGTGAACAGCAGGTTAACAGGCAAGTTACTTCCTGGTGCCGCCGAGAAGAGAATAGTTACACTCTCGCCGTACGAACCTGTGCGATACATAACACTTTGCTCATTAGGTGCAGTTACAGATTTACCTGTGGAAATCTGAACGACCTGTCCATTCACGAGTGCCACACCTGAATATCTGCCTCCACGAGGGTTGAATGAAATCAACGTGCGCGGAGCAACATTATTCAATGTAATTTTGTACAATACACCGAAGTTACCCGCGTTGGACGCTTCAGTGAAAGCCATAGGGTCCGTTCCTACAAGGTTTGGATCACTTGCATTGTCTCCAAGTGGAAGACGTGCAGGTTTCGACCCTACTTCTTGATCATACGTAATGATCCGTGTTGCATTTGGATAGGTACCACGGTTGTGAACTCCATCACGATCCAGAACCGGCAGGCTCGATAACACTTCCATCGGGTCCTTGTTTTCTTCGATCATGATAATGTTGTAATCCAGTTCATAGTCACTGAATACATCCGAATACAAGGAAATGACTTGTCCCTGTTTCATCGGAAGAACGCTCAGATCATTAAGAATAAGCTTGCTTTCTCCTGGCTGGATGTACACTTTCTTTTGTCCGGTACCATTCTGCATCGACTGGAACCAACGGTCAATCGACAGCTTTCCAGCTACCGTTGCAAAAGGAGACGGTCCTGCAAAACCCATGTTTTGCTGGTCAATGGATGCCGTGTATGCATTGTTGTTTGTCGCTACAACATACATTTTTACGCTTTTGCCCGTGTTGTTCACATGGTGAATCATGAAGCGTGTCTGTCCAAAGGAAGATTCCTTGTACACAATGCCTTCCGTATTCACGGTTTCCGGGCTGTTACTGCGGATCAGCAGACTTGGTTCATCATAATAAGTGAAAGGTACTTTCTCCAATGCCGGTACTCCACCACCGTCAAAAGTGAACTTCTCACCGACTGGTGTGAACAATTGATTAAAGTCAGTCACACTATAAAGTGTTTCTCCCGTAATATTGATCATCTTGGTATAGCTATTGCTAGCACCATGTTTATCGGTAACTGTAATCGTTACGGTCTTCGGTCCTGGAACAAAGAATGCAAGTGCATTGTTATCCCATTCGGTTTTTACAATTGCATTCTCATCATCTGTGCTTTGATCAATATAAGTGATTTTCTCACCCATTTTGTATTCTTCTTTATCTGTCGTAAACATTGCCACAGGTGGCAAATTCGGTCTTTCAACCTTAATAGTAACCGAATACGGATCGCTCCATTGACCACTTGAATCCTGGACCGCATAGGTTACTGTGTATACACCTGGTTGGTCGAATGAATCCTGACGGCCTGTCCAACGCTCATCTACAATGCTGAGTCCCTTGGGAGAGCTGGATCTGGTTGTGTAGGTTACCTGGTCTCCGGCAAAGACCTCTTTTTGTACCGTGAAGCTTGCCACCGGTTTGGTACTCAGATTCAATACAACCGTTTTGGCAGATTGATTTACTTTATACGTAATGTCCAGAGCCTGTGTAATTGAAGTCAACGGCACCATGAACGTATTTTTTTGTTGATAAGCCGCGCCCTTCATCGTTCTGGACACACCATTAACGGTATAGATCTTGCTATTTGTTTTGAAACGCAGCTCATCTTCACCACTAATAATGATCGTTTCTTTAGTTGTGTTATCATATTTGACATCATAGCCAACCCGATCAACGAGAGCACGGATCGCTACATAGGATACACCATTTTTTACAGCCATCGGCTGTCCAGCAAGATATGTTTTGCCATCTTGCATCATTTTATTACTGTTCATATAAAGAGTGAGGTCTCCACCCCGGCCTCCAGCAACAGATGAACCGCCTGTAGATGGTTGCTCCACTTCTACTGGTGCAGGTGCTGGTGTTTCCTCAGCTGTACCTTCTTCGTCCATAGGTTCAATTACCGGCTCAACAGGAGTCGCGTCTGTTCCTGTAGGAACATCTGTCTCAGGAGGGTTCACTTCTTCAGTTGTTTCATTATTTGATGTTGGAGTGTTTGTTCCGGATTTCACTTCGGATTCCGCGATGGTCTGTTCTTTCTTCACAACCTCCACGGATTTAACTTTGGCTGTATTCACTGATGTAGTATCGCTCTGATCTGCTGATTGTGCATTGGCAGGAATCACTGCAAACGCCTGAAACACAGCAAAAGCGGTAAGTATGGACAATTTCTTCTTCAAATTCATTCTTTGTCTTTGGCTCCTTCTGCTCCCATTTTATAAATATCCCCCTCAAAAAGTCATATTATTAGACGCTTGGAACCGGGAAAAGTTGCTAAAAAGTTAAGAGGAGAATTGTAAACTTTTAATAGAAGGAAAATACTATGAAAATAGTTATCTATCAATTATCTTTTTGGCATTCATATCCCAAAATTAACCAATAGAAAATTCCAACAAAAAAATCTCTCCAGGAGATGGTCAATCAGCACCATATCGCAGAGAGATGTAAGGATTAAATAGGTCTAGCGCAAACGGACAGGCAGACTTCCTGTTGGCTGCAGTCCACCGGTTAACACATGGGACAGTACCCGAACAACTGCAGGTGTATTCTCATACGTACACACATAACTTCCCGGCCTCGAAATCTCCAGCAGATCATATGGATTGCGCAGAGCAATTACAATCAGCGAATGATTTTCACTAAGCTTTTCAACCAAAAACTGTTGCCCTTTCGGAAGATGACCTGCCGATGTGTACGTACATACGATAACTTGTTCACTATCTGACACATCAGCCAATATCCGATCTGTTTCATCATAAGTGGGCTGCGTTGTAATTTTGTGCTCACGAACTCTGCCTCGCAGCTGCGATAACGCCATACCCAACGATTCTGTATGGGACCATGGTTCATCCACCTCTGTCCGTTGCACAACCTCAGGCCAGATGACATATACGCCCTTCTCTGGGTCCAACGGCAACAGCCCATCATTATGAACGATGGTAATACTGCTTGAAGCAATCTTGAACAACGTCAATTCGTTGGGCTCAGTGGGTTTAGTGCAATCAACAGGTTCAACATCGGTTGCTTCGACCGTTTCACTCGCTTTCGGCGAAACCAGATGATCATTCTGCTGGCCACAGCGCTTTTTTTTCCATGTCATAATGCGTTCAACCGCCTGATGAATAACCTCTTCCGAGATCCGGCCCGTTCGAACTGCTTCCACAATGGCTTCCAGCGCAGCAACCTGATCTTGCAAGGTATGACTCACCAGAATCAGATCTGCTCCTGCCTCCACAGCACGAATAGCAGCTTCAGCTACCCCATAGGGTTTGGATATTGCATGCATTTCAAGACAGTCTGTAATAATAATGCCTTCAAAACCCATTTCCTCACGTAGCAGACCCGTTAACACCTTATGTGACAACGTAGCCGGAATGGGCTCGGGCTCAATCGAAGGGAACATCACATGAGCTGTCATAATAGCATCAACTCCGGCCTCAATCGCCTTACGGAACGGTAACAACTCCATCTGTTCCAGCCTGTTTCGATCATGAGGTACCGTAACCATACCAAGATGAGAATCTACAGCGGTATCTCCATGTCCAGGAAAATGTTTGGCAGTAGCAGCTATGCCCTGTGATTGATATCCGGTGATGGCTGCTACGCCATGAGCGGCCACACTTTCAGCATGTTCACCATACGAACGCACACCGATAACCGGGTTAAGCGGGTTGTTATTCACGTCGACCACTGGCGCAAGGTTCATATCAATACCGATGTTTTTTAACTCACGACCCAGAATTTGAGCACACTCCAGAGTATATTCCGCATTGCCTGTCGCACCAAGCGCCATATTACCCGGCACTTGGGTCATTCCCTCTTGGTCAATCCGTGCAACCATGCCACCTTCCTGGTCCACCGAAATCATGAGTGGTAGAGCCCCTGCTTCAGCAGCCATCTCTTGCAGTTCGGCGGATAGCCGTGTCAATTGATCTACACTTTCGACATTACGCCGGAAATAAATGACACCCCCGACGTGATAGTCACGGATTAAACGAGTAATCTGTTCATCTGCGTGCTGACTGTGAAATCCACACATCAACAATTGTCCTACCTTTTGCTCCAATGTCAGATCATTCAAGGGTTTCATTCGACCTCTCCTCCCGTTTCCCTTGGTACTACAAACCCAATTGTTTACTCTGCCTGTACTCTGAGGGTTTCATGTGAAAGTGTTTATGAAACACCTTGGAGAAGTAACGGCGCTCCTTGAACCCTGTTGCTTCCCCAATCGCTGTTATGCTCCATTCGGTTGTACTCAACAATAAAGCGGCACTTTCCATCCGTTTCTGCGTCATATATTCCACAAAAGTAACACCCATTTGGGTTTTAAATAGCTGGCAAAAGTATCCCGGGCTGATTCCAAGCCAATCTGAGACTTCATCTATTCCCAAGTCCTGTTGCAGCCGTGCGTCCATATACTCACATGCAGAGAGGATCAGTTCCGATACAGAAGGACGTGGTTGCGTTTGTTTGCCCTGAGAGGCATGGGTAACGACCTCTGCAAGTTCAAGGAGTTCCCTCATGGATACAGCTCCTTGCAGTGCATTCCAAAAGTTCACTTCGTGCTCTTCAGCGAGGGCCTGTATTTCACGCAGTTCCCGAAGCATGTGTACAAGCATAAACCGAAGATTGGTTTCATCTATCCTGTTGAAGGATTGTCCTGAATTCCCCATTTGCTGTTTAAGCCGCTCCAATACATCACATAACCCCTGCTTGTTCCCTTGACGAATCCACCGAGTAACAAGCTCCAGATCTTCTCTTGTAATCCATGAGTTAGCCCCTTTGGAGGCCGTATGATCATACGATAAGGTGGTTTCGGGACAACTCGCCTTCAGCACCTTGTCTTCACTCTCCGAATGGGACATCAGTATTTTTTGACAATGCCGGTATCGCTCCAGAATTTCACTTTCCAGGTTCACGGGCACAGCACCCTGAACAACACTGACCTTCACACTTGAATCCAAGGACAATATCGCATTTAATTCGAGACACAGTTGATGGGCCAGTTCCTCTGAGCGACGTTTCCACTCACCTGATGCCTCCAGCAAGATGCACCACTCCCCTTTGCGAGTCGAAAGAATCTGACAGTCCCCCTCAATTCTCTCTGCTACTTCCCTAAGTCTGGAACTTAAGGTCTCATGCCATCGTTGGTGCTGAAGCTCGGACCAGCCGATAGAATGGCGAAAATAACCGACCGCATCCACCAGCAGCAACGTATACGGTGTAGCAGTTGTTATGAATTCAGGAACAGAGGCAGGATAGGCAACCTTCAACGGTGCTTCTCCTCGCAACAGGTCAATCAACTGTTTGTGTCTGATCCAGCTTTCCATCTCTTGGCTGCGATAACGTTGCGATTCGTTTTCCAGACGTCTCTTCTGGATCTGTCCGGCAAGTTCACGCAGTTTATGTTCCAGATTCAAATAATCAATGGGCTTACATATGTATTCATGTACGTTATACTTGATAGCAGTTCGAGCATATTCAAACTGCTGATACCCGGTCAGCAAAATAATCTCACACGTTTCACCCTGCTCTCGCAGCAAACGAATAAGTTCCAATCCATCCATAGACGGCATTCGAATATCACACAAGAGAATGTCCGGATGACTTTCTGTTACTTTCCCCAGCGCTTCTACACCACTTCTCGCTGTACCTGTGATTTCAATCCCCATCTCTTCCCAGGGTAAAATGTAGTTCAGATTCTCCAGAATCGGCAGCTCATCGTCGACCAGCATTGCAGTCAGATTCATCCGGCTTCCTCCTGCTCATATAATGGAATGATGCATCGAATAACTGTGCCATACCCCGGTGCTGAACATATAAATATGCCATACCCGGCCCCGTATTGAATACGAATTCGATCTGCCACACTTCGTAATCCCAATCCCCTGCGTTCCGTTATGGACGATAATGATTCCGCCCCTTCCGCGAGCATATCTTCCGGTGGATCTTCTGCCATATACTCAAATCGTGCGAGCATTTCCTGGGGAATACCGATCCCATTATCCTCAACACATAACACCAGATGACCCCGTTCTGCATATGCGCTTATCCGCAGTACACCTGGATAGGTGATCCCCTCAAACCCATGTTGAATGCTATTTTCCACCAGAGGCTGAAGGGTAAGCTTAAGCAGAATTGAGCTGTATAGATGGGGTGGAATGTCAATCTCATAGGTGAACAAATCACTGAACCTGTACTGTTGAATCTCCAGATAACTCTGCAAATGTCTTATTTCCTCACCCAGCGGAATCTCCTCCTGATCCTGAATGCTGATACGAAGCATATTGCCAAGTCTGGTCACCATCTCGCTTACTTTACGGCCCTCCCCACGCAGCGCTAATCCATTAATGGATTCCAATGTGTTAAACAGAAAATGAGGTTTGATCTGGGCCTGTAATACACGTAGTTCCGCTTGGGCCTTCTGCTCTTGCTCTGCACGAACACGACGGAATAATCCCCCGATCCGATCCAATAGTTCATTGAACCCTTGCGCAAGCAGCTGCATTTCATCGAACCCTTTTCCTTCCACCCTTGCATTAAAATCACCATCATCCACACGACGCATAAACCTTACAAGTACAGCAATGTTACCCGTAATGCGATTCATGAAAAAAAGATTAAAGATCATCGCTGCGAGCAGACATGACAGAATAATGATGACAGACCAACCTGCAAAGGCATTGGTTTCCGCAGATAAGGCTTCCCATGAAGTCACACTGACGAGACTCCAGTTATAGTTCTTCAGATGATATTGTGAAATGATGCTCTCCTTGCCGTCAAAGACCGTTCTGACGCTACTAAAGCCAGGACCGTAACGGCTGGATTCAGCACCAAGGTTTTGCATGTTCTCACCGTTATATATACCTGCAGGATCATAGACAATCAGCCCTTCTTCATTAATTAACAGGAATGATGTATCCTGTGCCGAATCGCTGATTTGCAGGTGACGGAAGATCCGGTCGATCTCTCCTTTTTTGATCTGAACAACAAGCACGCCGATATTTTGAAAATAACTGAGTTCTTTGACCAGTCTGATCTGGGTGAAGACAGGCTCTACCCCGGTTAATTCGGGATATTCCAGAGGTGCGAGCCATTTAGGCACGCCATTAAGTTGCTGAATTTCGTTGAATAAGGGATGCACTTTGAATTGCTGAAAAGGAAGGGCTTGAAAATTTTCTTTGGTGAAAATGGAGACAATCTGGTTGTTCTCGGACGAACGCAAATCATATAAAAAGGCATAACTAATGAACGGATAATTATATAGAAGGGAACGGAAATTGCGCTGGCTGGCATTCAGGGATAACTGATTACCGGTTCCCAGATCCTGCTTGGTCGGATCTTTGGCATTCAACGCCATTTGAAAAACCGATGTCGCTATCCCGTTGTCGGTCACATTATTAATCTGCTGAAATACATTCTCGATATTGTAGCTGATGGCCTGAAGCGCATATTCGGCCTGTTGATTGTATTTTTTCTCAATCGTATGTGATGTGACCAGAAACATGCCAATGCCCAGCGCACACATCGGTACAATAATCAGCAGCAGAAATGCCAAAGCCAGCTTCATTCGCAAGTTCATATCCCGTTCTCCCTATTCACTGGTTCATGGTATTAACCTTTGACACCACCTGCAGTTACTCCTTCTATAATTTTCTCCTGGAGTATAGCGTAGATCACAAGTACAGGTACAACGCTGTATACAATACCTGCCGACATCTGAGCATAATTCATCTGATATTGATCCCGAAACTGGACCATGCCCACTGGCAGCGTACGCAATTTATCGGTGGATAAAAAATAGTTGGCGAGTAAAAATTCGTTCCAGTTGCCGAGGAAATTAACGATAAAAACCGTAACAATGGCTGGAACTGTAAGAGGTATCACTATTTTAGCAAAGATACCCGGGGCCCTCAAGCCGTCCATGACCGCCGCTTCCTCAATTTCCCCAGGCAGAGAACGCATAAAAGCCGCCAGGATAATAATTGTAAAGGGGATCGCATTGGCCACATAGGGCACGATCAATGCCAGATGTGTATCCAATATGCCCATTTTGCGAACAAGCAGATAGATCGGAAGCATAAGTGCATTGTTGGGAATAAGCATGCCCGCCAGAATCAAACTGTACAGAAACAGGCTCCATCTCCGGTGTCTCATCCGGGTTACGGCAAAAGCAAACATGGCGCCGAGGACAATCGTACACGCCGACGATAAAACCGAAATGTACAGGCTGTTCCAGAAATACGTACCAATCTTGGCATTCACCCAAGCCTCCACGTAATTGTTAAACTCCCATGTTGTAGGCAAACCGAATGGATTCAGGGCGATTTCATTGTTATCCTGCTTGAAGGAAGAGAAAATCACAAATAAAAAGGGAAACAAAATCGCGATTAAATACAACATTAACAACACATGAGGTATACTGCTTTTTATGCTTTTCGCCATCAATATTCCACCTTCTCGCCCCGCCTCGCCACCAGCAGTTGATACACCGCAGTGAGCACAAGCGTCAGAGCAAAGATCAGCACTGCAATGGTATTACCATAACCATATTTGAAGTTGGTAATTGCATATTTGATCATATATGTCGCCAGAACCTCAGTGGACCCAGCGGGCCCACCTTTGGTCATGACAATCACGATGTCGGCTGCTTTCATGGCACCTGCGATGGACAACATGATCACCACCGAAATGATCGGCCGGATCAGCGGCAACGTAATTCGCATTGCACGTTGTACCGCCGTTGCCCCATCGATTGCAGCCGCTTCATCCAGATCACGGGGAATCGCCAGTATGGCAGCCAGCACCATGACAATGTAAAATCCCGTCCACTGCCAGGCATTGGTCACCAAAATGGACAACATGGCAAATCGGTTATCCGATAACCAGTAGATTGGATCGATTCCCAGCACATGAAGCATTTTGTTTAATAGCCCGATATTCGGTTCATAGATGAATCCCCATAAAATACCGATAACGGCTGTCGACATGATGGATGGTAAAAAAACAGCGGTTTTATACAGACCTTTCAGCCTTTTTACATTGGCAATCAGAAGCGAAAATAGGACGATTAGGGGTACCTGAATCAGTACCGAAAATCCGATGAAAAAGCCGTTATTCCGTGTGGAAATCCAAAAACGTTCATCGGTCAGTGCCTTCACATAGTTGGATAAACCCACAAAACGTGGCTCAGCCGATACCCCATTCCAACTCGTCAGACTGTAATACAGGGAGCTACCAATAGGGTATAGAAAGAACATTACAAACAGAATTAGGGCTGGCATTACAAACAACGTATAGATTAACGGGCTGCGGAGTGAAGTATTCATAGTCAGCCTCCTTCAGTCACTTCAACGATCGCAGTTTCGACTTGAATTGGTTTATTCCACTGAGGCGTTTGCTTCCTCTTGCACCTTTTGCAACTCTTCTGCCATTTTCTCTGGTGTGGTCTGCCCACCAATCAACTTCTGGATTTGCAGATTACTGATCTCTGTTGTCACATCGGCCTGAACGAGTGCATCAAATGCTGGGAACGACGTCTTGGACGCATTAAGCACAGCCACAATTTCTTTCATCAGATCATCGGTAATGCTATCGGTCAGCACTTTCTCGTCCAGCTTCATGGCAGGCAACACACCGTCTTCCACAAGGCCGCGGATCTGCATATCTTCATTGTAGAAATTTTTGATAAAAGCTTTCACTGCGTCCAGCTTCTGCGGGTCATCCGCCACTGCTGCCGAGAATCCGTATCCATTGTTCACATCCCGCATCAAAGACGTCTGATCACCTGCTCCGTTCTCTACCGGAGGCATATTGAAGAATCCAACCTTGCCAATGAGCGATTCACCGCTCTGACCTTCCTTAAATACAGATGATTTCCATGTTCCGTCATACATTAATACCACTTCTCCACTTGTAAATTGCGTGGTATATTCGGCATACTCAAAGCCCAGTTCACCTTTTTTGAAATAACCCTTATCCACCCATTCCTTATGTTTGGCAAAACCTTGCACAACACCCGGATCGGTCCACTTCGCTTCACCTGTTGCAAACTTTGCGGTAATCTCCGGCCCGGCATACCGGGACCACAGATGGTTGGTTAACATAAGCGGCACCCAGCCCGCCTTAGATGCGGAAGCAAGCGGCACTTTGCCATCAGCCTTGATCTCAGCCAGTATATTGTCCAGTTCAGCCATGGTAGTTGGGGCTTTCCATCCTTTTTGTTCGAAGTACTCTTTATTATAGAAAAAACCTTCGCCCGAACCGCCAATCGGCAGTCCATATACTTTGCCTTCATACGTAAACGGTTCAAGGGATGTAAACTGGTCTTGAATGCCCAGCTCTTGCAAGATCGGAGTCAGATCAAGCAGCATACCTTCCTTGGCATAAACTTTGGAATCCGGGCTACCGAACAGTTCAAATATATCCGGCGGGTTACCTGCCGCCATCTCCCCGCGAAGCTTTTCCTTACGATTCACATCGGATTCGACGCCATCCAGCGTAAAGGTCAGATTGGGTATCTCTCCCTCAACTTTGTCCACAACATCCTGCAGAATGGCCAGTCTTTTCTGTTTGTCGGCTCCCACCTGCGTGTGGCGGAGAAGCATTTCAACCGGTTCCTTACTTGTTTCCTCCACAGGTGTATTGCCCGCGCCTTGCTGTGGCTCGTTACTTGAGCTTGCACATCCCGCCAAAGTCCATGAAGTGATAAGCAATAATGAAAGCAGTAATGTCATTCTTTTTTTCATCTGGTTGACCCTCCTCAAGATATTGAGCGTTTGGCTTTACACTCTGATTATAAAAAGCCGGAGCTTACATCGTAAGGATGACAATTCATCAATGGAGGGATAAAATCCTTCACTGGACAAAAAACAGCCCCTGCGAAACATGTTCGCAAGGACTGCTTGGTTGATTGTTTTTATTATATAAAGGTCAGATTACTTACCTGAACAAGCCATGCCAGCTGTTTCCTGGCGACCTTGTTCGATCAGGCGATACGCCCGCTCCACTTCTTCTTCACTTGGTGAAGGAACTCCATCCAGTGGATATACTTTACCGAGCGCCTCCCATTTGTAGATCCCCATCTGATGGTATGGAAGAATTTCGAACTTTTCGACGCCATTTAATGTTCCAATAAACCGTCCGAGGTTAAGCAGATCCTCTTCCTCGTTATGAATGCCAGGCACATACACGTGGCGTATCCACATTTTCCGACCTTGCTCCGATAACCACTTGGCCGTTTTCAACGTTCTCTCGTTGGATTTGCCTGTCAACTTGATATGTTTCTCATCATCAATATGTTTGAGGTCCAGCAGAACCAGGTCTGTGTGATCCAACAGATCGTGAATCCGTTCCGGTTCGTTAAAACCGTTGCTATCCAGTGTCGTATGCAATCCCCAGCGCCGCTTCACTTCCTTGAAGATCTCGGCTACAAAGTGGGCCTGTAACGTTGGTTCTCCGCCAGATATCGTGAGCCCGCCTCCGGAGCTGCGGTAGTAAGACAGGTAAGGCTCAATTTCAGCCAGTACCTCCTCAAGCGTCATTTCTTTTCCACCATCCAGCGCCCAAGTATCAGGGTTGTGGCAATATTGACATTTGAGTAGACATCCTTGCATAAAAAGCACAAAGCGGATGCCTGGGCCGTCAACCGTCCCGAAAGTTTCGAGTGAATGAATATGTCCGTTAACCATGCTGCCTCTTCCTTTCTGTATCCGCATCCGCTGTGCGTTTAATATGATTTGGAATACCTTGCTCTAGCGGTCTTCTACTAGCAAATTACTTACATCGAGCCATGGAACGTACGGTTGATGACATCCAACTGTTGTTCACGAGTCAATTTAATGAAGTTAACGGCATATCCGGATACCCGTATAGTCAGTTGTGGATAGTTTTCCGGGTGATCCATCGCATCAATCAATTGCTGACGATCAAATACGTTAACGTTCAGGTGATGAGCGTTTTGACCGAAGTAACCATCCATCATCGCAGTCAGATTGGATTTACGTGTAGTCTCCTCTTTACCCAATGCTTTTGGCACGATGGAGAAGGTATTGGAAATCCCGTCAAGACTGTGTTCATAAGGCAATTTGGCTACCGAGCCAAGGGATGCCAGTGCACCTTTTTTGTCACGACCATGCATTGGGTTTGCACCTGGAGCAAATGGTTCACCTGCTTTACGACCATCCGGTGTAGTCCCTGTTTTCTTACCATATACCACGTTGGAAGTGATCGTCAGAACGGATTGTGTTGGAACTGCGTTACGGTAAGCTTTGTGCTTGCGAATCATGCCCATGAAGTTCTCGACCAGTTCAACAGCAATGCTGTCTACGCTGTCTTCATTGTTACCGTAACAAGGGAAGTCTCCTTCGATTTCGAAATCAACAGCGATGCCTTGTTCGTTACGAATTGGTTTTACTTTGGCATATTTGATTGCACTCAGTGAATCTGCTGTAACTGACAGACCAGCGATACCACAAGCCATCGTACGTACAATGTCACGGTCATGCAATGCCATTTCGATACGCTCATAGCTGTATTTATCGTGCATGTAGTGAATGACGTTGAGGGTGTTCATATACAGCTTAGCCAGCCACTCCATCATTGGTTTGAAGCGTTTCATAACCTCATTGTAATCCAGCACTTCGCTAGTAATGGCAGGATACTCAGGTCCAACTTGTGCTCCGGATTTCTCGTCACGACCACCGTTGATCGCATACAGGAGAGCTTTTGCCAGGTTGGCACGAGCGCCGAAGAATTGCATTTGTTTCCCGATCTTCATCGCCGACACACAGCAAGCAATACCGTAATCGTCACCGTAGATCGGACGCATCAGATCATCATTTTCATACTGGATTGAGCTGGTTTCGATGGATACTTTACTGCAATAATCTTTGAAAGCTTCTGGAAGTTTCGTTGACCAGAGAACAGTCAAGTTTGGTTCTGGTGCAGGACCCAGGTTGTGCAGTGTATGCAGGAAACGGAAGCTGTTTTTGGTTACACGTGTTTCACCATTCACGGACATACCACCGATGGACTCAGTCACCCATGTTGGATCTCCACTGAACAGTTCGTTGTAATCCGGTGTACGCAGGAATTTGACAATCCGCAGTTTCATTACGAAATGGTCAACCAATTCCTGAGCCTGTTCTTCGGACAAAATCCCTTCTTGCAGGTCACGTTCAATGTAGATATCCAGGAAAGAAGATACACGTCCGAGTGACATCGCAGCACCGTTCTGTTCTTTGATCGCAGCCAGATAACCGAAGTACAACCATTGGAATGCTTCTTTTGCTGTTGTCGCTGGCAAGGAAATATCGAACCCGTGCATATCGCCCAATTGTTTCAATTCTTGCAATGCACGAATCTGTTCAGACAATTCTTCCCGCAGACGAATGACATCTTCATCAATAACATCAACTTCGAGTGCATTCAGTTCGCCTTTTTTGTTACGAATCAGGAAGTCTACCCCGTACAAAGCTACACGACGATAGTCACCGATGATCCGGCCACGGCCGTAAGCATCTGGCAGACCTGTAATAATTCCTGCTTTACGCGCTGCACGCATGTCGGAAGTATAAGCATCGAATACACCTTGGTTATGTGTTTTGCGAATGTTTGTAAATATATCAATGACGCCCTGTGGCATTTCAAAGCCATATGCCTCACATGCGTCAATCATCATGCGAATTCCGCCTGTTGGTTGAATGGAACGTTTGAACGGAGCATCGGTCTGAACGCCGACAATCTGCTCTTTGGATTGATCCAGATAACCGGGTTGGTGAGAAACAATAGTACCTGGTGTGTTCACGTCAACGTCAAGGACACCGCCGTTATCCCGTTCTTTTTTGGTCAGATCAGATACGATCTCCCACAATTCTTTGGTATTCTGGGTTGCACCTGCGAGAAATGCTTCGTCACCGTAATACGGAGACAAGTTGTGTGCCAGAAAATCATTCACATCTACGGATTTGGTCCATGTTCCTTTGGTAAAGTTTCTCCAGCCTGTTTGTTGTTTGACATCTTTTTCAATCACCGACATCGTAATCCCTCCACTAATTTGGATTTCTGGACACATAACATCTTGCTTCATTCGTAGCATTGTGTGCCCAGAGCCGCGATTAATGTGAATTGTTTCACATAAACCGGAACATGTTCTCTCTACTTGGGAACCGGAACCGCGGGATGAATGTTTTTCTTACATTTTCAGTATACGACTTGGGGCTTTCATCATCTGTGATTTTTGTCACAAAGCCAGTGAACTAACTCACTTCACCTGCGCTGTGTCCCATTGCCCCCTGTAAATTTCACACTTAGCCACTGCGCGGGCAGAACAACTTCCGATCGCTGTTATCCCCGGATTTTTTCAATTTTATATTTCAAAGGGGAAAATCCGGGGATAAAGGCGAACGCTCCGCTTCTTCAGTTTTTTCTGCCCACTCCGTTATTGTGTGAACATCTGGCTCAAACAGCCACATCACGGATTCCGTGTAACCTCTATAGAACCCGTTGCTCCTCTATGCTCGGAGCAAACCAAATCTTAGAATAAATCCTGAAAAACAGATGCTCGCTCTTCTGTTTTTCTGCCCACTCCGTTAATGTGTGAACATCCGGCTCAAACAGCCACGTCACGGATTCCGTGTAACCTCTATAGAACCCGTTGCTCCTCTATGCTCGGAGCAAACCAAATCTTAGAATAAATCCTGAAAAACAGATGCTCGCTCTTCTGTTTTTCTGCCCACTCCGTTAATGAGTGAACATCTGGCTCAAACAGCCACATCACGGATTACGTGTAACCTCTCTAGAACCCTTTTGCTCCTCTACGCTCGGAGCAAACCAAATCTTAGAATAAATCCTGAAAAACAGATGCTCGCTCTTCTGTTTTTCTGCCCTCTCGTTATTGTGTGAAAGACGGCAATCGGGGCTCCCCTCTCGGGGAACCCTGATCTTCTTGCCGTAAAGCACGCTTTGTTCTAAATTTATTATTCAAACTTTCCGTAGAAAGCGTTGCGGTATACATCAGCCAGTTCAGTTACCAGCGGCAACTTCGGATTGGCGGTTGTACATTGGTCTTCGAAGGCACGGTCTGCCAGATAATCGACATGTGCTTCAAAGTCTTTGGCATCAAATCCAATTTCCTGGAACGATTCTTCAATGCCCAATGTTTTGTTCAGTTTGCGAATCGCATTGATGAGACTGGTTACGCCTTCTTCTGTTGTGCGAGCAGGCAATCCCAAGATACGGGCAATTTCGGCATACCGCTCATCCGCTACAAAGTGCGAATATTTCGGGAACGATGCAAATTTGGTCGGTTTTTTTGCGTTGTAACGAATGACGTGTGGCATCAGGATTGCATTTGTGCGTCCGTGTGCGGTGTGATACTGACCGCCCCATTTGTGCGCCAAGCTGTGGTTGATGCCCAGGAATGCGTTGGCAAACGCCATACCTGCAATCGTGGAAGCATTATGCATTTTCTCACGTGCCAGTTTATCTCCTTGCAGTGCCGATTGCTCCAGGTATTGGAATACCAGTTGGATTGCTTTGATCGCAAGTCCATCCGTGTAATCATTTGCCATAACAGATACATAAGCTTCAATCGCATGCGTCAGTACGTCCATACCTGTATCGGCAACGGCTGTTCTCGGCAGGGAGTACACGAACTCCGGATCGACAATCGCTACGTCTGGTGTCAGCTCATAGTCGGCCAATGGATATTTGGTGTTACCTTGATTTTTATCTGTGATAACCGCGAACGATGTCACTTCAGAACCTGTACCTGATGTGGTTGGGATCGCTACAAATTTCGCTTTTACGCCGAGACGTGGATATTTGTAGATCCGTTTGCGGATATCCATGAATTTTTGTTTCAGATCGTTGAAGTCCGTGTCCGGGTATTCATAGAACAACCACATGGCTTTGGCAGCATCCATCGGTGATCCACCGCCGAGTGCGATAATGCAGTCTGGTTGGAAGCGGCGCATCATTTCGGTTCCGCGGTCTACCGTTGTTGTGGATGGATCTGGCTCAACATCGGAGAATACTTCGATGGCTACCGGCATTTGGCGTTGACGCAGATAGTGTTCTACCTTTTCAACATATCCAAGCTTCACCATCATGGCATCCGTAATAATCGCCACACGTGTGATGTCAGGCATTTTGGCAAGATACTGCGTTGCCCCTTTTTCGAAGTAGACTTTGTTCGGCACTTTGAACCATTGCATATTCACGGTACGGCGAGCCACCCTTTTCACATTGATTAAGTTCACAGCGGTTACATTGGAAGAAGTCGAGTTACGTCCGTATGATCCGCATCCCAGTGTCAATGACGGCATGTTTGTGTTGTAGATATCCCCGATGGCACCATGTGTGGATGGTGAGTTCACAATAATCCGTCCAGTTTGCAAACGATCTGCGAATTTGCTGATCACTTCTTCATTTGTGGAGTGGATAACCGAGGAGTGACCCATGCCGCCAAAAGCAACCACTTCTGCTGCACGTTCAATGCCCTCTGCTGCCGTTTTAACTTTGTAACAAGCCAGTACCGGGCTTAATTTCTCAGCCGACAATGGGAATTTGGTACCTACCCCTTCAATCTCGGCCACGAGAATTTTGGTGCCTGCCGGAACTTCAATACCGCACAACTTCGCAATACTCACCGCAGATTGACCAACAATCGCCGGGTTCACCGCACATTTCTCGGCATTAATCGCACCTGCTGTCAATTTTGCTGCTTCATCTTTGTTAACAAAGTAACAGCCATTTGCAATCATTTTTTTCTTCACTTGATCGAAGATCGGTTCTTCAATGATGACCGCTTGTTCAGAAGCACAGATCATGCCGTTATCGAAAGACTTGGACAGGATCAAATCCGTTACTGCCTGATTGATATCCGCGCTTTTCTCGATAAAGCAAGGTACGTTACCCGGTCCTACGCCCAGTGCAGGTTTACCACAGCTGTACGCTGCACGTACCATGCCTGATCCGCCTGTTGCCAGAATGAGAGCCACATCATTGTGATTCATCAGTTCGTTTGTACGATCCATGGAAGGATCATCAATCCACTGAATGCAATCTGCTGGTGCACCATGTTTCACAGCCGCTTCCAGCAGGATTTTGGCAGCTTCCCGGCTACAATTCTGTGCAGATGGGTGAAAACCAAAGATGATCGGGTTACGCGTCTTGATGGAAATCAATGCTTTAAACATCGTCGTTGATGTTGGGTTGGTAACTGGTGTAATACCCATGATGATGCCGACCGGCTCCGCAATTTTCTGGAAGCTCTCATATTCGTTATCTTCAATCACACCTACGGTTTTATCGTACTTGATACTGTGGTACACATATTCTGTTGCAAATATATTTTTGGTGATTTTATCCTCATACACTCCGCGGCCTGTTTCTTCTACGGCCATCTTGGCGAGCATCATGTGTTTATCCAGACCCGCAAGTGCCATCGCTTGCACAATCCGGTCAATCTGCTTCTGGTCCATCTTCATGAATGCGGCGTGTGCTTTATTCGCTTTGTCGATTAACGTTTGAATATACTGACCTGCTGTCGGTTCTTTTGCTGGGGCGACTTCGTTCTTTACAGCCATCTCCCTCATCCTCCTAAAGGTTCGTATTAGTTTGTCTCTCTCGTTTACATTCACATCGTAACATGACAATAAACTTAATTATGTGATTTTTTTCACAAAGTATAACAAATTTAATTTAAGTTTTGTAGTGTCCTTCGTATGACCATTTTCACTTCCTATCTAAAATATAGAGCTGTAAAATTCATCCTCTCCATTAAAAGTGAATTTTATCACAATGTTTGAAATTTCGTCATTTTTGCCCCCTTTCCTTCCCCCTCAAACGGTAAGATTAGGTATATACTGAACTTAAAAATTGAACCACCGCAATTTGTACCGTCCTTCCTCCCGGCCGAGATGACCCTGATCAGGACGGCAACGGTTTGCGGCGAACCTCGGAGGCTACTGCTTACTACAGAAGGTCGTCCGATGGACATAAAGGGGAGATAGACTTATGAGAGAACTAACAACTGTACTGGAAAAGCGCGGTAATACTAACTGTTTCTCGGAAGCAAATTTCAACCATCTGCTGGTTACCATGAAAGATAGAACCTATCCGGAAGGTACACATCTGTACTGGGAAGGCGACATCTCTGACAAACTTTATTATATGAAACGGGGCCGTGCCCAGATCACCAAATCCACGGATGAAGGCAAGGAACTGATCATGTATATGTATCAATCCGGTGATATGATTGGGCAGGCTGATCCCTTCTTTGGCTCTAAACACAGCTTCTCAGCGGAAGTATTGGAGGACAGTGAGATCGGTGTACTGGAACATAAAGACCTGGAAATGTTAATTTGCCAGCATTGTGACTTCGCGATCGATTTTATGAAATGGATGGGCATCCACCACCGGTTGACACAGACCAAATTCCGGGATCTCATGTTATATGGCAAACCGGGTGCACTTTGCTCCACCCTCATTCGGTTGTCGAATTCGTATGGTGAGCCTCATGGAGAGCATGTCATTATTCACAAAAAAATTACCCATACGGATTTGTCCAATATGATTGGAGCCACTCGTGAAAGTGTAAACCGCATGTTAAGCGATCTGCGTAAGAAAGATGGGATTGAATATGACAATGGCATGATTGTCATCAAAGATCTGAAGATGCTGCAAGGAATCTGTCACTGTGAGCTTTGCCCGAACGAGATCTGTCGTATTTAATATTTGACTATGCTAATCGGATCTTGTTTATATATTTAATGAAAAAAAGCCCAGTTCTCTAAAAAGAGATTGGGCTTCTTGGTATACTTAGGATGCATTGGTTAATTCAAGCTTAACCGCATCACGTGGATTCAATTTCATGTCCAGACCATTTTCCATTAATTCTTTGTCATTCACCATAATGACCCACCGCTCATTCATACGAGGCGTGACATTCTCGACCGAAACGACAAATTTGTTATTCTCCGACATTCTTACAATGCCGCTGGACTTCAACACATCACGAACTGTGCACTCTTGAACGTAGACGCCGGCATATTGACGATTAAGGGTTGGCATAATGTTTCCACCGCTAACCTTGAGTAACGTTGTCTGATATGCAACGCCATCCCCCCCACTGTCAGCGGCTTTCACGTAAATGATCACTTCATCTTTGGCATGAAGCTCCATGTCCCAATCTTCCTGTTCAATATCCTTGCCATTTAATTTGACAGCCCAGCTCAGCGAAGAATCCAGAGAAACTTCACCCACGGATTGAATCCGCTTGCCATCTGCCGTAAAATCAACCAGTCCGCTATTGAGTAATGCTTTTTTGAGTGTCAAACCCTCACTAAAATCTCGCTTAATGGACTTTGTTGCATCAGGCAAAAACGTACTGCCATCTACAGCCACTGTGATTGTATTCGCTGTTTCTGTCTCTTTGACAATTGGCTGCTCAGAAGGCTGTGTCTCACTACAACCAGCCAAGATCGCCAGTAGGAGCAAACATACACCTATGTAACCGGGGATTTTCTTCATCATGTAGGTAACACCACCCTGCGTAAAATCATTCACCCTGTTGTCCATAACCTCTATTATGGCACAACCTTCGGCAAAAAAAAGTGTCAAAGCCGTTACTTTTATAGGGTACCGCCTGCAAATAAGGCTTGTACAAGAAAGAGAGCCTGCACACAGGCTCTCCAATCTAAATTATTTTTACGTTATCATTGGTTACGTTATCATTGGACACAAGCCTGCATGTATGTCCGTCCTCCATCTCCATCTTTCAGATATGGATTAAGCCCGAAGAACTGCTCCTCAGACACATAGACCCCTGTCAGCAATCGCCCTTCAAGTAATCCACCATCCACCTGTACGCAGCATGAAGGTGCGTCTACATACTCCTGATACAACGGAATCTGCCCATATTGTTGATGGACCTTAAATACCTTCCCTTGCTCATGCAAAGGGCGTTCCGAGAAATAGGTAGGCACAATGTAACGGGCAATGACATCCAGCTCCTGCACGCTATAAAAGGGTTCATCACCAAGCCATGGTGCAAACATTCGAATCTTCTCATATTGAGACCAGACAACCGCCTGAATCAGCATTTCTGCCTCAACCAACCGACCTTCTCCCACATCTAAAGCCAATTGCTTAGCATGCATAGTTTCTTCCATCTGAGACATCGTTGAATCAGGTTGTCCCAGCTCACATCCGATACACTTCCAGCCCCTGGACGTTTGAATCCATTTTTGCAGCACCGCCGGAGCTAATTTCGGACCATCGCTGTTCACAGAATGCGTATTCACTTCGGCAAGATCATCCTTAACCGAACGGGAATATGCTGTGCGCTTAAACAACTCTGCAGCTTTTTTGTAAATTAGATGGACCTGAATGGATGCGCTCTCAAGTTCTGCAATATCTTTTTTGCCGTAGCGTACTTCACGGGATAAGCTTTCTTCTCTCATGACAAGTGGGCCTCCTTCGCTCCGGCCGTCTGTGGCCATTTTCTATAGATTATACTACAACTCATGACAACATGTGCATAGCCCAAGAGAAAAACGCCGAACAACATAGTACTTAAGACAAAAACCCCTGATTTCCACAGAAATCAGGAGTCTATGTCATTCATGCAACAAAAGTGGGTGATATTGCTTATGCGTTAGTCAACCCACTGCTCAGCCCAGTCTTGAATTTGATTCATGACAGGCTGGAGCGCTCTACCTTTATCCGTCAGTTCATATTCAATACGAACTGGCGTCTCGGGATAGACGTGACGAACCAGAATACCTTCACTCTCCAGATCTTTCATCCGTTCGGATAACATCTTATCACTCATGGATGGAATCAGATTGGAGATATCCTTGAATCGCTTCGAACCACTCATCAATGTTTGAATAATTAAACCATTCCAGCGCTTGCCCAAAAAAGAAAACGCCGTCTCAAAACGCGGACACATCCGCAAGTCTTGACCTTCCACATTAATCACCTCTTTAGAGATCACTCAAATCAACTTACATTTTGTTAGTATATTTCATAATAACATATTTAAGCTTCAAAGAAAACGCCTGCAACTAAAAAGTTTAAATTTTAGAAGCATATCATCCAAAATGGATCATACATCCCAGTATACATTACACGCTACGTCGTCACCATGGGAAATATCGTATAACTTCCCCATAGTACTATCTTACCCAAAAAGAACCCAGCTGCCACAGTCATCAATGACTCGGAGAAGGGTTCTTTTTGAATAAAACTTATAATTTCCATTACACGATTGAGTTAGTGAATTAGACCAGCACGCCACCAAATGGTCTTACAGGTTCGCTCTTGCCAAATTCCGGCTTAAAGCTGCGGGCAGGATATGCCCATTTCACAGCGTTGCTGATCACTCTTAATATTTCCGGTTTGTAATAGGTCGGATATGTCTCATGACCTGGTCGGAAATAAAAGATTTTACCTTCACCACGCCGGAACGTACATCCGCTCCGGAATACTTCCCCACCCTGGAAGTTGCTCACAAACACCAGTTCATCCGGTACTGGAATATCGAAGAATTCACCGTACATCTCTTCTTTTTCCAATACAATCTTGCCTTCGATGCCATCCGCAATCGGATGAGATGGGTTAACACACCATACAATTTCCTGCTCGTCAGCTACACGCCACTTCAGATCGCAGCTTGTTCCCATCAGCGCTTTGAATGGTTTGGAGAAATGACCTGAATGGAGCACAATCATTCCCATCCCGTTCAGCACTCGCTGCGCAACCTTCTGTGAGATCTCATCGCTTACGCGATCATGTGCCATATGTCCCCACCATATGAGCACATCTGTGGAATTCAGCACTTCATCACTTAATCCGTGTTCAGGCTGATCCAGTGTAGCTGTACGAATAGCAAAGCCTTCGCCGCCAAGTCCGTCAGCCAGTGCTCGATGCAGACCATCCGGGTAGACTTCCCTTACTTCATCGTGAATTTTCTCATGGACAAATTCATTCCAAATGGTGACGTTGATCATATTCAATTTCCCCCTAGTGTAGCTCTAAACCCACCACATATCGCCCAGCGGTTCTTCGATTAATACTTGCTGGAGATTTTGCACAGCTTTAGAGAATCCTTCTTCAACCGACATCAGACCGTCTTCGTGCTCAATACTTACTACATAATCATATCCGACCAGACGCAAGGCACTCATAATATCTGCCCAAGTCTTGTTATCATGTCCATAACCGACCGAGCGGAACTGCCAAGCCCGATCCAGCATATTGGTATAGTCCTGCATATCCGTTACACCGTGTTTGTTCACGTTTACCGGATCAATTGTTGTATCTTTTGCATGGAAGTGATGGATAGCCCCTTCACGTCCCAAGATGTGAATTGCCTGAACCGGATCAATACCTTGCCACCACATGTGACTTGGGTCCAGATTGGCTCCGATCACTTCACCTGCTGCTTCACGCAGTCTCAGCAAGGTTGCTGGTGTATGAACGGAGAATCCACCGTGCAGCTCCAATCCAACTTTTACGTTACGATCTGCTGCAAATTTACCCCACTCTGTCCAGTAAGGGATCACTTTGTTCTCCCACTGCCACTTCAGGATCTCCTGGAAGTCATTTGGCCATGGTGCAACAGGCCAGTTCGGATATTTGGCATCCTCATGGTCTCCCGGACAACCGGAGAATGTATTCACTACAGGTACTTCCAGCTTCTCAGCCAGTTCTACCGTTTTAACAAAATCATCGTGAAATCCTTTGGCAATATCCTTTTGCGGATGTAGCGGGTTACCATGACAGCTGAGTGCACTGATCGTCAAACCACGTGATTCCACTGCATTTTTGAAGTTTTTCAATGCTGTAGGATTGCTTAATAACTCATCTGGCTTACAATGTGCATTGCCTGGATGTCCGCCTGTTCCGATCTCTACTGCTTTTAATCCCTTGGATGCTACATAATCAAGAGCATCCTCCAATTTACGTCCTCCGAATAGTACCAAAAATACGCCGAGTTTCAAGTGCGATTCCTCCCTGGATTAGATATCGTATGATTGCTGAATTCATGAATATTGAACTGTATACAATTACCGTTCAGATCACATGCCTGTTTGATTAGTGTGGAAAATCGAGAGTGTTTCTATCCTGAAATTGAACGTAAGAATACTGGTTATTCTGCTTCACTCGTAAGAGCATCAAGCTTCGAACACTTATTGCTCAGACTAGTGGGATTCCACGGTTTCAATCTCAGTTTGAACTGTGCGAGTTACTGCAAAAGAATCATAGCTGCTTTCCAGATGTATGTGCTTGCCTTCAAGTGAAGAACGCTGGAATGAATGCATGGCTTCCAGTACGTGATAAGCAAGCTTGCCACTGGCTTTGTGTTCCCGTCCGGCACGAATGGATTCAACCATTTCCGTTACGCCGATGCCTCGTTCGTTTTGTCCACTTTCGAAGACTGGTTTGACCGTCTCCCAAGTGTCTTGACCGTATCTGCGAACCTTCACTTCCCCGTTAAAATAATTGGGGTCCGGTACACTAAGCGTACCTTCTGTACCATAGATTTCAATACGTGGCAGATCCGAAGCTCCACGAATATCAAAACTGGTGATCATGGTTGCAATGGCACCCTCTGCAAAATCAATGGTTCCTGCCAAGTGGGTAGGCGTCTCTACTTGCAGTGCTGTGCCTTCCTTCGGCCCAGAGCCAATCTTGCGATCTGCAATCTGTATGCCTGCCGAGGCGCTGATTCTGCGTATCGGTCCAAGCAGCGTAATCAGAGCGGTCAGGTAGTAAGGTCCCATATCAAACATCGGTCCGCCACCTGCGACATAAAAGAACTCCGGATTAGGATGCCAAGCTTCTGGTCCTCCACCCATAAAGAATGAAGTCGCTGCAACCGGCTTTCCAATGAGCCCATCCTCAATGGCTTTACGAGCTGTCTGTATGCCTGAACCAAGGAAGGTATCCGGTGCAGAACCAACATACAATCCCTTTTCCTCAGCCAACTCAACAACCTTGCGACCATCCTCAAGAGAAATTGCCAGCGGCTTCTCGGCATACACATGTTTGCCTGCTTCGAGTGCAGCCAGATCGGTCATGGCATGACTGCCAGGAACCGTAAGGTTCAACACAAGTTCAATTTCGTTATTTTGCAGCAACTCATCTACATTGTAAACGTTTGCGATATTAAATTCATCTGCCCGTTCCTGAGCGCGTTCACGAATCAAATCCGCAACAGCCACGACTTCAATGACCGGGTTGTTTTTGAGATTTTCCAAGTAGATGGCGCTGATGTTACCACACCCGATGATGCCTGCTTTCATTTTCTCCACTGTGATGTTCATCTCCTTACGCATGGTGAAAATCTGCGTTTGAATGGTTGAGATACATATGTTTTGTTGGATGTTTCCTGTTCCTTAAATCTAATACTATGGTATTCCGTTTCAGCTTCAATTAAAATGAATAATATGATTGAAACATGAACTATCTGGTCATAATTTTCAAATTGCAAGGAGTATGCTCATGCCGACAGATCAAACCTGCCAAGTTCTTACAGCAGGCTTTTCATTTCATCGTAAACCCTACGCTATGGTGCAGCCTGAAGGGGTGAAGAACTACCTGTTAAGACTGCAAACAGACGGACGTTGCCGTGCACGCATAGACGGGGACATGTCCCTGGTGGATGCGGGCGATCTGCTTCTTTTTGATCCTGACGAACCCTATGAGCTGAGAATAGACAATGAAACCAATCCGATGGGAGAACGACTAGTGGAGAGTGGTGACTATCACATCTTCTTTAATGGTTCCTGGGTGGATGAGTGGTGGAAACGTCACAAACGGCCGACCCGAATCAAAGTCGAACTGACGGAAAGTCTCTTGGTCCTGTTTCGACAGCTCGTACTGGAGCAGCGCCGCATCTCCAATCCTTATCCGGAAATTTCAAGTTATTATATGCGAATTTTATGTCTCGAAGTGGATCGTCTGCTCGCGGAGCATCCAACGATAACCAACACCAATTATGTGGCTTATGAGATCAAAAACTACATTGAAGAAAACGCTTCCTCTTTATTCAAGCTCGATGATGTGGCAACACATATTGGCATCAGTGTTTCACGGGGCGTTCATCTCTTCAAAGAAGCGTTTGGCAAAAGCATCATGCAATACACGCTTGACGTACGGCTGAATATGGCCAGGGAACGAATTATTTTCAGTCCAATGACCCTGGAGCAAGTGTCTGAGTCTTCCGGCTTTAACAACTATACCTATTTTCATCGGGTATTCCGTTCCCGGTTCGGCATGTCCCCGAAGGAATTCCGCGTCATTCACCGGGAACAGATGTAATCATACCAGTATACGTAAGTTGAACTTATTTGCGCGCGGCTATGGCCTCGGATACAACCATCGCCAGATCTTCATTGCCAAACATGGACAACACGCCAAGTACCGTATCATCCGGGATCTCACCGGCTTCCTCCTTGGATACAATCAGCTTCTGCACCTGCTGCAAACGCTCGTTGCTCTGCTGATCCGGGTAGGCTTGCCGGTACATCTCTTCCGGGTCCAAACCATTATTGACACACCACTGGGCAAATACGAGGATCATCATCTCTTCTTCCTGTTTATAGGTTTCTACAACAGCTTCCTCGATCTGTTTATTACGTTCCTTTTCATATTCATCCATGACTTGTATTCCTCCGTATGTGTATTCTGCAATTATTTGCGAATCAATTGTTCCGCCAGTTCATGACTGTCCATGACGTGACTTGCACTGATCAGGCAATCATCAGGTGAGTCCAGACAAGCCAGGAAATTATCAACTGCTCCGCTAAAACCTCTGCGTGTTAACACGGTTTCCCAGCTCCCGAACGTTTCTTTGGTTTCCAGACTCCCCTGTTCCATGCAGCTGATCGTGTCCATGTTCACCACTTCAACAGATCGTCCACCACCATGCAATTCGATCTTCTCCAGATCTGCCCCAGCTTCACGCACCATATCGAATCGACCGTAGGCTGTTCTGCCCAGCTTGGCCGTTCCGGTTGCGTGCAGCAGTCTGTCCAGATCATTCTTTCGAATCCATTGATGAAGCAACTCCACATTATGATCCGAGTACCACAACATCAGATCCAGCATATGGATGAGATCATCATAGATAGTTTCTGCCGCAGGACGATCCTGAATGCCTGTACGATGTTTGGTCACTGTCAAGGATTCAAAACCTTTTCCACCCTGCATCCATTCTTTCGCTTTTTGGTACATCGGTGCGAATCTACGGTTAAAGCCTACTGCGAGTAGCAGCCCTTGTGCCTCGGCAAAAGCAGTCATCTCTTCCGACTCCCGAATCGTATAGGATAACGGTTTGTCTACGTACACGGCTAATCCCTGTTCCAGACATTGCATGACAATGTCAAAGTGCGCTTCCGTTGCTGTATGTACAAACACCGCATCCAAGTCCCAGGACAACAGTTCTTTCAGATCCGTTGTTCCCCGTTCTAATCGATACGCCTCCTGAACGGCTTTGACCGGCTCCGGAGATCGGTTCATAATGCCTACAATCTCCACGTTCGGATGAGCTGTTAACAGCGGCAAATATACTTTACGTGCAATATCGCCGAGGCCGATAATTGCAACTCGTTTACGTTGGGTTGTTTCCATGATGATCATTCCACCTTCAGTTCGGTTCTATATTTCCACGTCCTATAGTGTAACCCTTCGGACAGCAACTTGCCAGTGATTGCAGCACACTTCGCACGAATTGTTCAGACAATGGGCGAACGTGGTAAACTTAGGAGGAACAGCAGTACAGATCGGGACACGACCAGACCTGCCTGATCTGAAAGGAGCGTTTGGGATTTTGCGAAAATGGTTATGGCTTCTGTTATATGTTTTACTTGCAGGAGTCACGTTTATTTACAGATATGAACTGCTGGCCTGGACAGATCTTCATCAGTCCATTCCGCTGTTACTCGCCATGGCAACATTGTTTGCTCTTGTGCCTGTAATTCCTTATAAGTTTGTTATTATCGCCTTTGGTTACAGTTACGGTACCACCACAGCAGCCTGGATATGCTGGCTTGGCACCACACTTGCAGCCATGCTCGTTTACGGCGGAGCAAGAACCATCTTCAGACATCAGGCGAGATCGTACCTCGAACGCATTCGGGGTCTGAACCGTTTTACCACATGGATGGAAGCACATCCGTTCATGGGTGTCATGTCGATGCGACTGTTGCCGATCGTGCCTCAGATGGCCGTTAATATCTACGCAGGTATAACGTACACGCCATTCTGGGTCTTCATGCTTGCCACGGCCATTGGGAAAATGCCAGCGATTTTTGTATTTGCCTATGCAGGTGCACAAGCTGAAACCTCAATCTGGCTGAGCCTGGCCATCCTTGCCGGATATCTGGTGTTCATGGCCATTGTATTACTCTTATTTCGCTTTCGGTCACGCAACAAAGCCTGAATTCAGAATTCGCAAACCGTTCAGATTCAGCTTGTTTTCATTCCGGCTTGGTTGGCTCGCCAATTCAGGATATAATAGAAGAGCAAGCCTAATGCTTGTGTAACAAGTTTAATAAAACGGTAGATTGCTGGAGCTCGAACACGAGCGCTAAATCTTCATCAGAAATGGAGTGACTATAGCATGGAACAACATTCAAGTGAGTTAGCAACTTTTGCAGGCGGATGCTTCTGGTGTATGGTATCCCCCTTTGAAGAACTGCCCGGTATTCATAAGATCGTATCGGGTTATACAGGAGGACATACCGAGAATCCAACATATGAAGAGGTCTGCTCGGAGACAACAGGACATGTAGAGGCTGTACAAATTACGTTTGACCCTGCCATCTTCCCTTATAAGAAACTGGTTGAACTGTTCTGGCAGCAGATTGATCCTACGGATACAGGCGGGCAATTCCATGACCGTGGATCTTCCTATCAGACGGCCATCTTCTATCACAGTGAAGAACAGCGCCAGATTGCGGAAGCTTCCAAAGCGGAGCTGGGACAAAGTGGACGTTTTGACAAACCAATCTTCACACCCATTTTGCCAGCCAAACCGTTCTATGAAGCGGAAGAACATCATCAAAATTATCACCGGAAGAACCCTGCCCATTACAAACGCTACAGCAAAGGTTCTGGACGTGTAGATTTCATCGAACGTAACTGGACCGGTAACGTGGATAAAGACGGGCTGAAAGAGCGTTTGACGCCGCTTCAATATGAAGTTACGCAGAACAGCGCGACCGAGCCTGCATTCCATAACGAATTCTGGGATCACCACGGTGATGGTATCTATGTGGACATCGTATCTGGCGAGCCATTGTTCAGTTCTACCGACAAATACGACTCCGGCTGCGGCTGGCCGAGCTTCACACGTCCATTGCGTGACCACAACGTGAAGGAAAAAACTGATCTCAGCCACTTCATGATTCGTACCGAAGTGAGAAGTCGTGAGGGCGATTCCCATCTGGGTCACCTGTTCAACGATGGTCCTGCCGAAGCAGGTGGAATGCGTTATTGCATCAACTCTGCGGCACTTCGTTTTGTACCCAAAGAAGAGTTGCAAAAAGAAGGATACGGTGAGTACGCCGTCCTTTTCCAATAAGTTATAATACAAATACAAAAAGAGCAGTGGGATGATCCCGCTGCTTTTTTGTTGTACATTTTTGTTTTCATAGACGAACTATTGTTGCACAAGAATGCATTGATTAGGTTTGTCTCGAAGAGATTTCCGAATTCAATTGGCTGGCAGGAGCCGTCTGATCATTACGAAATTGAATTCGCATCGCTGGAACAATACCCAGGATCATCACGGTAACCGAGATTGCGTAGACGATAAAAATGGATGTGCTGTTCATCAGTACACCTGCCATGGAAGATCCAAGAAGCATACTTCCTATGAATAAAGGTGTGATGGTGCCATTCACTCTCCCGATCAAATGCTCATCGATCCGAGTGACCAAGTATGTGGAGATGATGACGTTGATGAATGCCATACTGATTGAGCTTAAGAAGCTGATCAAAAGGGTCAACCAGAACCAACTGGATAACACTTCCCCCATCGTGGCTACAGCCAGACACAGCACACCTACAAGCAGAGTTAAGGTCTGGTTCAGCTTGGCACTTACAGCAGCCGCAATACCTCCTCCAATCAATAAACCTATTCCGGACGCTCCAGAGAGAAACTGTAACGACGTTGCTTCAAGTCCCAGACGTTCGGTGATCAGAAATATTCCAAGTGGGCTGATGAGACCCGCAGAAAGCCCTATACAGATGAATACCAAACTAAGCATTTTTAACGAGCGAGATCGAGCAACATATTGCCACCCCTCTTTGATATCCGCTAATAATGAGGTATTTGTTTCCCGCTGGGTGGCGTCTTTAGGAAGCAATGTGAGTAGAAGCGCAGAGATCAGGAATAGAATGAGTAATGCGTACATGGATGCCTGAATTCCCATTGCAGTGTATATAAACGTTCCAACGATTGGTCCGAGAATTAAAAACAACGATTGACCACTCTGTGTAATAGCAATTGCAGACTGCAAATGTTCTCCCTTTACATTTCGCCTCACAATCTTTAGAGAGGATGGTTGAGAAAACTGGCTAACGATAGAGGATACAAACGTGGCTACGTATAGAATCTGCCAATACCCGGAAGATAAAACACCGATAATCATGACAATAGACAACGCACTCAGAATATCCCCCAGTATCATCGTACGTTTGGGATTCCAGCGATCAGCAAGTGCACCACCAATGATGGAGAAAACAAAAATCGGAGCATATTCAAGTACGGTAATCAGCGAGACGGCTATTGGACTTCCCTGAGTTCTATCCATCACATAATAGAGGATCGCCATATTCCGGATCCATATCGCCAGATTTTGCAGCAGATCAGACCCTGTCACGATTAAAAAAGCTTTGTTTCTGAACAATGTGTTCATTCGCCATCTCCTCTTTTAAACCGACTGTCCGGTTTATTAATATTTAAAAAGAAAAACTGACGTTACATCAGCTTTTCATGGTTAACCTTGTTGAATACCTGCCAGCAGACTGGCCATGCCTTTGTGGTAAATACGACGAATATCTGTCAGGTCCTTCTCATAATAGAGTGTAGTCAATCCGCTAAACAGACCGTAGATGATGTGCATTACATCCTGTGGGTCATCCGGTTTTAACTCTCCATCTTCCATCCCTTTAGTAATAATGGACTCGTATGTCGCATACGGAATTCGGATCAGGGAAAGCATCTCATCAAGCATCTCCTGACTGACGACCTGACCCGAGACAAACTCGTTAATGGCGTGATTCAGCGGGTTAGCCAAATCATCTACATAATGGTCAGCAAGTCCGTACAGTTTGTCTATGGCAGTCTTATACCCGGATTCTTTGTCCAACCAAGCATCCATCCAATCTTCATTGTTAAGCTTGATTAGATACATGAATAACTCTTCTTTGCTTTTGAAATGATAATAGATGCTGCCTTTACTCCGATTGTTAATCGTACATATGTCTTCCATGGAAGTTGCACTATATCCCTTTTGGGCAAACAGTTCCTTGGTATTACGTGCAATGTCTTTTTTTATCTGGGCAACATCTTTTCTTCGTTTAACTTCGATTGGAAAAACCTCCATAAATTAAACCGACTATTCGGTCTAATAGTATCACAACACAAATACTCCGTCAATTCATTTTGCACAGGCACCCTCTCATTTGCTGTTTCAAAAGGGGGTACAAGAGAGTGCCTGGCTACAATTCAGGAAAGAAGAAGTCACATCATACTTACAATCCAACCGATCCAATACGCAAATGGAATTAATAACAACTGTGCCAACAGTGTACCGAATAAACGGGATACGAGCATGCAACCATAAATCTGATTCATGCGATCCAAACGGATCTCGCCACGTAATGATTTGTCACTAAGCAGGGAAATCCGCGGATCAATCAGGATGGTTAACAAAATAGTCGCTATTCCGTTAATTAACCCGGTTGATTGGGATGCAGCTACAGCCTGCCCTGGGTAAAGGTACGCTGCGTATAAGCTGGACAGGACACCTGTGGTATAGATTGCGGTTACCGCTACATTAAGCAGCATTAACCGTCTTGGCATCCCATGTTGTACCAATCGTTTGGCCATCTTCCAGGATGGCGGGGTGATGTAATACGTTGCATTTCTAATCTTGCTTCGCTTCAGCATACCGCGAACCATCGCAGGGATGGAACCGGCTGCTTCAAAATGTACAACCATTCTTGATGAGAGCTTCACCATAGTTGGAAAACACAATATGGCTAATGCCGTTCCAATTGTTGCCGCACCCATTAACCAGTGCAGCTGCGCCGCAAAGTGTGGATTGGTTCCACGTGTTGCAGTATCCACTAGATTACCTACCATCGGACCCTGGGCCATATTCGAGGTTCGAGAAACCAACAACAAGATACCTGCCAATGAAATGGCCAACGCGATTCTGCGGGTGCGTAGTCCACCAAGGCGGAGCGCGTATGACAAGCTGTCTGCGGCATGAATCAGCATGGTGAACAGCATAGGGATTGCCAGGCTAAGACTAAACATATGTATGTACTCCTTTATATTCCTGTTATTGAACTTATTTCTTTCATGGACAGCATTATACTCCTCTGGCTTGCAAATGGGGCATTTATCGAAAAACTGCTCCTTGCTAACTTGACTAACGTTTCAGGTTAGTTGATTGATTGCTCGTTCAGCAGATTTAAGCCCTCCTACTAAATTCTCTCCCTAATCGTATCATTAATTTTAGAGTAGCGATGTAAAGCGAGAACATGTATCTCACAGATAAAATAGCTTCAATTGGATTGCTAAAAAAGCTTTAATCAATGTAACATAATAACTAGAAATGAGGTTTTTTAGATATGACAAATTTTAATATGAAGTGCGATGCCTACTGAAAATAAATAAAAAGGGCCCATGGCCGGTATCGTTTAAAATGAAGTCACTTCAACACCATTCACACAAGGAGAATCCAATCCGGAGCTACAGACATCTTAGCATAGTTGAACGGCAGCAAGCTAGAAATCCTCCATAGATAAGGTAAAAGCTCAAGAGCAGGTTCAAAGCTTATTACAGGTTCTTCGGAATAAGAGGAAGCGTCAGAAACCCGCAGAAAAACGCGGTAAATTCGCCATTGGAAGAACTATTCAGATCGCCCGAAAGAAGTCCGTTCCCGTGAAACATTTGAGCACTGGATATCGTTGTATCGGGTCTTTAAAATAGTAAGGGGCTGCGTAGCGACGTTGATTGAGCGCAAAACGCGTCTATCTACCGCTGTTCTCATGCCCGACCACACCGCGATGTTGATGGAGATTGCACTCGGTATAGCGATCTCACAGTATTTCCCGGGAACCTTTCTCACAGCCACGGCTGAACGAGGTAAGGAGTTCGCATGCTATGCCATTCTGGAATCCACCCATAACCTTTTCATATTTTGCTGATTGTATTCATCCTAACATTACGGATACAATGAAAATATGAAAAGGTTGTTTCGAAAGCTTTTCCCTGAGCTACCGATTTTTCGGGGTGGATGATGATGATCTCACCCATTCACTCCATCTAATGAATCTCAGACTCCGAAAATACTTGGTTTGGAAGACCGCTCACGAAACTTTCACAGAGGAACTGTCGTATTTGGTTTGAAAATCCGTCATATTAATAACTAAATTTAAAATTGACTGTATTAAGAAGTTTACTTCTGAAGCATGAAATTGTAAGGAGGAATTATTATCTGGAAAAAGATAGAGTACATAAAAAACACATTTTATACTCACCTTATAGAAAATAACGTAGAAGAATCATATATTTTGGACTCCAATATAGTATTATTTTTAAGGAACTTATTCTATTCACCTTCTAAAATTCCAGATGCGGAACTCAAAGGATGGTTGGAGTTTGTAAAGTTTTTGAAGACAAAAAAAGTAATAGGTAGCATGGCGGTTCAAGAATTATCATGGGATTTTGCAAAATTGAGTGTAGATGCCATTAAATACAGAAGATTAAACAGTGCTTTGGAAAGCTTATTAAGCGAGCCGCTTCAACTTGAACGAATTCAAAATAAAATTGATCATGAGGATACTCTCGTAAGTAAGAGCTCGAGTAAACGTTCTCTTGATAACATTCATCTAAATTCTGAGCAAAATATACACGTAGTACCTACAATGTGTGTTTTACTTAAGTTTTATGAATTATCAAAGCTCTATGATGTAGAGAAAGACTATAAGATTATTTTTAAAAATTTATGCAGTTTTATGGCAAGCGGAATCAACATGGTGGGTGCTTATGAATTATCACTACTTCAGAGAATTCTATTTTCTCAAAATATAGACAAAGTTAAAGAAATCCGTAGATTACTTAAGTTAGACTCTAAATCAGATTTTAAAAAGAATTTGTGGAACGCTAGCTATGATATAACTTTTATGAGATCTCTTAATGCACTCCCTGTGCAGGCAATGAGAGGCGAACCTATTAATAGTATATATAATCCTGTTCTTGTAACTAAAGATATTGACTTAGCTAGCATGACTAGGGAAATTTTAGAAAATACTGAAATAGCAGAAACTAATGGAAAACTGTACCCTCATCTCCGATTCGAGCTTGAAAAAGAAGAGGATAAGATTTTCATTTTTTCATGTATTGAGAGCTTAAAGCTGCTTTCGCAACAAAGGTATTCAATAAACAAGAAAAAAAGTTTATCTCAACGGATGGAGGAATTACGAGAAACAATCAAACAAACTGAAGAAAGAATAAACACTTTATGAGAGATAAAGAAATTATGAGACCATAATGAAATAAGAGATCTAATAAGATTTCTTTTTTATAGGTAATGGACTGTAATATGAAGTGCAAAAGTATAGGAACGAGATCTTTCTGAATCATCGGTAAATGCACTCACCACTCTACCTGTTTAACGTTTACCCCTTCCGTCACTGGGTAATATACCACTAATCCATTATTGTACAGGAGGGGTTTATATGCCTTGGAACAAACAGGATTATCCGGTATCCATGAAGAACCTGGAACCACGTGTTAGACATAAAGCAATTGAGATTGCTAATGCTCTGCTCGATGACGGGTATGAGGAAGGACGCTCGATTGCCATAGCGACAGCTAAGGCGGAAGAATGGGATGAAAATCATCCCGCACCGGAAAGTTCGAAATCGGACTCCACATCTTCTTCCGATAATTCCAACCCTAAAAAGTCGTCTTCCACAGATCGTCGTCATTCCGAGCCCGTCTCTTCGTCCAAAAGTCATGACAACATCCATGTCGTGCCTACTGACTCCGGCTGGGCGATCAAGGAAGAAGGAAAGTCTACCTATCTGTCCACATTTGATACTAAGGCAGAAGCTGTAAATAAGGCCAAAGAACTGAGTAGCAAACAAAATATTCGAGCGATTATCCATAATCAGGATGGTCAGATTGCTTCTTCGATCAAGTCTTGAATGAATCGGAAAACAACAAAATCCCTTTTGCTACTGAAGAGCAGTCAAAAGGGATTTTGTATGAACTTTAACTATCAAGACCTGAATGTGCATACAGGTTATGGTTGTTCTGAAACGTATGGTTAATTGGATACACCTCTAGCCACCGTAGTCCGTTGTGAAATAGCAGCAGCGTTAACTGCCTTGGCTGCAGCCGATGGCATCGGCAATTTCACCGCCGAAGTTGTAACCACGGTTCCGCGAGCCGGAACACTAACGACGTACGTGATGACTTTGCTGGCAATCCATACGGCCAGAATCGTATATAAAGTTTCTTTTACCGGAAGAAAGAAAAGCGACAATCCCAATACAAAAGCATCGCTGACAAAGAAAACTGTTCCCAGCTTCCATCCCTTCCAGCGGCTAACCAGCACGGCGAGAATATCGTCTCCACCTGTCGCTCCACCGAATCGAAGCACGATCCCAGCGCCTACCCCTGTCAATATACCGGATAGAACTGCCGGAATCCACAGATTTCCGTTAAACGACAATACCAGTGTGGAGTATCGTTCAAAGCCGTCATAGAATAGGGAAAATGCACCGACGCCAAGCAATGCCTGAATCATGAATTTCCAGCCTTTAAGGAACCAAGCCAGGATCATGACCGGAATGTCCAGTAACAACATACCGATAGCAGGTGATAAGCCTGTTGCGTATTTTCCGAGCAGGGCCAGACCAACAAATCCGCCCTCCGATAAATGATTCTGAAAGTTAATGTGATAATAAGCAAAAGCTAAAATAAATGTACCGAGTAGCATAATGGCGAATTTGATCGCCTCTGTTTTAACGTGTTGTAAGGTTAACGATGTTCTCTTCATTCAGGTTCCCTCGCAGTTTGTAGGTTGGTTTTTTAGACCGACCGTACCCTGCAAAAGGTAAGCCTGGAAGAAATCATCGTGTACGTCCTTCGAATATTCATTCCAATCCCCTCTTTCGCAGAGTCAGCCGTTTTTTTGAAACCGGTTGGTGTACTCTACAAGGGGCGCTATGTGTATGAGAGATCGTAACGTTTCCAGATCGTCCTTGGGGAGATTGTCCTTCGGGAACTCATGGTATCCTGATCCTTTCTGTTCTGTTGTGGTTAGCTGTGCTCAGTTAAACTGAAAAATAACTACAATGCATAAGCTTGAACATTTAATTGTACACTTACACTTGGATTACAGTACCCTCTTTTGATCGCGGTTATCCCCGGATTTTTGGAATTCCATTTTCCCTCTGGGGAAAATCCGGTGATAGCTTATGCTTCCGAATCTGCTTTCATTCAAAAAGCTTTCAGACGAACGCTTCGCTTCTACAGATGGGTTCTGCACTCTTCGTTCCTGTGTAAATTGTAAATCCAACTTACAGCAGTTGCAAGTTCATTCAGTTTAAACACCAGAGCTAACTTGCTTGCACTTCTATTATATAACACCAACGTGACCGGGTCTAAACAGTAGACCCCTCAAAAACAGGCATAAAGCAGCCTTTGGACTGCTCCAGCAGTCATACGGTAACACCAGGATAAGCAATGCTTGCTAATGGTGCAACCTGCTCCTTTATTCTATGACCAAAGCTTCCAAAAATAACTGTCAGTCACCCAACTGTGACAAATTGGGGCCTTTTTTTATTTTCTTGCGCTTTTTAAAGGAATCATTTTCCTTTCACACATACACTATAGCAAACGTAATCGGCTTATTCTTTGTCCAGTTCAGACGTTTCCAGACTTACTCTGCTGTTTATGGTATAATATAACAATTGAATCCCACTACCGTTTAAGCGAGGCGGATTGATGAAAACGTTAAAGCCAAGAGTCTTTATTGGCTGCTCGCTGGAAGCGAAGCCGATTGCAGCCGCAGTACACGAAAACTTACGTTTTTCAGCCGAAGTTACCCCTTGGTATTCCGGGGTTTTTAATCCAAGTAGCTATACCATGGACGATCTGGAAGTAGAGGTCCGTACGACTGACTTTGCCATTTTTATTTTTCATCCGGATGATATATCCAAAATCCGCGGGAAGTACTACGCGTCAGTCCGGGATAATACAATGCTGGAAATGGGTCTGTTTATGGGTCGTCTGGGACGAAAACGTATTTTTTTCATTCTTCCTGAGGATATTACAGACATCAAGGACACAACCAAGGTCGAAGGATTGCGTATGCCCACAGATCTGCTGGGATTAAATCCACTCGTATATGAAATCCGTTCCGACGGAAAGTGGGCACCAGCCGTGTCCGTGGCATGTTCCAAAATCGCAGACAGTATTGAGGAACAAGGACGCTGGAGTGATCCAGAATTGGAGAACATCATTGAGAAGCATAAACGCACTGAGGGAGAAGCAAGGTTACAACTGCTTAAGTTGCTGCGGTTCTTTAGGGAATTGCTGCGTACCCGCAAAGCAGATGCCAAGATGCTGGAGCGAATGAGCGATGCCTTACGTACTGCCTTTGTCTCTCATCCTCCATTCGCTGTACGTGGCACAGCCATATACCGTACAGATGACAGTGGTTACATCGAGCAATTATGTGGTAATGTTGGAGAACCGGGGAGAAAGTATGACTTGTCCGCTAACGACGACAAACAACCGGATGATCCCAAGCGCATCCTGGTGATTGATTCTTACCGGGAGAATAAAATCAAGATTAACCTGTATGATGATTACCTTGAGAAAGAGTATCTGCTATGCTATCCTGTAGCCAAGAGGTATGTTATCACCGTTCACATTATTGGACATATTGAAGCGGATGAGGCGGTATTTCAGCAGATTGACCTACAGAATCGTCAACTGTTCAACGCCATCAACGATTTGTTAGGAGGCGAACCGGAATGAAACCGGAAACGAAAAAAATAAGCAAGCGCTGGGGCAGCGAAAAAAAGGTACGCCTCAGTTCTGCGCCCGAATCATCACGACCGGTTCCGGAACCCAAGGAAGAAGATCGTTTCCACAAGCCGGCCGTACCGCTAACTACCATTGGGCCCTCCCTGAAGGGCAAGGAAAGACCTTATAAGGTCATCCTTGAAAAAGAGGCGTTCTACGAAAAGCCTCAATATCTTGCTTAATTTCTGAACACATTACCAAACCTGCCGCTGAATCGGCAGTATTCCATAGGCCCCGCCGCCCAAGGCAGGGGCTTTTTTGTTGCTCATTTTCGCTAAAATAAAGCTACTTCTACTCGTTGACCTGGTGCCATTGTGTTAAGGCAAGACATCCTTAAATCATGATCATAATCGTAATAGCAATTCATTGCAGTAATTCATTGCTTGTAATTACTTCTGTAGCAGACTGCATTGCATAAGGTTTATTTGGTTTATGGCCTTAGGTTTCCTGCAAAACCCATAAATTATACCTTATTTTGGAGCAGGCTTGTCCCTAAATCCCTAGCCTCACTCACTATCTGTACCTTTAGGAAAATGCGATAATGTGTGCTTCCAATATTTCTCGGTTGTATTGTGTATCTCCATTACATATATTGATTATAATATAGGAACACATGTTCTGTAAATATAAAATTCCAATTAAAGGTTAAGGAAGTGAACATATGACATCCTCAACTTCCGCCCCATCCCCTGCGGATGAAGACCATCGTCTGATTAAAGGTCTGGTTGTGCGCACGCTATTGCTGGATGTACTTGAACGAGATATTCACACACTGGATACGTTGCTGCTGAAGATGCCCGAAGTCTACATTCTGTCGCTGACCCGCATTCAAAACAATGTGCTCAAGGAGATGTTGGCCCTTCGTAAACAGATGAGAACCCGCGGTGTCAAAGTACTGGAAGAGAAACGGGAAGCCGAGGGTATCGAAACTCTGTATATGTGCAGAGGGTATTGGCAACGGTTCTATATGCTGTGGACATTCGCACGCAATGAAGTCAAAAAAGAACTCAGTCGGCATCTGCAGATGGACTTGGCGCAGACTTGATACAACTCTGACAATATAGAACCCATTCCCAGCAAAACAAGTTGACCACGGAAGGTTACGTTCATTAAGATGGAATAGAGATATCCAACCATTCCAATAAGGCATGAATTAATTTCAACCGGATATACGCTCAACGTCTCATCAATCAAGGAGTTGTACTTCATGGATTTGAATACCCATTCGATTAAAGGAACACCCGCACATACTGGTATTGCCGCAGATATAACCGAACTGATCGGCCAGACACCTGCCGTTAAACTGAACCGACTCACAGGCAACGACTCCGCTGACGTATACGTGAAACTGGAATACTTCAACCCCAGTGGCAGCGTCAAAGACCGTGCCGCATACAATCTGATCGTTCAGGCTGAACTTGCGGGACACTTGCTACCCGGCGCAACCATTATCGAACCAACCAGTGGCAATACGGGCATAGGTCTTGCGATGAATGCCGCCGCCAAAGGATATAAAGCTATTCTTATCATGCCGGACAATATGTCCAAGGAACGCATCAATATCCTGAAAGCCTACGGCGCAGATGTGGTGCTCACCCCTGCCGCGGAGCGGATGCCAGGTGCGATTCGCAAAGCAAAAGAACTTCAGGCAGACATTCCGGGAAGTTTCATTCCGCAGCAATTCGAAAATCAGGCGAACCCGGACATTCACCGGATCACGACGGCTCCCGAGATTATGCAACAGATGGAAGGCAAGCTGGACGCCTTCATCGCTACGGCGGGAACTGGCGGAACCATTACCGGAACAGGAGAAGAACTGCGCAAGCAGTTACCCGATATCCGCATCTATGCGGTGGAGCCCAAAGGGTCTCCGGTGTTGTCCGGCGGCGAGCCCGGACCACACAAGCTCGTCGGTACAAGTCCGGGGTTCATTCCGGACATCCTGAATACCGACGTATGGGATGCCATCATCCAGGTGTCCGATGAGGACGCACTGGATACGATGCGGCAGCTTGCTGCCCGGGAAGGGCTGTTGCTCGGCCCTTCCTCTGGCGCTTCGGTGTGGGCCTCCCTTCGTATCGCGAAGGAACTGGGGCCGGGGCACCGGGTGCTCTGCATTGCGCCGGATACCGGGGAACGGTATCTGAGCATGGGTATTTTTTAACACAGCATAAATCTGTACACATCACAAAGGGGCTTCCATGTCCCATAAGTCATGAACATGACAGAGGCCCTCCCTTATTAGCGCTCATTGGTCATTGGTTCTAATGAACCTGACACACGCTATTCGCTCCTATTTGCGCAGGTCTGACGTTTAACAAATCACAGCGACGTTATTTCTCCAAATTCGGTCGATTTACAGGCTTAAGAGCTATTTTCGGCGGGATAACGTTACTGAGATTCGTTAGAATTTACATCACTTCATTATCACTCTAATAAGGTACGGTGGGTTCGTTAGAATGTTGGAGCGATTGGTAGCGAGGGTAGCGAGGGAAAATCCCTCGAAAAAAAGGGAAGCGAATTACATTAGAGGAACCATCAAAACAAAAAAAGCCCTTGCTCACATACGGATGGTGAATCCGCAGAGAACAAGAACTTATTTTGGCAAGAAACCTTATCATCAAAAATAAAGCAAGAATATTTAACGTAAGCTGGTTAGTGTGTCAGGGTTGTCCATTCCACACCTTCGGGAAGCAGAGCCGCAATGCGGTCTTTGGCTTCCTTTTTGGTATACAGCGATTCATCGAGAATGACCGCGGAACCGGAATCTGTGCTTGTCCGAATCAGACGTCCGAGACCTTGCTTCACACGCAAGAGCATATACGGAAGATCGATCTCTTCGTATGGTGCTGCCGACGCACTGCGTTTTGCATTGAAGACAGGGTCCTGTGGTGGATACGGAAGCGACCAGATCATGACATTGGATAATGACGGACCTGGAACGTCCAGTCCTTCCCACAGATTGACGGAGCATAGCACACTCTCCTCATCCTGTTGGAACGCCGCGATCAGATCACTGATCTCCCGGTCGCCCTCATACATAAAGCGCAAACCTTCTGCTTCAGGTATATGAACGATGTCCTGCTTGAACGCACGTAGCTCTTCCATCGTACGGAACAGAACCAGCGCACGTCCTCCACTCTCCTGAAGTAACGACACCGCATCACGCATGCGATTTTCGTTCTCCGGGTGACCCGGTATAGCTTCATCGGTAATTTTCATCTTCATTTTGTCCGCATAATCATACGGGGAAGCCACCGAGAATGATACAAAATCATCAATGCCCAGGCTGTCCGCCACATAACGGAATGAACTGTCCACAGATAACGTTGCGGAGGAGAACACGATTGGAATACCTGTGTTGAACACACGCTCGTTCAGCATTTCCTTCACGGTACGCGGCATGATCGATAAGGTCGTCTCATCCTCGCTCTCTTCCGCCCAACAGATGTAACCATCTTCCTTGCGGAACAAGGCAAGTGCAGACTGAATCATGTCCAAATGTTCTTCCACGACACGCATCTGATAACCATCCAGCGAGAACAATCCGCTCTCAAATACCAATTCTTCGCCGATTGCATCCAGCACACTCGTCAGACGTTCAATCTCACGTAGCAGTGGCGGCTCTACCCGAACTTCTTTCCGTTCCGAACCAGGGATCGCCACCGTATACGTATCCAGCAATGCAAACAGTCGCTCACTGCTCTCAATCGCTTCATCTACACACTCCGCGAGGGATTCACGAATCTCTCCTTCTAACAGGCGAGTGACGAGTTCCTCAAAGATGCGGTGTTTCAGCTTGTAGCTCAGTGCGTTCAGGGCTGCTTCTTCCAGCAAATGTCCTTCATCAAATACAACTGAGCTGTGGTCAGGCAGCAAGGGCAATTGTCCCTCGCGTTTGCGCGCATCATAGGTCCACACATGCTCCATGTAGTAATCATGGGAACAGATGATGATGTCTTTGGAACGTCGGTAATGGTCACGCGACAGCGTCAGGCCGCAGCGTTGTCTTTTAGGACAAACAAAACAATCCTGGAACGGGTCCCAGTTGATTTTGTTCCACTGACGATCATTCAGATGTGGATACTGTTTACGGTCACCATACGGATGGAAGGCCTGAAGTGTACCCGGCGTATTCACAAAATCCGGCAGGCTCTCATGCACTTCTTCAATAACAGGCGCATCTTCATCCGCAAATCGCACCGCACTTAATTTGTTCAGACAGACGTATTGGTCCGGTGACTTGCCTAGACGTGCGTCCACTTCCAAGTCCAGATGTGCAGCCAGCTTCGCAATATCTCCGCCGGGCTTCACAAGCTGTTCAATCAAAGACTCATCGGCACAAGCAATAACTGCCGGTTTGCCCGTATAACGTGCATAACAGACCGCGTAGAGCAGATAGACTAACGTCTTGCCTGTTCCGACACCGGCCTCCGCCATAATGGTCTTTTTATCTCCATAGGCCCGTTCAAGCTGGTACGCCATAAAAATCTGTTCATCCCGTACCTCGAAGCCGAACTCTGGCAAAATATCGTAAAAAACATCGGCGACCCATTCTCCCAGACGGGATACAAAAGGTTCAGCCGGATCATATGCAAAAGGATAACGTTGTGTAGACAATCCTAGGTCAGCCTCCATTCTTAGACGCGGTCCTCTTTCATTTTTCCGTTCAAAAAAGGCCGCAGGGCAAAAGTTAATTATCTCACGCGATGAAGCGGGTGACAAGCTTTTTTTACGAGATTATTTGCGAGGTTTAATGTATAGAACCAATTTTCAGGGAAAATATATACAGGAATCCACTTTAAGGAAAGGCGGTGCTCCACTCCATGAATCATCAGTCTTCACAACCAGAGCATTCCTCAGACAAATCAGCTGAGACATTAACGGATCGACAAGGGCATCCCATTACGGACAATCAGAATGTACGAACCGTTGGCAGCCGCGGACCGACTACGCTGGAGAACTATCATTTTCTCGAAAAGATTACTCACTTCGACCGTGAACGTATTCCAGAACGGGTGGTTCATGCCCGCGGCGCTGGTGCTCATGGCGTATTTGAAGCGTATGGAACGGCCGGTGATGAACCGGTATCGAAGTACACACGTGCACGTCTGTTTCAGGAAAAAGGCAAACAAACGCCCGTGTTCGTTCGCTTCTCTACCGTTATACATGGTGGACATTCACCGGAGACCCTGCGGGACCCGCGCGGATTTGCTGTAAAATTCTATACCGAAGATGGCAACTGGGATCTGGTGGGTAACAATCTGAAAATCTTTTTCATTCGTGACCCGCTTAAATTCCCGGATATGGTACACGCCTTCAAGCCAGACCCGTTAACCAATGCACAGGATATGGAGCGTTTTTTTGATTTTGTATCGCTAAGTCCTGAAGCTACCCATATGGTGACATTCCTCTTCTCTCCATGGGGCATTCCAGCGAATTATCGGCAGATGCAAGGGTCGGGTGTTAATACATACAAATGGGTCAATCAGGAAGGCACGGGCGTGCTCATCAAATATCACTGGGAACCGCTCAATCAAGGGATACGCAACCTGCTGCAAAAAGACGCGAGCGAGATTCAGGGGCAGAACTTCAACCATGCGACATTGGATCTGTATCACGCCATTGAACAAGGGGAGTATCCCGAATGGGAGCTGTGCGTTCAAGTAATGGAAGACGGCGAGCATCCGGAGTTGGACTTCGACCCGCTGGACCCGACCAAGCTGTGGCCGCAGGATCAATTTCCTTTTCTACCTGTGGGCAAAATGACATTGAATCGTAATCCCGAGGATTATTTCAATGAAGTGGAGCAAGCCGCGTTCGGTACGGGTGTTCTGGTGGACGGGCTCGATTTCTCGGATGACAAACTGCTGCAAGGACGGACCTTCTCCTATTCGGATACCCAGCGTCACCGGGTGGGTGCGAACTATCTGCAACTGCCTGTGAATGCACCGAAAAATCGGGTAGCCACGAATCAGAGCGGCGGTCAAATGCAATATCAGGTCGATCGGGCACCGGGTCAGAATCCGCATGTGAACTATGAACCCTCCTCCCTTGGTGGGTTAAAAGAAGCGGCCCCACGTGGCAAGGAACATGAACCACTGGTGGAAGGCCGACTTGTTCGTGAGAAGATTGAGCGTACAAATGACTTTGGTCAGGCAGGAGATACGTACCGGGCATTCGAGGATTGGGAGAGGGATGAACTGATCAGCAATATGGTCGGCGCATTGGCACAATGCAAACCGGATATCCGGGATCGCATGATCTCTTATTTCACCCAAGCGGATGCGGATTACGGTCGTCGCGTCTCTGAAGGGTTGGCCTCTGTGCCGACCGATGATAGTGCGACGGTCCAACCGAAACATGAACCAAGCGTGGAGCAAGCGAAGAAACAGAGTCGTGAGACGGATGGTTATTAAAGCAGCTGGACAGCGTTTAGACTGATAAGTCTGACACTGTTAGTAGATTTGAGTATTTTGAGTAAGCAGATTACGTTCTGAATTAAACATAGCCCTGATCGTCAAGTTGCCAGTTGCAGCTACTATCAGGGCTTTTCCATGACTAGCTTGAGTGTAATCTCCACTTCAGGATACATGCAGCTATGTATTTTAAATTAAAAGAAGTTCATAGGAGTGGATCGAAGGTAAGACTTGTGCTCGTGGGATGGAAAAGCGTACTTCTCTACGTTCATTTCAGATGATTCTTCGTTAAATGAGAGCTATCACCCAATGGAAAGATTACATAATTCACGTGATATTACAGGCATTGGAAGCTTGCAGGCCTGACCTGCCTGCATGTACCTCCATCTGATCAGATGATTATTGATGATAACGCTTACAACATTTACCATAAAGCTGTGTCCTAGAGATTACATCTAACCAGCCGGCATGACCTATCTCATAGGTAACGGTCTGGTACACGGCTACCACATGCTCTTCATTCTATTCCCAATTAACCAAGGAGGCTTACGTAATGAAATTATTCCCATCCACATCCACTCATGTATCTGCACGATCTGCACGTTCTCTGAAGGAACGCTCCCTCAAATCCAAAATGGCCCATATCTGTCTGAGTGCCGCGTTCCCTCTATTATTAATTGGTGGTGGATCGGCCGGTGCTGAGGAACTGATCGAGAGCAGCTTGCAAAATCCCTCTGAATCGGTGGCGACTTCGAATATCGCACTTGCTGCGGGTGATCTCTATGTCGCGCCTAACGGCTCAGCCAGCAATCCGGGCACCCTCAACAGTCCAACGTCACTGGCTAACGCATTGACCCAGATCGCACCAGGCAAAACGATCTATCTACGCGGCGGTAACTATAACTTCTCCCAGACCATTACCATTGAACGTGGCAACAGCGGCACATCGAGCCAACGTAAAAACCTGGTGGCGTATGGATCGGAAAAACCGGTCTTTGATTTCTCAGCCCAAGCCTTCGCTTCCACCAATCGTGGACTGCAAATGTTCGGAGACTACTGGTTCGTCAAAGGGCTTGAGGTGAAGGGTGCAGGCGACAACGGCATCTTCATCGGAGGCAGTTACAACCGTCTGGAGCAGATCGAAGCTCATCACAACCGGGATACGGGTATTCAAATGGGACGTTATGCTTCCACAGCCGCCAAGAGTGAATGGCCTGCATATAATGAGGTGATTCGTTCATACTCCCATAACAACTATGACCCGGATGACGGCGAGGATGCCGACGGTTTTGCGGCCAAACTGACCGTAGGCCCAGGCAATGTCTTCGACGGCTGTATTGCGGCCTATAACGTGGACGATGGCTGGGATCTGTATAGCAAAACGGACACAGGCGCCATCGGCGCGGTTACGATCCGCAACAGCATCGCCTACGCGAACGGTGCAACATCAGACGGCACTTCCACCTCCAACAGCGATGGCAACGGCTTCAAGCTGGGCGGTGAGAAGATTGCAGTGAATCATATCGTTGAGAACAGCATTGCGTTTAATAATAAAAAGCACGGTTTCACATACAACAGCAATCCCGGTTCGATCCAGATGAAAAATAACACCTCCTGGAACAACGGGCAAAGCAACTTTGCCTTTGATATAGGCACCCATATCTTCACCAACAACCTGTCTTTCCAAGGCGGTGCCAGTGACAAAACAAGCGGAACCGACGTCAGCAGCACCAACGTCTGGTGGAAGAACAAAAAAAGCGAGAACGCCAAAGGCCTGCTCGCCAGCGCAGCCGACTTTGTCTCCCTCGTGCCTTCTGTAACGCGTAGCGCGGACGGAACACCTGTCTTGGGTAATTTCCTGAAGCTTGCGAACGGCAGTGATCTGATCGGCTCGGGTACGCCATCGGGTACGAATATTGGGGCACGGTAGGTATGTGAGTAAATAAGATAAAAGAATAATTTAAAAGCAAAATCCCCTTCCCCATTCCGCCTAAGCGGTGGTAATGGAGGAGGGGATTTTTGAATTGCTGTGTATTGTCTGCTGGCTTATGAGATAAATAGATACTCACGTTTTGCCTAAAACCTCAATGATGAGTCTGCCGCCTGTGCGAAAACCTTGCTCAAACGCTGCTTCCACATACATAGATGTGGATTGTCCGATTAAGTCGATCAGTTGTTCCAAGGCATCGTATTCGTTCTCGGTAAGCTGTGTTTTGTAACCCTGCATCAGGTCCGATATCTGGCGATTGATCTCCTGATACTCAGCCTGCTCAGGATGAATCGACTCGTCCAATCGCAAGTTCCCGTGAAACAGATCTTCGATCAGGTTTGACATGTTATCCTTCATGGTATGGTCACCTCAGGGAGATTGTAACTCAAGGGATGAGGTGAAATGCGGATTTAGCGGGAAAACCGCTAGTGTTTTTTGTGTTAAGAGGAAAATACATACCTTTATCTCATCTAACCTGCATCAAACAATATTATAAGGCCAAATCTGTCTAGGGTAATTGCTCACCAAGCTTATTGTAGAATCATGTATAATATTGTAAAGTAGAATTGTGTAATAGTAATTTCAACCTAAGAGCTATACTATTATCCTAGTGCATGAGCACTAGAACGGGGGTTATATGAAAAAACATATTTCCGAACTTCTTAACCATGCTAGAACTGGACATTCTCATTTTGAATTCGTGGATATCAATGTATTAGATGATCAAAAATTGTTTATCGACCCTTGTTTAATAGAAATTCAACAAGGACCTTGGTACAGCAACGCAACCAAATTGTTGGATGATTTTTTCAATAAATTTTATGAAGCGTATCGTAACAATGATACACCTAAAAAACTAGAGTTACTATCCTGCGCAAGAGAAATTAATTTTACAAAATTAGGTTATGGTAAGGGAGATAATGGTCACGGAAATACAGCAGAAGGTCTGCTAGTAACTTTTAAAAATCTGGAAAATTTGACTGTGAGTGTACCCTCTATTGCAAAAGCGATGGATTTACCTGTTACTATACCAGGTTTTAATGAAGATGGTCTTTCAGATATGATAACTAATATTCTGCATCTCCAAATGAATACATTTACTCTAGAACAACTAGCTATTAGAAATGTTCAGCCAAATTCAGAAGACACCTTTGATACGTGGAATTTCGTCTCATCATCATGGGAAAAAGTAACAGCCCCTTGCTATCGTTATGAAAATAACAAGATTCTATTAACTCCAAAAAATATCGTTAGAAAAAAGTATCACTTTGGTGCGAATCAATTTTTAATGCGTGTAATTCTAGAAAGGGCTAAAAAAGAAACCGCATATATTAACCCAAAAGGGAAAATTCGTTATCGGACCACCAAGAAAGAACTCAGATTTGCAATACCAAAAGAAGATCGTAACTGGAAATATAAATATATTAATGAAGAGTCAGAACGGGACCAGTCTTTTTTAACTGATTACCATGATGCCATCCCTTACTTGTACAGTAATAAAGCAATGACTGATGCAGAATTAGACAAATTTATTTACTAGTCAGAACTAAAGAACTAAGATGTAATGTCTAGTCTAAAACTGAAACAAAGGCTATTACCTAATGATTGATGGATTAAGAAACAACAGCCCCCACTGCTGAATACAGCTGTCGAGGGCTATTGTTTCTTATAGTGATAGCGAAGGTTCAAGCATTTCCATTAGTTAAGACCAATGCTTGACAAAGATCAACACAAAATAATTCTTGAATGCTTGTCAAGAGATTACATTATTAAATATTCTTTGTTAGTTGTATTTTAACTTTTCATCACATTATTATCTCTTATAAGCTAGTCAGTAGGGTTCTTATAGCACCAGTCCGGGTCATATGATAAAGATTTCAGTTTTTGTATGTCCTCCCGGCTGTTACCCAATCATTGTCCGCTAAGCTTCCTTTACTTAAAAGTGAATTAACCAGTTTCACAAAAACTTAATTTCATTAAATTCAATATTTTTAAGATATTCAAAAAAAAAAGGATTTAGAACAAAATGAAATTTGGTGCAGATTATAGTTTACATAAGCAGATTCGTAGTATTTAGCATTCAAGTTGATTGGAGGAAGATCATGAATATAGTAATTGAGAAGTTAAAAGTCACAGATATTGAAGACTTGTATGAATTCGAAATTGAAAACAGAATTTTTTTCGAGGAAATGGTACCGTCTCGAGGAGATGATTATTACATACCTGAGGTTTTTAAATTAAGGAATGAATCTCTACTTGATGAACAAGTCAAAGGACTCTCCTTTTTTTATTTAATAAAAGACGAAAATAACTCGATTCTTGGAAGAATAAATTTAGTTGATATTGATGATTCCGATAAAATAGGATTTCTTGGCTATAGAGTGGGACAAATCCACACTGGAAAAGGTGTTGCTAAAAAAGCATTAAAATTATTACTCAATACAATAGTTGATTTAGATATAAAAGAAGTTAAGGCAAAAACAACCACCAACAATATAGCATCTCAAAAAGTTTTAAAGCAAAACGGATTCGAGCATATTGAAACTAGTGATAAAGAATTTGAAATGAATGGGCAAATGTTAAAATTCATTACTTATAAATGGACAAATAAATCATTATTCTAATCACCAATCGGACGCGACTGTTTAAGCTGAAGATCATAAGCCAAATTCCTCGTTTAAGATACTGAGGGGTTAGGCTTTTTTTGTCTTTTAAGATCTATTTTTGATAAGTAATAGAATTAATTTATAAACTTGACTCGTGCGGACGATTAGGTGTACTATATGTTTGTATAAATGGAATATATTACAATTTAAATATTTATTTTGGAATCTTATATTATCAAGATGGGTATCAGAGCCTATCATAGCTAAGATATCAATGCGTATAAATGAGTTTTACATTTTGTCTGCAACACATAATCATTGGCAGGCATTCATTTTACATATACATTCCTACTTCATAGAGTTTTCTAGCCTGTAGAGTTCTACCTCCTTAAATTCTTTTTCAGTAAAGAAAAAAGGGGAAGAACCATCTTTAAAAGAGAGGAGGGCAAGAGGCTTTAATCTGCAAGCAGGTCTATTTGTCGTAACCACATGTTTTTTGTAAAAGAATCCCCATAACAAGAAAGGTGGAATTTATTGCTATGAGAAAATTGATTAGTTTAGCTCTTATTCTTGTTCTAGTGCTTTCATTTAATGTAGCTGCCTATGCAGACGGTGATGAGACTCAAGCCAAACCTATGACAAAGGAAGAAATTATTAATTCCAAGGAATTCCGTGAAGCTGTGAAAGCGGCTAAGGCTGAATTTGAATCGCAGAAGGCTGATAATGCGGGTGGTCCAGTTCTGTTTGCGCCTGCTCCGAAAGTATCTCACATTAATGTATATGGTGTCGTATCTCCGAATGGCGGTCAAGAAATTTACGGCTTCAATAACAACCCGCTCTCCACGACCAATGATCATGGTGGGGCTTGGATTCAGTGTATTACTTTCCAGATCGGTTATGACAGCAGTCACTACGGCACACTCGCCGGCAATACAATGACTAACAACTGGTCTGAAGCTATTGATCTGGACGGTGATCGTGTCGTAGATGCTTGGGCCTATTCTTGGGTTTATGAAGCGCCTACTACAGGGGGACAATTTGTAGGTACGGTCTATTCCATTAATATTCCAACACAGTGGACCGCTTGGATTAATGTTCGTTAACAGGAAGGATGTAATATGTATATCGGAGGAATTGGCTATCCTGGTTCTATCATGAGGAATACGGGAAGTAAGCCCAAAGGCTCAGCAGCTTTGGACATGGATTTGATTCTTGATCAGGCGCAGGGATATACATCCCCTGCGTCTTTTCTTGTTGTGACATTAAAGGGCGAAATTTGTATAGGAACCCACCGTTGTACAGCAGGCTACTTTCCCTCTGCTTGTATGAATACATACGTACTCTCGTCGGATCGTTCTTCTGAAAAAGCGAAGTTCAACCGATCAAAGTTGCTTACGTCTTTCACATCTGTAATCTTGTGCTCTGCCATATAACGCACCATTTCACCTCTGGCCATTTTGGCCCAGGTTGCCTTTTCGACAAGCTTCCCATTGATCATCTGTCCGAATACACAAGTAATGAATCGGGTTTCCTCACTCAGAAAAGGTAAAATATTTTTGCTATACTCTTTGGAAGCCAGATTTAGGATGTAGTTGCTTTCTGATTGAAGCTGATCTGCGAGTTTGCTACCCCAGAATTGATAGAGCGTTTTGAAACCCGGACCTTGCAGCTTGCCCTGCATCTCCAACCGATAAGGGGTAACCCCATCCAAAGGCCGCAACATGCCATAAAAACCGGATAATATACGTAAATGCTGTTGAAGATACGCCAGTTCCTCATTTTGAAAAACACCTGGAGCCATATACTGATACTGAATGCCCTCATAGGCGTAGATGGCTGGTGTAAGATTTGCTTTTATATTCATATTCTGAATCCGCTCCACGTTCTGTTCGGCGATTGCATCGTTACACTTCCACATCGCTTTGAGTTCGTCATAGGATAACTTTTGAAGCAGACTCAATAGCTGTTCTGACTCGTTTATAAACTGCGGCATCTGTGCGATAGCCATAAGATCGGTATCAATCTTCATCTTTTTAGCTGGTGATATGATAATTCTCATCGTGCTGATCCATCCTTAATCTACCGTTGTTTTTGTCGTTATCCATTGTACAGGATTGGACAGGCGAATCCAATGCCAAGGCTTAACTAAATCCCTCATGGTACCTTTGAAAAGACTTAAAATGAACAAGTCAGCCCACGATTGGACCGGCTTGTTCATTAGAATTCAACACATTCAATTGGTGAGAAAGCAAGGGATGCATTTCAAACCGCTATTAGGGAGATACGCTCCCCCCGCCGCTATTTTGCTCTGTTTTTGTAGTCGGCAATTGAATCATTGGCGTATTTGACCCACTTACATAGGGAAGTGCTCCATCCCATTTCTTAATGGTTTCATATTCAACGAGTTGACTCGATAATGATTGTTGAAGCTCTTTATTTGCTTTAGCCTGACCTTCTGCTTCGATCAATAGTTTGTCTGCATTACCTTGCGCTTCCACACGCTTGCGATCTGCTTCTTTCTTGGCGATCTCCAGTTCAGTCGTTTTACGTTCCAGTTCTTGAGAAGCTTCAACACGCTTATCGATTGCTTCCTGAGTCTTGGCGTCAGGTTGAGGAACACCTACAGTAACGTTGGATACAATAAAGCCTAATTCTTTAACGTCATCAGAAAAACGTTGTTGCACGTCTACTCCTGCTTCGGATGACTTTTCACCATAAACATCAATGACTGTAAACTTGGAAATCCCCTTACGAGCTGCGTCACGGAAACGTGTTTTGAGATATGTATCCTCAATTTCTTGAATGCTAATTGGCCCAAATGTATTAAAGATAGAAGATACTTTACTTGGTTCTACTTGGTAGTTGTAAGCAAAATCGATTGTGATGTTTTTCCCGTCAGAAGTAGCAATCTGAATATCTCTGTATTCCACCGTTTGAATTCGGATAGGATATTTCGTCACTTTATCAAACGCTCCAACGAGTTTCCACCCTTGACTCAGTGTGCTATCTTTTACGCCTCCATTTGGTGAATAAACGACCCCAACATATCCATTAGGAATTCGTGTTAAAAAGAAGGTCACCATTAGCACTCCCACAATAATAACTAATGCAACCGCAATTGCCCCTACCCTAAACGTCTTTGAATTTTTCATCACCATTCTCCTCTTGTTTGAATTTATTGTATTTCTTCAAAATTCTACTACCTATTTTATTGAATAGCGGGAACATTAATGACCATAGAATAAATGCTAGGATAAAAATTAAAATGATTCCCCCAATAAATGGCATATCCGTCCTCCCCTCTATGGATGTAACCGAGTACAAATTTATAAATGGTAACTAATTATATCCTTCTTTATATATACTTTGTAAATTCGTATTAGGTTTCAAGGATGTTCCGTGCTTAAACTACTATTAGGTTAATTAGTGAAGAAAATGGTGAGTCAGTGACATCCTGTACCCGGTTATTCCGATAAAAGAAAGTGATCAATAATTCATCTGGCTATTATGGATCAGGCCATAGTTGTACCCATTGCTTTTCTCTGTAGGTGTATACATATTCCTGTGGGTTATCCTCCAATTTGACGACTACAGGATACTGTGGCATTTTACTTCGACGAGCGGTGATGCTAATAATATCATGTTCATCCATACCCTTTTCAACGATTAAATACGTTTCTTAAACCATCTTCAAGCTCCTTCATATCCTTTTTATATGAGCCGTACCATGTGACAGAAGCTATGACAACTAATATAAGTACAATCAGTGATCCTTTTAGAAACTTCAATTCTATCGGCCAAAAAGAAAAAACCTTAAGGACATTGCCCCAAGGTTTAAGCGTAGGAAATTATATTATACATGTTCATTATAAGACATAGACTCAAATAATTGACCAAATACAGGTATTAGTTTAGTTACATACCAATTTACGTCAGTTATACTGTTATAACTTTCTACATCAAGGACTTTTCGATTGATATCAGGACTCATAAGTATGGTACCATTCTCTTTAATTAAAAATGTTCCCCCTACATCAGTATCTTTCCAAGTCATTGCCACTCCAATTAATTCTTTTTGATTATCCTTTATGACTAAAATCTTTAGTAACTCCTCTAGAGGAATTGATTTATTCTGCCAATTAAAGTAATTATCATCTCCAATCGGTAGATAAGTTACTTTTCCTTGATCGTTATAAGACCAACCGAAATCTTCGAGTTTGCGAAGAATAGTCATTCTTGAGATTTGCTTTGATAAACTTATTTCAATGGATATTGAAACAGACATGCAAAATCCCCCTTATCTTTAATCTAAAAATCCCTTGAATCCAATCCCTTTTTTAGTTAGCCAATCTTTGATCTGCTGAGGTATTTTTCGTGTTTGAATATAAGTAATTTATAAATTGCGGCATCTGCGCGATAGCCATAAGATCGGTGTCGATCTTCATCTTTTTAGCTGGTAATATGATAATTCTCATCGTGTTAATCCATCCTTAATCTACCGTTGTTTTTATCGTTATCCATTTTCCAGGATTGGACAGGCGAATCAAATGGTGAAGCATAATATCTTCTTTTGTCTTAGTAAGTATGATTGCTTTATTCATTCGGATTAGGAGTCAGCTGAATCCATTCATCTGTAAAGTTGTAGATATATTCCTGCGGATTGTCCTTGAATTTGACGACAACAGGATACATCGGCATTTTGCTTCGACGAGCGGTGATGCTTATAATCGTATTCTCATCTATTCCTTTTTCGACGGTTAAATATGTTCTCAATTCATCCTCCAGCTTCTTCATGTCACTCTTATAAGAGCCATACCATGAAAAAGAAGCAATGACCACTACTACCATTATAACTAATGAGGTCTTTAGCAACTTCATTTTACTCACCCTAACTTTAATTTATATTCTAATGATCCGAAATTCACCAAACTGATTGAACCCGCTTATTAGGAATAGGCCCTTGCTACTATATCAGATCAAAACTTGTCAATATGCTATTACCTGAAGTTGGGTCGATATTCTCATGAGTCACCATGATCTGTTTTGTTATGATTATAAATAAAATGCATTTAAATTAATAGGGTCTAAGAGAAAGGGTGCCGCTTCTTATGTTTATTGTTCAACTACTGCTCGCTCTCGCACTTTTGGGCGGTTCAGACAGCTCCAATGATGCCACATCTACACAACTGGAAGTCAATCCGTTACAGCCTCACCCTGCTTATTCTGAACTTGTCTTGGAATCCGGTTTAAAGCCTTTCCGTTCTGAACTAACATACAAAGGACTTGAACCAGACTATAATCAATTTGAGCAGGCCGCTAAAATTCTTCAGGACAAGCTTTTGGAAAGCGCACTACCACCGCTTCTATCCAAATCCGGAGATACAGGTACATTTGATTACGGCGGACAATTAAAATTGTTAAAAACTGTCCCTCTGAAGCAAAGTATTGAATTCGGCCCTTTAACTATTCATATGATGGATGCTCAATTATTAGAGGCTAGTGATATTCCAGATGATACTCGTAAAAACATTTCTATTCTGAATCAAGAAGATATCGGTCCTAAAATAACTTATATCAAAATCATCTACAGTGTGGAAAATACAACGGATCAAAATATCGGATTTTACGGTTTGAATTCCATCCATCCGAACACTGGCAAACCCATCTCAGCGGATCGTAATTTCATGAGAAAACCCTATGTTTATCATCAATATGACGGCGTAGTCATGGATAATATGGGCTATGGTTTAGTATACACAGATGACCCCGACAAGCTGGAATCCATTGAATTGGTTTTCAATAGAATCTATGACTATGATACTGGAGAAACCATTGTAGAGCCTACTTCATTGAATATCCCTTTCACGGTCCAGAAGTAATATTAAACTTATATTTTCTTCAATTTTAAGATACCATTTTTCCACGATATAATAATTATTAAACCCCGGCCATGTACCTGCAGATGAGCAGCATACAGCCGGGGTTGCTTGTTGTATTAAGAAAATACATTTGTTCTATCTATAAACTCAAACTATCTCATCTCGTAAAATCATGCTGACCAATCGTCAGCAGCGTCGGCCTGCTCTTACTCCACACCGAAGTGGCAATCTTCGGATTGTAATAATAGAGCGCTCCGTTCGTCGGATCAGCACCGTTCAAAGCCTTGCGAGCAGCCCTGTAAGAGGTCTGGGTTGGCTTGGTATTAAACTGGCCATCGTCTATAGCCGTGAATTGCCCTTTCTGGAAAATAACCTTCGAAATAGACGACGGGAATTCACTCGAATGTACCCGATTCAACACAACCGCTCCTACAGCGACTTGCCCTTCAAAAGATTCGCCGCGCGCTTCACCATGGATCAGCTTCGCCAACTGGCGCAGTGTCTCGCCTTCGGCTTTGGCCTTTTTGTTCAGCCTGTTCAGCGTCGCTGGACCTGCAACGCCGTCTGCACTCAGCCCCTGCGCCTGTTGGAACTTGCGGACAGCACCTTTGGTAATCGTACCGTAATAACCGGTCAATCCTGCGTCAAAGTACCCCAGATCGCTTAATTGCTCCTGCAATTGCAGCACATGCTCGCTACGAACGCCCTGTTCCAACTTCTGTGCTCCCGCAGAAGGAGCTGCCACGGTTAATCCCAGCGTCAATGCGCAGGCACCGAGAAGCATGCTGACCCGCCCCGCTCTTTTGCCAGCCATGTTCCCCTTCCCATGAGTGACTTTCCGACTGACAGTGATAGGTTCCATGTTGTCAGCAAACGTTAACAGATCTAACCCCTCATTCGTGCTATCAACTGTAGTGCGTTCATTACTGTTCATATGGCTAACCACCTTCATCTCTTTCATCTCACTCACGCTATCTAATTCACTTATCATATTCTTTTCATTGATTTCATTCGGTTGATCCATTCCAATATTATTCTTCAACATTCCATTAACCTCCACTTTTCTGAATCCAGATCCCACATCTTCCTCCTGAATCCTCACGGTTGGACATCCCGAGTGTCATTATAGGATATAGAAAAAATGAAGTCTATCGGACCGATGACGCAGTGAAAAAACGACGCTGAACATAACAAAAAGAGGCATGAGCCCATGGTCACACCATGGTCATGCCCCTTCTTGTATCAACCATATACCGCTTGTCCAACCCGTTATTTCCGTAGGCAGGCAGACCCGTACAAAAGTTGCGTTGTATTTATTGACAATTACTCAGCAAGTTCCTGGCCCTTCGTTTCCCGGCCCCAGAACAGTACAGCTGCTGCGCCAATGAGGATTGTCACGAAGAAAATTGTGAAAATTAGGCTGATCGCTACTTCGCGCTGAACCAGCATACCGACCATTAATGGAGCCAGTACGCCCCCGATTCGGCCAACCGATGTGGCAAGTCCAACACCTGTCGAACGAACGGAAGTTGGATACAATTCCGGGCTGTAGGCGTACAGACCACCCCAGGCTCCCAGATTGAAGAAGGAAAGACAGATTCCTGCGGTCAGGATCGTCGCTTCCGTTGTCGCCAGTCCAAACGCAATCGCACTGAATGCAGTCAAGGTAAGATACACAACAAGTACGAACTTGCGCCCGTAACGTTCAATGAAGTACGCCGCGGTGAAGTAGCCTGGCAACTGTGCGATCGTCATGATCAGCACGTATTGGAAGCTTTTAACCAACGTGAATCCTTTTGCCATTACAACCGAAGGCAGCCACAGGAACATACCATAATAAGAGAAAATGACGGTAAACCACAAAATCCAGAGCATCAACGTTGTACGGCGATGTGGTGCTGACCAGACGGTAGCCACTTTTTCGCGGAACGTGATTTTATGAAGCTTGGTATGATTCTTGTACCGTGGCGGGTCCTGAATGGCACGACGCAGATACAGTGCATAGAACGCCGGAAGCGCACCAATGGCAAAGGCAATTCTCCATCCGTACTCCGGGATAACAAAGTTCGCAATCAGCGCGGATACAATCCAGCCCCCTGCCCAGAAACTTTCCAATAATACAACGGCACGTCCCCGTTCCGCTGTTGGCATCGACTCCGATACCAGTGTAGATGCCACGGGCAGCTCTCCGCCAAGTCCAATACCTGCAACCAGACGCAGTGCACACAATACGGCAAATCCAGTCGCCAGTGCAGACAGACCGCTTGCAATCGTAAAGATTAACAAGGTCCACATCAGAATGGCCTTCCGTCCAAAACGGTCCGCAAGTGCACCTGCAAGCAAAGCACCGAGCGCCATACCGATCGAGTTAATACTCGTAAGCACGCCAACTTGTCCGGGACTGAGACTCCATTCCTTGGCGAGTGCAGCCACGATAAAGGAGATCATACCAACTTCCATCGCATCAAACAGCCAACTCATGCCGGCACTGAACAGCAGCTTACGCTGCTTGGGATTCCGCAATACTTCCAGTTTGCTCATCACTTATAGCTCCCTTGATCTCTATGTAGTCATTCTGACACTAAATCATTATTATGCAGAATGCTCCAGAAATCAATGCAAAATAAGCTTTTCCCTCCGATTCCTGCGATACCTCACCCCTTGAGTGAACCCGCTGTCAGACCTGCTACAAAGTAACGCTGGAGTAGAAGGAACAACGCGATCATCGGAATGGCCGTTACCAGCACACCTGTAAGCATCATCGGATAGTTCGTCACGTATTCCCCGCGGAACTGCATAAGCGCGAGAGGTAAAGTGAGCTTGGACTTACTGCTGAGCATCAGCATCGGAATAAGCAAGTCATTCCATACCATGACGAGCAGGAACGTAGCCGTTGCCGCCAGCGAAGGTGCAGCCAGTGGCAGTGCAATTCGCGTATAGAGTCTCCATTCACTAGCTCCATCCATACTGCCCGCTTCCAGAATCTCCGAATTAAGCATGCGCATGAAACCTGTCAGCATAAATACAGAGACAGGCATCAGCATAGCCGCGGATACGACAATCAATCCCGTGAGACTGTCCGACCACCCGAGTGTACGTGTAAGGGAATAGATCGGCAGCATGCTCACTTGGGAAGGAACAATCAGACCAGCTACGAACAGAGCAAACACGATTTTGCCTACACTGCCGCCCCAGCGGACAATGGCGTAGGCGATCATGCTACTCAGCAATAACTCTATTGCAACCGTACCGAGCGTCACGACCAGACTGTTCCCGAAATATTGCCACATCGGCTGATTGCGGAACATGCCAGTGATGTTATCCCATGTAAACGGGTCCGGCCAGCTGAATGGACTGGTGAAGAAGTTGCTGCTTGTTTTGAACGAAGATACAAATACAAAGTACAGCGGGACCAGAATCAGTAGCGCGTACACCAATAGGATCAGGCGATTGAACCATTTTAAAAACATGTGAACTCCCTTCTGCCTCGATTGCAGGATGAATGCTCCAACATCAACCTCAATAACTTACCCGGTCGGCACGCAGTGCCTTGAACTGCAACAGCGTCAAGAGCGCGAGCAACACCAGGAAGATCATGGAACCGGCAGAAGCCAGACCAAATGAATAGCTGCCAAAGGCGGTATGATAGATATATGTTGTCAAAATTTCAGTTGCGTAGTTCGGTCCTCCGTCCGTCATGGTGAAAATGAGGTCAAATGCCTTGAACGACTGAATGGTCGTATAGGCCACAACAATCGTTGCCGAAGGTGCCAGCAGTGGCCAGGTCACGGTACGGAATACCTGCCATTTGCTGCCGCCGTCCATGCGAGCCGCTTCATACAGTTCTGCCGGAATGCCTTGCAGACCTGCGATGAATACAATCATCATCTGTCCAGCATGGGCCCAGACTTGGACCGCAGCGATGGAATAGATGGCGATCTTCGGATCACCAATCCAGTTACGAGCGATGCCGCTCATCCCCGCTTCATTCAGTCCGTAGTTGATCAATCCAATGGATGGATCATACATAAATGCCCAGATCAGTCCAACCGATACGGAGGACAGAATCGCAGGCAGGAAATACAACGCCCGAAGCACAATGCGTGTCTTGGTATTGCGTACCAGGAGCAGGGCCAGGACAAGTGAAATAAAGGTTTGTGCAATAACAACCGTTAACATGAACTCCACGTTGTTACCAAAGGCTTTGCGGAATACGATGCTGCTGAGACTGTCCTTGTAATTATCCAGCCCTACAAATGCATACGACGGGGATACCCCATCCCAGTCCGTAAAGGAATAGAACAGCCCCGTCAATGTAGGAAATACGAACAATCCAACGTACAGCAGCAACCCAGGGATCAGAAACAGGGATAGCTGAAGACGGTTTTTCATCGTTTATTTCCCGATATGCTGATCAATGATCGCTTGTGCCTGCTGTGCTGCTTCTTCTGGAGAAGTGCCGCTCAGTACAGCCTGGATGGAGTTGGTTACTGCTTTTTGATTGTCTCCGTTCAGGATGGTGAACCGTGGCTGGAACACGGTCTTTTTGCTCGCCCATTCTCCGGCTACCTGAAGCTCAGGCGTATCGTACTTCACATCATTCACCGTTACATTCTGTCCCGTCTGGTTGGCATAGTCACTCGCTACATCGGGATTGCTCAGGAATTCGAGGAACTTCTTCGCTTCTTCCGGATGTTTTGACTTGCTGTTCACCGCGAGCATGAACGTAGTGGTATGCACTCCTTCATACTTCGCTTGATCTGCACTTACCGTAATTGGTGCAAGCAGTTTTTGCTCCAGATTAGGATTCTGCTGCTTGTTCTGAGCCAACTGATATGATCCACTTGCCAGCATCGCTGCTTTCTCTTGAATAAACAGTGCGCCCGCCGCAGGGTCTTTGGTACCCAGTGCATCCTGTTGGAAGTAACCTTTATCGTTCAGTTCCTTGATTTGAGTCAATGTTTTCACCCAAAACTCATCCGTCAGTTTGGCTTCGCCCGCTTCTACTTTGGTAAAAATGTCGTCACTCGGTGCATTGTTCATCACCATCGTATTCATGAATTGCCCTGGGCCAATGTCAGCTCCGGCAAAAGCAATCGGAATGATGCCATTGTCTTTCAGCTTCTGGCAAAGGGCCAGGAAGCCTTCCCAATCGGTCGGTGGCGTCAAGCCGTATTGTTCAAACAGTTTTACGTTATAGATTGGATCGTTATATACGAGTTGGTACGGAATCGCATATTGCTTGCCATCATGCTGTCCTGATTCAATCAGCTTTGAATTGTAGGCCGACAGGAACGAGGATCCAGTCAGATCAGTGAACAAGCCGGCTCTGGTGAAAGCTTCGAACTGTGCACCCGGGAAGGATGCAAATACATCCCCTACCGAACCGTCACTGATTTTGGATTGTACGGTGGACTGATATTGATCGGAAGGCAGTGTCTGCATCTCCACGTTGATGTTCGGATTAGCTGTCTCAAAAGCGTCAATGGTTTTGTTCAGTGCTTCCACATCTTCTCCACGCCAGTGCATGAAGCTGATCGTAACTTTACCTGAACCCGAGGAGCCGTTCTCTCCAGATGACGCGTTATCCCCACCGCCGCAAGCTGACAGCAGGATGGACATCACCAGCATACTGACAAGCGGCAGGATCAATTTTTTATTTTTTTTCATGAAAGACGACCTCCTGAGGATGATTAATGTAAGTTGCACGAAAGTTTTTACACGGGGCACTCCGAGTGCAGTACCATCTTCCGATCGCTGTTATCCCCGGATTTCTTTGAATCATTTCTTTCAATGGTTAAAATCCGGGTATAAAGGCGAGCGCTCCGCTTCTTCAGATCGGTTCTGCCCTCTCCGTTTTCGTATAAAAAGATTAGTTGAACTTACTTAGTTAGTAGTAACTTGATGCTGCTTCTGTCTTGTTTTCCATTTTTCGCGAATGATAGGCATCACGGTCCGTCCGAAGATTTCGGCCTCTTCCAGATGCGGGTAACCGGACAGAATAAAAGTCGTAACGCCGAGATCTCCATATTCCATCAAACGCTCTGAGACCTGTTCGGCTGTACCTACAATAAGGATCGCACCGCCGGAACGCACAACGGACAAGCCTGTCCACAGGTTGGGACCTACGACAAACTGCTGCTTCTCGGACAGTTCACGTAACTCGTTCTGTCTGCGTTGGTTGGTTGCATCCGTCTCGGCAAAAGCGGCTTTGGCTTTCTCAATCGCTTCTGGTGGTACTTTGCTAATAATCTCCCAAGCTGCTGCCCATGCTTCTTCTTCGGTATCCCGAATGAGTACCTGAGCACGCATGCCGTAACGGAGCTGACGATCTTGTCCGGTCTCCTCTTTCACCTGCTGTCGGATGACCTCAATCTCTTCAATCTGCTCCTGAATCCAGTCATGGGGCTCACCCCACATGAGGAACGTATCCGCATGTTCTACGGCGACCTTCTTCGCTATCGGAGAACTTCCTCCCAGATAAAATGGTGGATGTGGATTTTGCACCGTCTCCGGCATGCCTACCGGTCCTTTGAAATTATAATACTGGCCGTTGAATTCAGGATTGGGATCACTGGGTGCATCTGCGCCAGATTTTGAACCACTTCCTGCAAACTCCGTCAGATTTAGTCCTGTCGATTGGGTCCATGAACGCTTCATGACTTCCATATACTCGCTCGCCCGCACATACCGTTCATCATGCGCATGTGCCAGTGGATCGCCGAGCTCCTCCAAATCGCGAACAGAACTGCCTGTCACCACATTGATCATGGCGCGACCACCAGAGAGCTGATCCAGTGCGGCTCCCATTCGTGCAGCGAGTACAGGTGTAACCAATCCCGGGCGAATGGCGACAAGGGGACGCAATGTCTTCGTGTGACTCATCACAGCCGAGCCAACCACCCACGCATCCAGACAGGCTCCCCCTGTCGGAATCAGTACAAATTCGAATCCTGCCTTCTCCGCCGTCTGTGCCACATCGACCAGATAATCCAAACTTGGCTCCCGCTCCGGGGCAACCCCTACATACTTACCATCCCCTGCTGTAGGCAAAAACCATCCAAACTTCATTTCTTCCTGTTCGCTCACAAAAGTCAATCCCTTCTATGAATAAATAAAGTCTCATGTTAAAAATAAGATCATTGTTCTGCCACTTGGCCGTTCCGGTTACGAATCGTTCTTTCGATCACTGTTATCCTTGAATTTTTTTGATTCTCCTTTTTAAAGGTTAAAGTTCAATGATAAAGGTGAACACTACGTTTCTTCAGAATCGATTTCGTCCCCTCCACTACGTTTGCACTCGTTTAAAACTTATTTTTTAAAGTGTGCCTAATTTCTAACTCATTTTCAAAGTAGGTATCCAAATGCCGATTAATTAACTTGGTTTAATAGGTATGGACATCATAACAATTGATTTGTCTGTGAGCAATGTCATTTCGCGGCAATTTTATTTTGTCATTTTGTGGTCTTTTCTCAGATTTAGGTCTTCCTGATCTTGAATATATATAAAACCCACCTGTATAATAGGTTTAAATATATGTTCAAAAAGTCTGGTTTTTAGTACCGAGAAGATGGAATGAAGCTAGAAATGGAGTAGTGGAGCGTAGGAAAACTACGTGAGCAACCACAATTTTTCCAAAGGAAACATACTTCGTAAGCCTCCCGCTTATTTCGGCTGAATTTCAGCTTCGATGTTGATGATGCCACTAGGCATGATTCGTAATCAAAAGTGGACTTTTTGAACTACATCTGTAAGCGAAACTTTTGGAATGTACAAACGATACTTATACAATAAAGAGGTGTTCCTGATGACCGAGAGCATGAAGGAGGACCACCATGAGTTTTTGGATATTATTTTCTTCACTCCATCTGAATTCGAGAAAGCTGGTGGCGCCTGGCCGATCCGCATCGGCCGTAATATAGCCAAGACCAACTATCATATTGGCCCGCGCACTACACCTTATTATTATTTGCTATTTGTGCTGGAGGGGGAAGGTACATTCATACAGAACGGACAGCGTCACGCCCTTCGTGCCAGGGATGCGTTCTGTCTGTTCCCACATGTTACCCATGAGTACTGGACGGACCCCGAGGATACGTTGCAGAAAATATTTATTGCCTTTGATGGTGCACATGCAGCCGAACTGCTTTCCCGAATTGGACTTACACCCGACTCACCATACCGTTCAGGTGTACTTACCCCGGAGACTGCAAGTGCCATGCGCTCATTCATGGAGGATGTTCGCAAACCGCAGGACGGAGCGAGTGATCTGGGACGACTCACCCGGTTTCTAACTCTATTCGACCGGATTGCCCGCTCCCCCGCAACCAAAGGATTGCAACCGGATTCAGCTACACCTTGGCTCCAGAAAGGCAAGGAATACATGGACATTCATTTTGCAGGCGGCATCTCCGTGGAAGGTGTGTCCGCTCATGCGGGTGTGGATCGAACCCATTTTGCCAAACAGTTCCGCAAAGCCTATGGTCTGTCCCCTGTGCAATATATCCAGCAATTGAAAATGACCCAAGCCAAACGTCTACTTGTGCAGACGCCGCTAAGCTTAACTGAAGTGGCTCATTCGGTAGGTTACCCGGACTTGTTCTCCTTCTCTAAAGCGTTCAAAAAGCAAGTTGGTCTGCCGCCCAATCGCTATCGCACAGCGGAGAGCACGAAAGAATGAGGGAGCGACTTTCGCTCCTCAGCCTATACTCCATGCCTCATGCACCACGCCTTGTGTGCTGTGGGTAAGATGTTGCCTCTACCAAAGTACAACGGACTCCTGAGTTTCATATCCTGCACATCATAGTGCTGCCAAACCCATTACGAAATCCACCACCAAAAAGGCAAGCCCCATCTACCCGGGACTTGCCTTCTTTCTATACTATAGTCTTGACCGTACGTACCCGAAACCAGAAACTTTTTTACGTTGACCTAACGCTATTCCTTCTCCTCATTCTTGCGCGCAAGCGGAATACCGTTCTTCTTGGCATACCATGCTTCATAATGATGCACTGCCACACCTGCAAAAGAAGAATGAGAGGAACCGAGATCAAACACCTTTGCCATCTCTTCATTCATATTGCTAACCGGTTTACGGAAAAAGGTCAGGTGATCCCCCTCGTGTGTATCCGCGAGTTCCGCTCCGATCCAGACTTTCTTGCCGAGATCATCCGCTTCGTCCAGTTCTTCCTTGGACAGATCATACATCTGCTGCCCACTATCCCGGTAAGCCATAATGGCCACCGCATCGAAATGAGAGATCACCCAGCGACTGAATGTACCATCACCTTCAGCCGACTGACGGGCATCAAGCCAGAACGGGATGGCAGCACTCATGTACAGTCCGGCATCCTCGCCGGCTTTTGTCCAGGCCTTCATGTTGTCCTGCCACTCTGCAATGACGCTGCTCTCCTCGTTCTCCCAGCGCTTCAGCTGATACGGCTCCACATCCAGTTGAATACCTTGGAAGCGTTCATTCTTGGCGGAAGCCGCATTGTATGCTCGTACTCGCTCAATAAAAGCAAGCCCTTCATCCCGCTTCTCCTCATAGGCCCAGTCTGCATGACCGTTAAGTCCATGCACTTCAATCTCAGCCTGTCGGGCAGCCGCAATGAATTTGCGGTATGTTGCGTCAGGAACCTCATCCTGGATTTGCAGGAAGATGGTATCCACGCCCTGTTCTTTGGAAAAAGCAATAATCTCAGGTGTCTGCTCTGCAATAATGGACGCGTCCCACAGCCAGGTCGCTTTGTGTTCCTCTGCCGAGAACCATTTGAACATCCAGGACAGAAGCAGCAGGCACAACACCACAGCCAGAATGGCCCATTTCGCCATACCCACCAGTTTGCCCCGTTGCCTCATATATTTCCTCAGACGAGCAACGCTTCACTTGGTTCAAGCACAGGATGCTGTACCGAGTGACCAATCTTGTAGATATGCGGATGTGTGTATGAACGGAACGCATTACGTGTATCCAGAATCGGTACACCCATCTCGGCAATATCAAAGTAAGGCAAATCGCTGTGGTTGGTGATCAGCACGATGCAATCGTACTTCTTGAACTGTTCCAGATTGAACGCTTCGCTGTGTACGGTCTCGCCATGTTTGTCCTGGAAGGAATCCGCATGTGGATCGTAGTAGCTAACGTTAGCTCCACTTTCCTTGAACAGTTCATATACTTCCAGTCCTGGTGATTCACGCAGGTCGGCAATATTTGGTTTATACGACATACCGAGGAGCAGAATATTGGATTTACGTACGGATTTAGCGTATTCGTTCAGAATCGTTGACGTTTTGTTTAGCACATAATATGGCATGTTGTCATTGGTGGATTGCGCCAGCTCAATGAATTTGCTATAGAAACGGAAGCCTTTGGCCTTCCATGACAGGTACATCGGATCAAGTGGAATGCAGTGTCCACCGATGCCTGGGCCTGGATAGAATGGCATGAAACCAAATGGTTTCGTCGCCGCCGCGTCAATAACTTCCCAGATATCGATGCCCATGCGGTCACACATCATCGCCATTTCATTTACAAAGGCAATGTTCACACTGCGGAATGTGTTCTCGAGCAGTTTGGACATCTCAGCCACTTTTGGTGAGGATACCGGTACTACGGTTTCTACATATTTTCCATATAGCGCTGTTCCGAGCTTCAAGCAAGCTTCAGTTGTGCCCCCGATTACTTTCGGCGTATTAAATGTTGTGAAACGTCCGTTCGACGGGTCCACACGCTCAGGCGAGAAGCAGAGGAAATAGTCTTTACCTGCTTCTTGTCCGATCTTGTCCAGCTGCTGCTGGATCAGTTCTTCGGTTGTACCTGGATAAGTGGTGCTCTCCAGCGTAATCAGCATGCCTGGTTTCATGTGCAGTTTGATCTGATCTACAACGGTCTCGATGTAAGACGTATCCGGGTCCTGATTCTCACTAAGTGGTGTCGGTACGCAGATACTGAGTGCGTCGATAACGCGCAGCATACTGTAATCTGTCGTTGGCTGGAAACGGCCGCTTTGCATTACTTTTTTCAACTCATCGGACGAAATATCGTGAATATAGGAATCTCCTTGATAGATACTTTCTACTTTGGACGCATCCAGATCAATTCCGATTACCGTGAAACCTTGATTGACCATTTCCACGGCAAGTGGAAGTCCTACGTAACCGAGCCCGACGACGCCGAGTACAGCTTCTTTATTTTCAATCGCATTCAGTAATGTGTGGAATTGTTGATTCTCCATGATATTCCCTCCGGGCAGTGTATTTGGTGGTGCTTAAAATCCATATAAATAGATGAGTGTCTGTGCTCTAAATGTTGCTCTAATCTATCTGATTCATAGTGTAAAAAAAGCTCTTACTTTGCACTTCACACAATCAGCTTATTCAAGCCGTCTTCTAATGCAGGCAGCGTCTGATTCGGGCATCCAGCTCTACAGGCGAGAACGGTTTAGTCATGTAATCATCGACTCCGCTGCGGAAACATTGACTAATCGTCTGCTCGACACGTTGCTCGGTCAACACGACAATTTTGGGCGGCTGCTCCATCTCCAGATTCTGAATATGATGGATGAACGGCAGACCATCGATGCCATACAGATTCAGTTCGGTGAGCACCAGATCTGGTGTGACTTTCTCGATCAACTCCAGTGCAGCCAGTCCATCAACGGCTTCATAGGTTTCGTATCCCTGCATCTTCAACCGCAATTGCAGGAATTCGCGTACCGTCGGATCGTTGTCCACAATCAAAATTCGTTCCGGCTCGTCCGCCGTATTGTCCAGCGTGTAGATATGAATTTCCGACGAATCTACGAGCTTCGAGGACTCAGCCATATGCTGAATAGTTGCCTTCGAAGGGCGCTCCCCTTCCGGGAAACTGGCCAGTGTAATCTGTGGATCGGCACCGGGTACAGTCTCTTGCAACTCATGTTTGATCCGAAGTCCTTCATAATGAACTTCATCCAGTGACAAACCTGGCAGCAGGACGGCAATCGCTTGGGTAGCCCCATCCTTCCACACCTGGAAGGCAGACTCACTCGTTTGTTCCAGATGTGTCCTGACCTGCTGCTCAGGTTGAGAGTTTCCTGCACAATGGATGAACATTAAGCCGCATGTTTCGGCACCCGTTTCCTTCAATCCCTGTTCTACACTTCGGTACACATTAACGGCAGCCTCACGCTGCAATGTCGCCGTATTTGGCATGTTCTTTTCCACCCTTCTCCTCGATTATCTATAAGTCCAAAAAATATTATTTACACTGACACTCCGATGACAGAACAGCCTTTCGATCACTGTTATCCCCAGATTTTTTGATTCCTTTATACAAGGGGAAATCCGGGGATAAGCGTATGCTTTCGATGCAGCTTTCTTTCAGAAAGCTTTTAGGTGCACGCTTCGCTTCTTCAGACTTTTTCTGCCCTCTCCGTTATCGTGTAAATGTCTAGTTGGACATATAATTGCTTTGATTATTCTTTAATCAAGCGGCTTCGCTTGTTTTCTTCTCATCCTCGGACCAGCTTTGACGTGTCATGGTACCCCATGAGTTGTTGTTTTGCATGAACTGCACATGTCCCTGCAATCTCCACAGTACGCCGAGCTGGTGGTAACCCACGAATTTCAGCGCGGAGTAGACGAGCATTTTGACCAGATCGGAGAGTTTGTTGTAACGTTTGAAAGCAATCTCCTCCAGGACAAGTGCGCCTACACTCAGCAGATAACCACTCACAAAGTTCAGCAGTCCGAACAGAACCAGAATCGGCCATTGCGTCATATCCAGAAGGACATATCCAGCGAGAGCCAGAAGTCCGGTAATCCGGAAATACGGGTTGAGCGCTTCAAAAAGGACGTTATATGGCATGGTCACCATACCCATAACCTTATATTTTGGATTGAACAACATGCCACGATTCTCGATCATGTTCTTCAGATTCCCGCGGCCCCAGCGCTTACGCTGACTGGACAAGATCCGGTAGGAATCCGGTGCCTGCGTCCAACATACGGCCTCAGGACAGAAGGCAATGCGGTACTTCAATTTGTTTTCCAGCATGTAACGGTGAAGTTTGATGATGATGTTCATGTCTTCTCCAGGATAACCATCCCGGTATCCACCTACGGCGATAACAGCGTCCTTACGGAACATACCGAAGGCACCGGAGACAATGATCAGACCGTTCATGTGACTCCAGCCAATCCGTCCGCCCAGGAAGGCTTTGAGATATTCAATCGACTGGAACATGGGCCAGATCTTGCGTGGCAGCGATACATCTTGCACTGCCCCGTTTTCAATTTTGCAGCCATTGGCGATCCTTACATCTCCACCGATGGCTACCGTCTCTTCCGGATTCTCCATATACATCCGTGCCATGCGGATGAGGGCATCTTTCTCCAGCAAAGAATCAGCATCGATGGAAGAGATCAACGGATAATGGGACAGGTTGATCCCGGCATTGAGGGAATCGGCCTTACCGCCGTTTTCCTTATCAATGACATACAGATCCGGGAACTCCGGGTTATGGTAGATCCCACGAATTTTCTGACAGGCGATCTTGCCCCGAATCTTCGTATTGGGTACTGGCTTCAGACGATATTCTTCCAACAGGATATTCAGTGTCGCATCACTGGAGCCATCATTCACAACAATGACTTCATACGTTGGATAATTCAACGTCATCAGGCAGTTCACATTTTCAATAATCGTCAGTTCCTCATTGTATGCCGGTACCAGCAGAGAAACGGAAGGTACCAGTTCCGAGCCTGACAATGTATTGTATTTGGAATAATGCGACCGCCGGAAGATCGTCCAGATGTTACGGAACGATAAGGCCAGAATGGAAAAATAGAGCGTATTTACAAAAACAACATAGTAGATTGCGACCATGCCGTAGATTAATAGTAGATCCCTAAGCAGTGTAATCCCCTCCTACCGTAGCGACACCTGTGCGTTTCTTGCTGGTTCTGTTCTCTCGTACAGGGCCAATATAGCGATCGTACAGCAGTCTTTTTTTGTTATGTGCAATCATCTGCTCTACAGCTCTGTCATCGGTTCTCGTGTGCTGCATGGTACTCTCAATCTGCTGCATCGCAATCTCGCGCTCAGCAACTGTACCTTGCACCGCAGCCTGACACAGCGCTTCGAATCCCGGTTCACCAAGCTTGCTCAGACTCTCCGCACTGTTATATCGAACTCTCCAGTCTTCATCCCGAAGCGCTTTGCGCAGCAATGGAATGCTGCCAGATGCATGCTTGTAACCAAGCGCTTGTACCACTTCGGCGCGAACTTCCGGATCGGGGTCCTGGATCAGCTTCAGGATTGTCTCATCCCGGAGTGCCGGACTTGCGCTAAGATACAGCTTCACCGCCTCGGCACGTACATCCTGATGTTCTGCGCCTACCAGTCTGTCGAGTGCAGGCATCACTTCAGGTACAGCCTGTCCCCACATGGCAACCAGTCCGACTTTTACAAAATCAGGATTCCGATCCTCCAGCAATTCAATTAGAATTCTGCTCGTATCCAGACTCGTTTCGAGCAGAATATCTGCTGCCAGATGGTGAATGGACTTACCTTTGGTTAACAGCAAAGCGAGCATGTCTTTCAGTTCACCTTGCCGAGTCGTACATCTGGAGATGGATCGACCAATCATAATGGCCATCGGGCCCGGTTTCTCATCCTTCAGTAATTCCATCAAACCCGGAACGGCTTCGGGACAACGCATGCCACCCAAGCGATAAGCTGCATCAATCTGGCGACCATAACGCAGACGGCCCAGTTCCTTCAGATCATGCTCTACGAATCCTGCTTCACGGCACAGTGCGATTAATTTGTCGCGATACTCACCCTTGAACTGGTCGATCCATTCAATCAGTCTGTCCTGAATGACTCTGCGTTCCAGCGGAGCCAGTTTGCCTGGTGGCAATCTGAGTGGACTATTCTCAGTCAAGGCTGTTTGCAGATAGGTGAAATAGTCACGCTGCTTCAATTCATAAAATGCCGTCTTACGTCGTTTGCCATTGTGGGACATTTTCATGGCAAACAATACGATGACGCCTACAACAACAAGTGCGATACAGATGTACAAAAACAGATAGGCCAAAGCCAAACTTGGAAACATGTGAAAAGGTCCTCCTTTATACTCATTTATTCGATCTGAAAACTAGGAATTTTTTCATAACTCTTCTTCATTTTTTCGTAGCTTAGCTTCAGGCGTTCACTATACTGCACCTGCTCCCAAGGCTGCCAGCTATATACCGGCAATGTCTTCAGATCCAGGGTCGTCTGTTCACCCCCAGGCCAAGATACTTTCTTCGTGGCGCGGTCCGTTAACCACGGAATGAGGGTAACGCCTTCCACAGCAACTGTGGAGAACTCACGTCCATTCTTGAGCGGTCCATAGTCGATCGCTTGCAGCGAACTCGGATCACCGAACCCAAGCAGCATCCAGGGAATTCGCATCTCCACCTGATTGCCGTTATACTGCCATGACGTTAATGAATCCGTATCAGGCTGGCCGGGAGCCGTCGTTCCTCGCTTCAATGTTCCGACCTTTTCATTCATGAACGGTTGAGCAGATCGGGTATCCGGCGGTGTCATCCTCAGGCTGACTGCCAGATTCCATGGGTGGAACGGATTATCTGCGGAATCTGACTGCTGATCTGGCAGCATATCGTATCCTTCTTTGCCGTACAGACGCTGATTAAAGTCATAATCCTTGGCAATCTCCACCTGTGATTCTTCATCCTGCCCCAGTGTAATTACTGTCTCAAGACCATCACTGAGTGTCCGGCCCGGGAGTAACTTGTCAGGCTGACTGCCTCCAGCAAGTGTATCTGTGCCAATTCGCAGCACTGTCTTCTCCGGGTCAAACGGTTGATCCAAGGTCAGCCCAATATACAGATAGGCTTCATCATGAGTCATCTTCATTTCCTGAATGCCGTCCACTTGGCCCTGCCAGGTCGTGACCTCTTCAACCTTCAGATCATCCCAGTCATCCAGTGATCCGTCGATGGTCAACTGTTCCTGTTTACCCGGGTCCATGGCAAGCAGACCAAACATCTTCTCGTTTGTCAGCACGTTCAGCCAATATGCACGGCGATCAGCCGGGATTTCCAGTGGCATCGTGTTCCATGTTTTTTTGAACCATTCATCCTGCCACATGAACACAATCGCTCCCGAGTATCCTTCATCATAGATATCCTGCGTCAGTGACGCGTCAATATCTCCCTGCTCTACTTCGTTATGTCCACCCTGATTCCGTCCTCCCATACCCAGATGGGAAATACCAAGAGAAGAGGGTACGCCATACTCTGTAATCATTACAGGCATATCGGAAAACTCGGCTTTCAGCTTGCGCAGATAACTTTTGTACGTGTTGTACTCACCGTTCTCATCCTTGATGGTTTGGAGCGTTTTATCGATATGGAACAGATCCGGGTAATACGGGTACACATGGTAGGCTGCAAAATAACCTCCCTGCCATGCCTCCGGCTGAATATGTCGGGCATCCACACTGACGAGATCCTCTTCATACAGCGGCTCGCCGGGATGATCCAGCACATCGGTCGTTACCCAGTTGGTGAAGGTCATCGGATGTTCCCATCCATACTTCTTCTCCAGGACCGCCGTATGATCCAGCAGCTCTGCGAGCCAGTTCTCAAACGGTGACGCTTCTTGACTCGCCGAGAAATGAACTCCCTTGTACTGCGGCACGTCCGCATGTTTTGCGTTTGTGTTGTCTACCATCGCCGGGTCCCATTCCGTCCCTACATGCCAGGCCATCAGGTATTTTCCTGCATTTGTTTTGTATTTGCCGCTTGACTCTCCCTGCTTGGCAGGAATGTCCGCATCACCATAGACAGCAGATACGGCCTTTTCAATCTCCTGCTTGAACGTCTGCTCAATATGGGCCGCATAGGCATCCTGTTTCTCAATCAGCTCTTCTTCAGGTGACCATATGCCCTGTATAAAATATAACGGTTGCTCCCGGCCGCGGTTATATTCGACTAATGCGGAGTAGAAAATCGGTTCGTGAACCGTGTATACCCGGATTACATTGGCTCCCAGATCCTCGATCTGCTGGAACCACCGCAAGTAATCCTCTTTGGTCAGCGGGAATTCTCCCGGGTAATGCCCCGGTGAAGTTGCGCCCAGGTTGACACCTTTGACGAACATCTCCCTCCACGTTCCATCTGGTCCGTATTCCATGAACCGGTCTCCATCGGTCTTGAATTTCATCTCCGTGCCGTTATCCGCTGTGTACGTAACGAGCTTGGGTTGCATATAGTGCCATCCGGCAAATATCCCACCGGTCACCACCACTGCTCCTGTCAACACCGTTAATAGCCAGCGTCTTCGTCTTTGTCTGCTCATGTCTTTAGATTGCTCACCTCTCTAATATGCATCCTGCTTCAACATCGAATGGTCCAACATGAAGTTTACGAATCTTTCCGCTTCGGATGTCCGCTTGGTAGAGATGTCAGCGGTGTAGTTCTCACTATAGCGCTAAGACTCTGCATTTGTAACTAGGCTGATGGAAGCAAACATGAAATGGAACATTCTGCCCATAATTCGTAAAAAGCGCCATCAACTAGCACCCGAAAGCCTCCAGGATACGTCTGATTCCCAAACGCTAATATTTGCTGGAATCGCATGGATTAGATCCCCTGCTGATCTTGCACTTCTGGAACCTTTATTGTTATGTGCAACGCGGGTACAGGCAACGTTTGCCGTTTGAACACATACCCCATTAAACGCGAGTTATAATTTAAAGTTGCGGACCTTTTTACAGTATTAACCATAAAGATTACAAAATTGATACTATAGTCCGATAACGCATCAGCGATATTCCGCGTCACATCAAGGTTTTCTGAAAAATGCAGAAAATCAAAAAAGGACGTCAGTCCCCCTCTATAGGACTGTACCCATTTATAACCCTTTTACAAAAACCCAAATGAACGCCCGGTCATCAACCGTAGGTCATGGATCTCTCACATTAAATGTAAAAAAGCACATCTTATTTCCTAATTTCTGCCTCTAATATGGCTAACCCATAATTGTGTCCAATTTGCAAAATAATTCCGGTTGCCGCATTTCGAATTGTCAGATATGCTTATAAAACAAGAACACTTGTTCCATACTGTAAATAAACTGTTAATTATCGATGTTCAAATGAAAATAATTGCTTCTTAACATAAGAGCTTAGCATCACGAATAAGGAGAGAAGTCTTATGCCCCGCCAAGACAGACGTGTCATCATGCTGGCAGACTGCCAGTCATTCTATGCCAGTGTGGAGAAGTCTGCACATCCCGAATACAAGGACCGCCCCCTCGTAGTCGCGGGAGATCCGGCGCGCCGTTCGGGTATTATTCTTGCGGCCTGTCCACTCGCCAAGTCCTATGGAATTACGACAGCAGAACGACTGGGCGAAGCGCTCGCCAAATGTCCAGATGTTGTTGTTGTTCGCCCCCGGATGGCCGAGTACATTCGGGTGTCCCTTCATATTACGCGTATCCTTCAGTCTTACACGGATCTGGTGGAACCCTATAGTATTGATGAACAGTTTCTCGATGTCACCGGAAGCCTGGATCTGTTCGGCAGTCCCGAGACGATTGCACGCAGCATTCAATCGAGGGTGATGGATGAGACGGGTGTGTATATTCGAATCGGTATCAGTGATACCAAGGTCGTTAGCAAGATGGCCTGTGATCTGTATGCCAAAAAAGTCCCGGGAGGCATCTGCACGCTGCCTCGCAAAGATCTGCCTTCAACCATCTGGGAAAAGCCTGTTCGAGACATGTTCATGGTTGGTTCCCGCATGGCGCAGCATCTCTACAAGATGGGCATTCATACGATTGGTGATCTGGCCCAGACCCCACTGTCCCAACTAAGAGAACGTTGGGGGGGTGAATGGCGAGGTACTGTGGCGTATCGCTCGCGGTATTGACGATTCCCCGGTCAAACCCGGGACCTATGCTCATCAGCAGCAGGGGATCGGACATCAGATGACGCTGCCCCGGGACTATGACTCCTGGGAAGATATCAAAGTGGTACTGCTTGAACTAGCGGAGCTCGTCAGTCGACGTTCCCGGGACAAATCACTCATGGGCCATGTGGTCTCGGTTGGATGTCGCGGACAGGATTATGATCGGCCAACCGGTTTCTCCCGCCAGATGAAGGTGAATGAACCCACCAACATTACGGATGAAGTATACGATGCGGCAGCAGCTCTGTTCCTGCGCCATTGGGACGGATTACCCATCCGCCGCATCAGCGTGTCACTGACCGGACTAGTGCCTGATTCCGAAGTACAGCTGTCCTGGTTTGATGACCGCGAACGCAAAAGAGAACTGGAGCGTGCCACGGATGATATCAAGCGCAGGTACGGAGATACCGCCATTATGCGGGCATCCTCCCTCTGCTCGTCCGCGCAAGCCCATGAACGTTCTCATAAAATTGGAGGTCATTATAAATGAGTAAAAAATTGCAGCAAAACGGTATCTTCGAGTCCTCACGCATGATGCTCCCCGAACACCGGGAAGCCTATATTCTTCATCAGGAACAACTTGCTCCTCGTACCCGCCCATCTCTGGATGCACAGGCGGCGGAAGAAATGTCCCGGTTACTCAGCAACTCGATGATGCTTGGAGATAGGGTCACTATTACGTTGTTTCACGAACATGACGATATCCGTTACACGGGGCAGGTGCTTCGGCTGGACCGTCCTGCCCGGACCCTCAGACTACTGATGGAAGACGGGTCCCGGGATATTCAGATGAACCTCATTACGGATGTCGAGCTTGCCAATGAGTGGATGGATGCGTGACCCTGAGAAGGATTGAAAAGATAGATGAACAAAGAAAATAAATTAATAGATTAAATCACTCTACACAAAAATGAAACACACAATATTTAATATAAAAAATTCATATAAAACAAGATTATCCTTTAACTTCAAACATAATTTCTCCGAACCTTCACAACTTCTAGTCTTCATTAAGATGATTGCAAATGAACTATTCATCCTACTTCAATAATTTAGAATCGGATGGTAATTACGTGTATGTAAAATCTTTGCGACTCAAAAAGAAAGATAATTAGTCATATTTTCAAAATATGTTATAGAAATTAGTACTAGTATTCCATCAGTCTTTAAAGAGTGGATATAAACGTTTGAGTTTAATTCGAGCATCCTCGGTAGTAAATTGCCAATCCACTCCCGCTCGTTTTCCCATGCCGAAAGTTCACGAGCCAGCTCCGTTTCTGAGGGGATCGGCAACCTAGGGCATTGACGGGTCATCACACTGAGTTCAATCTCTGCGAGATTTAGCCAAATTTCCATGTTTCGGAGTGTAATGAATGTCCAAACGTTTCGCCAGTCGTAAAGCCTCTTACGGTTCAAATGCCTGATATACCGATGCAATGGCATCGGTATTCAGATTATCCATCACCAAGCAGACTTTCGGGGCATCGGAATACTGGACGTCAAGTAACTCTCGGATTTCTTCGGCCCATTCGATTCTCGTGCGCCGGGATCGCACACTCACCTGACGCCATCCGCCAAACGGTTCGGTAAAGATGAAGATGCTACATGTCTCCTAACGTTCATATTCTGCACCTTTTTTCAGGGGTTTGGCAGGCTTCATCGGGATAGGATTCCGAGCTTTGTCCAGGAGCTGGTATGGTTTTTCATCCATGCAAATCACTGGACAATTCGGATCGTAAGGCAAGCGATAGACTTCGAGTACACCATCGCTGCCACAAATGCAGCATTTTGTTTTTGCGGAATACACCAGCTTTTACGAAGGTGCGGCTTGAGTTCGTTTTTTTAAAATTTTTCCCACCGTATCGTAAGTAAGGTTCTCGATATAATTCAGTTCAACCGCTTTGTCTGAGAGAAACCGTGAAAAAACAACGACTTTTCCCGGCAGGAGGTTCGCTGCAACTAATCGCGATAATCCGGGCTTCCAGTTCAACGGTCACCTTAGGCGGATTCGGAGGTGTCAAACGCTTCTTCATAAAGTAAAAAAATATCGTCGTCTAGCGACCCGCTACGTTAAATTAGCGTGTACGTTCAGGCTTTTTTGACTTTGGCATTCATTATAGTCTAGCTTGCCTGAGTTTGAAGACACATCCTAGTAACAAAGGTTGCTAATTAAACTATAAGATTCGGTTACATTCAAGAAATTCCATATAGGAATAAGTACTGTAATGTTGATAGAACACATTATTGTTTACAGTATTTCACTTAAATTCTATTTGTTATGTACTAAATTTAAATATAATGGTATAATTGTTTTTGATTTCAAAATATAAGGAGGTAAGATTATTTATGAAAAATTCAAGGTTTATTATGAAGATTTTGCTTACAATGATCCTTACATTAAGTCTGACTGTACCTGCTTTTGCACAGCAGGTAGAAGAAAACCTGGATGAAGTTCAAGGATTGGCCCTACCTATAGACAGATTCAATGTTCTTTATGGTAAACCAACTAGCGATCCAGAAGAAATTACAAGTATTGAAAAGAATGCCAGCATACAAATTCAAAATATTCAGATTACTGGTAACCAACTTTCTCTATCTGCAATAGTCGATTATAATAACCAAAGCAAGACACTTGAGGCCACTGGAGAACTTTACAATAGCTATAAACAGCAAGATTCAATTAATAGTATTGTCGGCGACCTTCAAGATCAAAGCGGTAATTTTGAAATAAAATTATTTGATGTTTACAACGATACATCTGAAGATAAAATGATCGCGGATTATTCTCTTCAGAATAAACCACATTTAAAAACATACTTAACCGACCATCAAGGGAACATCATACTTTTTGAAACACCTCTTCCTAAAGATCTAGAACGTGTTTCTGTAAGTAATAATGAGAAAATTGATACTGAAAAGGATTTCTTTTGGTTCAATGATATTATAACTCCATATGAGCAAAAAGAGATCCCAACCAACGATACTATAAAATCGGCTCTTGGCGTGGATTCTGTTTCCCCCACAGCAGTTGGATATTTCTCAGATTGGACGCACAGCACGACATACTATAAATCATTTTATATTGGAAGCGACTATATTCAAGCTTATTCACTGCCTTATGGGTCATGGAAAGCTTTAGATGTAAAAAATCAATCCACATGGACAAATAGTTTTAAAATTGCAGAACATGTGACTGTAAATGGACAAACTAATAGAAGCGTAGATAGCCCTTTCAAATATCGTAATGTCAAGTTAAGTACAGCAGTTGGAGCAAAGTCTTCCATAGTTACTGCGTTTATCGATGGTCGCCTTGCTGGGATAAACAGTGGGTCTAGTCTGGCTATTAAAATCGCAGAAAAAGCATGGTCAAAAGCTTTACCTCTAGCACCTTCTATTAGTGAAATTAGAAGTTGGGTTAATGCTATTATAGATGCAGGAACAAGTAAAACTGTGACACTTGGAAGCTCAAACATTAAACTCAATACATCCCCTACTGTAGTTGAATCTGTTAACTCTGGAAATAATCAAATGTTTAAGATTACAGACTTGAACGGTTCTAATACGGGGCACCATTTAAGCCTCCAGACTGTGGTACAGTATGAAAGCGATACTGGCACATCGGCTACAGCAAACGCTATCTTAACCATTAAATGGGACGTTATGTATGCTAACGCCTTATTGAATACAAGTCAAAAAGAGGTTACATTCCAATACAATGTTTCTAAATAATTTTTGCGAGGTAACTCTAGTGAGTTGCCTCTTCTTTGCTCAAACAACCTGAGGAATAGAGGAATATCTATGTTGAAAAAAAACTATATTCAAATACTTCTTGTATTAACAATTATGATACTCGTTGTTACGAATATTTCACAATACAAGGCTAAAGAGTTGTACAAATCAGCACTTACAAATCAATTGAACACTGATATCACCGAGTTACGAAGCGCATTGTCCTCTAACGACTTGGCTTATGAAGAAATTTTGCAATCTGATAAGCTTTCAAAAGACCAATCTAACTATCTCATGGAAAATAATGATGAAATTAGAAAAACCGTTGATAATTACTCAACTTTAGCTGTTCAATTAGGCGAAGCTCAATACACAGAAACCCAACAAAACGCCTTGAAGCTTACACAATATTTCAAAGGTTTAAACGGTGACAATGAAGAAAAAATTCTTGATTCTAACACTAAAAATGTAATTGAAAAGGCACAACAATTGAATAAAAAGTGGAGTAATACTATGGCAAACACACAAATAAAAAGCATTGCTAATGATTCTTGGATTGAATTGCTGATGAATTTAGAGAATGATACTCAAACGTTTCTTACAGAAAATAAGGTTAAAAGTATTGAGGAATACTGGCTAGAAAGACGAGAAATTCAATAATAATAGAAAACAACCTTCCAATAGTTATAATATGTATTGCGAAGGTTGTTTTCTATCCCTAAAGAACATATTAATGTTATGTTTGCTTTTCAAACCGAACCTATCAAAGACTTTTGAATCCCTTTATTTAGAAAAAGCTCCAGTCGAATTCCTTGGACAGACGCTCGAGCAGATGCACGCCGGCAATACTGTTGCCTTTGCGATTCAGAGCCGGGCCAACAAGACCTATACCGAATTGTCCCGGTACAAGGGTCAAAATCCCCCCGGATACACCACTCTTGGCGGGCAATCCAACCTCGATGGCAAATTCGCCTGATGCATTATACATACCACAGGTGGTCATGAAGGTTTTGGCAATCTGAACATAGCGACGAGGGATGAGTTCTTCTCCCGTAATTGGATCTGTTCCATTATAGGCCAGAACAAGTGACATTCGAGACAGATCTGCACACGTCACTTCAATGGAGCAATGACGGAAATACACGGCAAGCACGTCTTCAACGTCATCCTTAATGACTCCGTTGTGCTTCAAAAAGTAGCCAAGTGAACGATTCATATGACCACTCTCCGATTCGGACTGAAACACCTCTTCGTTATAGCCCAGCTGATCATTATTCGCCAGTTTGCGGAAAAACTCCAGAATGCGGCGTGATTTTTCTTCCTTACAGTCTCCTCCAACAAGCGAGGACACCGTAATCGCACCCGCATTGATTAATGGATTAAATGGGATTCCGGGTTCAACCAATTCAAGCTTGATCATCGAATCGTAATCGTCGCCTGTCGGTTCTTTTCCTACATTAAAGAAAACCGCTTCTTCCCCATGATCCATCAGGGCCAGAATAAGGGTAAATACTTTGGAGATACTTTGCATCGTAAATGGAACACCGCAATCCCCTGCCGACACATGGTTCCCTTCGGCGTCCATGATATGTATACCAAGCTCATCCTGAGAGGCTTTGACAAGCTCCGGGATATAAGAAGCCACCTTACCTTGCCCGGTATGCAAACGACTGGTCTCCAGCCACTCCGGCAGTAATGCATTCAGACGTTCCATGGTTGAATTGCTCATATGTCATCTCCTCCACATCTCTATATAAGCAAGCATCATGCATGAAATGTTGAACCCATGCACCATGATGATAATGAGTTCCAGCCATCTCATGCAAAATGCCCTATATTATCTGATTACCCTCAGAACAGTTCCTTTACCGCTTCGTTTGAAGATTTAACTCCAAAATCTCACCAGGAAGACCATCGTAATCGCCTGTCCAAGTGGATATAAAGTTCTGTCTGGTCAAGATCCGGCGAGAAGCAGCGTTACCCGGATCGATAACTGCATAAAGTGATCCAATCCCTGCGGCTTGTGCCTGAATAATCAACCGTGACGCTATGGATGTGCCTTGACCTTTGCCCCAATGTTCAGGCAGGATCATGTAACCTATCTCAGCCTTGGTCGGGTCCTCCTGATCCGGAATCAATTTGGCATACGCCACACCAGCACCATCTTCACTAAATACCCGGTAATGTCCGCATGTAGAACGCTCATTAAACTCCAGCATGGACTCGAATTGCGTTCTCGCCTCTTGCTCCGGTATTGCACGTTCTGTAATCTGTTTCATTACTTCCATATTGGAAACCAATGCATAATAATCATCAAAATCAGGTTGTGTGTATTTAATGAACTTCATGATATGCCTCCTCTGGGTACATAACTTATCTTGGTCTTGTTGAATTCACCTAGAGTATAACAGATGCGAATGATGGAATGCATACAAGGCACCACGCTTACAGGCAGCCAGATGATCCGATAGGCCAACAAGTCAGCAATCTGACAACTGTAGATACCAAAAAGCGGCCTCAACTGGAGACCGCTTTGTTTACTTTGTTTTTAATTTGCTTTTTAAGATGAAGAAATATCCTCAGTTCCGTACTTCCAGTGCATGTTGTTAGCTTGCCCGTGATGAAGGGTTAAGGTTCATCTGTTTTTCACGTTGACGAGCACGACGACCTTCACCTGGAGGGGTGATGATCAGTGCGAGCAACAGCGAGACAGCGCAGAGTACAGCAATCACGATGAAGGTCAGATGGAATCCGCCCAGCAGGGCGCTGATGAATGATCCAGCCAAAGCACCAAATCCAAATCCCTGATAGATCACACCATAGTTTTTGCTTTGATTTTTCAGTCCGAAGTAATCGGCCACAATCGCCGGGAATACCGTAATGTTACCGCCAAAGCAGAATGCAACGGCCGCCACACAGGCAAAGAAGATCCCGAAGGTCAGTGGAACCAGACTAAGTGTCATGACAGCTACGGCTGTAACCAGCAGCGCACCAGCGATGACTTTCATTCGTCCTACTTTATCCGACAGCGCACCGAGAATAATACGTCCTGCCGTGTTAAAGATTGCAACCATGGCCACTGCGTTCGCAGCGGTAGCTACATCAAGACCTGCAAGCTGTACACCGATATCTTTAACAATACCGATCAGGTACAGACCGCTCATACACGCCGTGAAGAAAATAACAAACAGCATGTACGCTTCTTTTGTACGCAGCATCTCTTTCACCGTGTAATCATGACGTGCTACGACTTGTTTGGATCCTTCCTTGCTTGCCGGAGCCTGTTCACGAACAACCGCTTCACGGATCAGGAATGATCCCGCAACGACCAGAACCAGAACGATAATGCCCCAGTACATAAATGCCTGAGCAGGACCAACGGCACCAATCAATGCCGTGTTCACATATTTGAACAATAAACTACCGGTACCAAAGGCTCCGACCGAGATCCCCGAGATCAGACCTTTACGCTCCGGAAACCATTTGATCAGATTAGACAGCGACGTAATGTACGCCGTACCATCTGCAAAACCAACAACAAATCCAGCCAAAATGTACAGCAGTGTTAACGAGGTGACTTGAGAACTCAGAATAAGACCCAGCCCAAGCACAACCCCGGCTACACGGATCAGACGCTGAAGACCCCAACGTTCCTGCAATCGTCCTGCAAACAATGTGGCAAAAGCCAAAGCAAAACTCGTAATTGAAAAAGTTATCGCGACCGAGCTGACGTCCCATCCGAAACGATCAGACAACGGTTGATTAAATAAACTCCAAGTATAGATGGTTCCAAGACCCATTTGTACAATGATGGTCCCCAAAACAATAAGCCAGCGATTCATTTTTGTAGGTGCAAATGTTGATTCAGGTGTTGATGAAACGGATGAAATGGTTGCTTTCATCGTGATCTCCCCTTTGCCGATGTCATATACATGAATGCGTTCACAAGCTAATCATACATGAGAGGGGATTCATCACACCGTTTTGAGCATGAGTTGCATCAGATGCGGAATGAAATGCTGCTAGATGCGCATGAGTTGCCTGAATTCTTTGACCTTCCCACGACTCACGGGCACTTCAGCTTCCAAATCGCGCAGACGGAGCAGATACGTATTGTTGAACCAAGGTACAATTTCACGGATTTGCGACAGATTTACGACGTACGAACGATGGCAGCGAAAGAACGTATCCTGTGGCAGACGGCTGTGAAAATCCGATATGCTCACTGGCATGGTGAACTCCCCATTTTTGGTATATACCTTCGTCACTTTCTCTTGTGCTTCCGCATAGTAGATATCTGCCGTATCCGTAACAATAATATTGTCATTCCGCAGCAAATTAATTCTTCTATCTGTATGGGAATTCGTATCTCGTTCTCGTACCAGTTCACCATGCGCAGCAGATCCGTCCGCCGTAGGGGCTGGTCCATCCTCAACATGTTGCTTCACCGGCGCATGATCACGTTTGAATGCGAGCTCCAGCTTATGGAGCATTGCAGCAATTCGTTTCTCGTCATACGGCTTCAGAATATAATCAAATGCCTCCAACTCAAAGGCTTCCGCTGCATGTTCCTTATACGCCGTCGTAAATACAATGTAGGGTTTCGTTGCAAACTTCCCAATATGATGGGCCAGCATCATACCGTCCAGCGAGGGAATATTGATATCAAGGAAAATGACATCTACTTCTTGTTCCTGCAAAAATTTCAGTACATCCAGCCCGTCTTCAAGGCGGTCCACAACTTCAATCTGACTATGTTCCTGGATTAAATAATTCAATTCCTCACTCGCCAGAATCTCGTCTTCCACAATAAGAGCTCTCATTGATCCATCATCACCTTGTTACGACATCTCCTTTGGGCACATCAAATAAAATATCGGTTCCTTGTTCCAGCCTTGTAATGGTTACACCTTGTCCGTAGATAAGCTTGACCCGGCGATGCACATTATATAGCCCGATCTGGTTACCAGGCATACGGTCGTGGTAGACCCGTTCAATAATATCTGCACTGATGCCTGCACCTGTATCACTGACACTGATTCGCACAAACTCCGGATAATCCTGTACCCGAATTCGAACAGTCCCAGGTCCTTTGACCTTGAGAATGCCATGAATAATTGCATTTTCGACGAGCGGCTGGATAACAAGACTCGGAATATGCACCGCGACCTCATCAATGTCATAGATCACGTTAAGTCGGCTGCCAAAGCGAGCTTTCTCAATCTCTACATAATTACGGACCTGCTCCAGTTCCTTATGAATATCGATCAACTCATCCGACAGCTCCAGATTGTAACGCATGTAGCCGGATAGATTCACAATCAGCTCCCGGGCACGATCCGGTTTGGTTCGGATGGACGAAGCAATCGCATTTAGCGCATTAAACAGAAAATGAGGGTGAATGGTTGTCTGTAATGCACGCAGTTCTGCTTTGTTGGCAGCAGCCTTGATCTCTTCTACCCGCGATACTTCCATCTGGGTTGAGATGATCTGCGATAAACCTACAGCCATCGTTTGTAATGGATACGTAATTTTGTACGCTTTGCGATAATAAATTTTCAGCGCACCTGTAATGTCTCCTCGTTCTTTGAGCGGAATGATTAACAGCGAGTGGATATCGGGTGTTTTTTCATCAATCACATCATTACTGATCGTAATCTCCCCGCTGGATATTGTCTTCTTGGTCATCTCACTTATAATTTCATTACCGATATGATATCGTTCTTCACCAAATCCTACATACGCCAGTACATTCCGGGTATCCGTAATTGCAACCGCATCAGCCTGAATATCCTCCTGAATAATCCGGCAGATTTTGCGCAGAGAATCCTCATCAATCGAACGGAAATACGGTAAGGTCTTGTTTGCAATCTCCAGTGCCAGCTTCGCCTGACGAGCTGCAATCATTTCCTTTTCCCCTTCAACACTCTGCACCAAGAGCACAATTAGCCCAATGTTGACTTCTCCCAGAATCATAGGCAACGCAATCTTCGAAACAATATCGGCACCCAGTGGATCGGGATAGGAAAATAGCAGGATTAATAACATCGTCAGCGCTTCACAGATCATTCCGGCACCAATACCGATAATCCATCGCTTGGGTTTGGGCGTGTACTTATGTATATATCCGGAGACCAGACCTGCCAGGATACTCGTGATTAGACACGGTATAGCTGTGACTCCATCCATATCAATCAGATACCGATGCACCCCGGAGACAATCCCCGTAATAATACCCACAGGCGCTCCGAACAAAATACCACCCGATAACACGGCGATGATCCGCACGTTCACTAGTGAACCTTCAACATTAATGCCCGTATATGTCCCGAAGATGGCAAAAGCACAGAATAACAAGGTAACCGCAATAGACTCCTGCCACCTTAATTTCCCCTTTTGCAGAATCTGCCTAAATCTCGGCACCCTCGACAGAAAGAATAAAAATATAATCAACAGCGCCGCCCGTTCAAATAAACCCAGCAGCATCGTAAACATTTCCAATCTTACTTCCTCCACATCTGTTTGAAAAATAAAATGCATACCTACACAGCCACGCCTTTTTGAAAGAACATCTAGGACATTAATCCATAAGGCTAGTACGCTCGTATGCAACAGTTTACCGCTCCCCCCGGAGGAAAGCAAAGTCCATCCTGTGAAAATACATCAACTATATTGCACCAAGCACACCATAATTCGTCCCTTAACTTCTATGGAAATGTCCGACTCCAGAAAAACCTATGTTATAATTAGTTGTCATGTTATTCCAATTATTCCCGATCGCTCATCGGCGATTGTCCTGCAAATAATCTTAAGCATCTCAACTCTGGCACTCATCGTTCAAGTCTACAACCTTAAAGGAAACCCATATAACTTTAATTTAATATTCGTATTTATCGCTTCATTAATAGCCACTCGTTCTTTTAACGGTACGAACAAAAACAGATAAATAAAAACAATAGGCATGGCTGGCTCTAAGTTTAATCCTGAAACTAATCCAAAAAGGCCAACCAGACGTACCTGGTTGACCTCAAGTCCAAAATTCATGAAAAATTTCGCCTGATAAAATAACTTGGTGTGCAGCTCCAAGCATGGCAATAACTGTTGACCAAATTGCTGTAATAAGGAGAATACGTTTTGTCGTCCGGGTCGTAGAGCTCCCAGAAAGTGTCCGCTCCATCCTTCAGCATACCGCCCCAATACCTTCGGATCTGCTCCAGTGCCTTCTCCTCTTCCCCGCACATAAGCAATGCATCAACATAATGATGAACCATGTACGGCGTGGTCATGCCAATAGCTTCTCCGTTACTCGTTAACCGATCAAGTAATTGCCGGGCCGTCGGAGCATCCATGATCTCAGCCAGAACCATCCATACTTGCGATGCCCAGGATACCTGTCTTTTTTCACCACTGACGAAAAACCCCTGATCACCATCCCACAGATATGTGAGGGCTGCTCGCTCAGCGTCTTTGATGTATGTGTTAATCCATTCCTCATACTCCGGCAGCCCTAGTTCTTTGGCAATCGATCTGCCCCTTTTCATACTATAGATGAGCACTGCCTGGGCACCGGCCTGTTTATTTAATTCTTCATGCCAGTCTAGAAAACAATACCACGTATCGTCATCCCTTACGATGCCCCGCTCATCAAGTCGTTTAAGCCCAATCTCAATCTGTTCTCTAGCCACCGGCCAAAGTTCTTCCAACGTTTCCCTGTCCTTGGTAGCTTCAAAATAGTCCCATAATGTCGCAATAAAGAACAACGCATAGTCATATAGGTAAATGTCGTCTACGTACGGTTCCGGTTGTTCGTACAAACAGGCTCCTACCTGGCCTCCCTCTAATCTCGTTCCGGCAAAGAGATAGAGACAGCGCTTGACGAGATCATTACAGCCGAATGTTTCATAATTGATGAGGGCCTGAAGGCGAAGATCTCCGATCCATAAACGTCGATCGCGCTTCGGTCCATCTTCGAATACCATCTGCATGCAATCCCGGAGTGTCTTCACGGATACGCGATCTATTTCCAGCAGCTCCGTGTCGATACCTTCAGGCAATCGAGGTACTGCCCCTATGTCTGCTGAGGTCACCGTCATGCAATATATATCGTTAATTCGAATATCGTAACGGATCGACGTTTCTACCACCTCGATTTTCAGATACCGAAAGGCATACCGACGGTCCAGTGTTAACGTGCCAGGTAACACGTCCACATTCACAATCTCATCTTGAAGCCATGAACGACTAAGCCAACCCGAATATTCTGCAAAATCCTCACCGACCTCACAGGGCATTTCTCCAAATGTGAGCTTCAACCTGAGAGGTGCATCTGCATTGCTGCGTTCGTTAAGGAGCGACAAGGTCAGATAACCGACGAGATGCTCCCCGAAATCCAGCGTAACACTGTCTCCCTTGCACAGCACTTGATCTGATAAGTGTTCTGCTAAGCCGAGTGGTTCGATACGCCATCCCTGAAAAGCTGACGCATCCGGAACTGCGCTCACGATATGTTCCGGATAGACCTTTTGCTGGCTAAGCTCCGGCATCAGACCCTGCGCTTTTTCCAACCAGGCTGTGTTTATCACTTTTTCACTCATTGCAGTGTCCTCCTTATCCTTTGACCGCCCCAACGGTCATACCACCGATAAAATATTTTTGCAGGAACAGAAACGCCAGCAGCAACGGTAGCGCGCACAGAAAGCATGCTGCAAACAGGACATTCCACTGCGTGGGATTTTGCTGATCGCCCAAAAATCCGAGCATGGCCAGCGGTAACGGTGAATCTCCTGCGCTGGAAATAAAGATCATATTGAAGAAATAATCGTTCCAGATCCAGACACCTTGCGTAATAATGACCGAAACCGTTACCGGAATGAGTAAGGGGAACACGACGGTCCAGAACCGTTGGAATAATCCCGCCCCGTCGATGTGCGCCGCTTCTTCTACCTCCTCAGGCACACCGCTTCGAATGAAACCCGTGTACAGGAAAGTTGAAAACGGCAGACTGCACGTAATGAACATGAAAATAGGCGTATATTGATTCGTTGGGATATGCAGCGCATTAATCATTTGCACGATCGGTATCAATACCATTTGCGCAGGTACCACGAGTCCGGACAAAAAAAACAAATACATGAACTTACTTAGCTTTGTCTTCAAGCGGGCCATCGGGTAGGACGCCATCGCCGCAAACAGGACAACGAACACGACCGATACCCCGGTTAACACCACGCTGTTCCATAGCGCTTCCGGAAAGTGCATCCGGTCGAAGGCAGCCTTGTAACTTGCAAAGGACATCTCCCGGAACAGGACCAGCGGATTTGTGTTGTTGCCTGGATCTCGGAGTGATGTCGAAAAGGCAATAATTAACGGAATCAGGTTTAACGCCATCACCAACAACACAACGACCTGAACGGATCCTTTCCCCAAAACTTTACGAAGCGTCATGCCGACACCTCCCGTTTGTTCATTTTCAGGACAAAAACAGCGGTAATGACGATAATCACGGCAAAGGAAATAACGCCAAGAGCCGAAGCTTTACCAAAGAGCTGTTCGGTGAATGCCATCTTGTAGATGGTATAAATCAGCGTGTTGGTAGCCGTGCCGGGACCGCCATTCGTCATGATAAACGGGAAGTCGAACGCTTTGAGTCCATTGATCAAACTTAACGTCACATTGATTGTAATCGCTGTTGCCAGTAATGGAATCTTCACATGTCGCAGCAATCTCCATGAGCCGCAGCCATCAATCCGTCCGGCTTCCAAAAGATCACTCGGAACAGTCTGTAGTCCTGCAAGGAAGATAATCATTGTCGTTCCGATCGTCTTCCAGATTTCCACGAAGATAATAGAATACAGTGCGGTCGAGTAATCACCCAGGAAATTCAGTTCATTTGCGATACCCAGTTTATCGAGAAAGGAAGAAATCAGCCCGTAATCCGGCATATAGACGTAACTCCACAAAAATCCGACGACGATCGCACTGAACAATGTGGGAATATACGCCAGGGAACGGTAAATCCCGGTTCCTCTTATTTTCATGTTTAACAGCAATGCCATTGCCAAACCGATGATATTGCCAGCTATGACGGTGACGAATGTATAGATCAGTGTATTTTTTAAAGAAATGCCTAGGATGTCGCTCCGGAACAATTCCTTATAGTTGTCGAAACCGATATAGTTATAGGCTTGGGCGTACCCGTTATAGTCCGTTATACTGTACTGGAACAACCGCAGGATCGGGAAGATCCAGAAGGTCAGGTAGAAGATCAATGCCGGCAAAGCAAACCAGTACATGGACTTTTTCATTACAGTAGAGCTCATCCTGCTCCATCCTTTCCAAGGGGCCTGCGGCAAGGGAAGAAGGACAATCATTCTCCCCTTTACAGCAGACAGCATCGTTTTGTTCTAGTTTTTCCACAGCTCTCTAAACTTGGTTTCCATGGCGTTTGCCACATCTTCTGGTGTTGTTTTCTGTCCAGCAATAATCTCGGCAAACTTTGCCTGCATGACGTCCGATACTCCGGCTGGCCACATCTGGTTGCTGAAGTAGACGGAATTACCAGTTTGTTGATAGTTGTCATTCACTTCCTTAAACAATTCGTTTTCAAGTTCTACGTCCTTATAGACGCTGATGGAACTGTTGGCTTCCACAAATGCTTTGAACAGATCGGATTCACCATCAAACAGGTAGTTCAGTACTTCCTTGGCTGCATCCAGGTTTGCCGATTTGGCGTTCAAAGCGTATCCGGCAGATGTTGCAGCAGATACAAACACCGGCTGTTCCGGCTCGTTACCTGGCAATGAAGCGAATCCGCGAGTAAATTCGGCAGCACCTTTGGACGTCATGGAGGCATAATCCCATGTTCCCGTAAAGGTCATGGCTGCTTTCCCGTCGATAAACAACTGTGCAGATTGGGCACTGCCAATACCAAGCGAGTTTTTAACGACGTAGTTGTTATCATAGAGCTCTTTGTATTTGGATATGGTTTGAACCCACTTGGGATCAGTCAGCGATTTTTCGCCGTTCTGGAGTTTTACATCAAAATCCAGCTCATTCGGATACACGACATTGGCTGCAATCGGATACATACCGAATTGGATCATCCAAGGGTCCTTGTCTCCCATCGCAATTGGCGTTACGCCCGCTGCCTGCAACTTTTGACACAAATCCAGAAACGAAGGCCAATCCTTCGGAAACTCGGAATATCCCGCTTGTTGTAACAACTCCTTATTGTAGTAAACGCCCAAGAAGTCCAGTCCTTCGGCCACGCCGTAAGGTTTACCCTCATAGGACATATCTTCCTTCGCTCCTTGGCTGATGTTGTCCCAGAACTTCAGATCTGACAGATCCGCAGCGAAGCCTGCCTTTGCAAAATCAATGACACCGCCAGCCGCATTTTTCGGGAAAATCCAGAAAATGTCCGGTCCCTGTCCAGCCGCAAGCTTGGTTCGAACAGATGTATTGTATTGATCATCAGGCAACTTTTGTACTTCCAAGTTAATGTTCGGGAACTTCTCTTTGACTAGGCGCGGCAAGGTCTCCAGCTCGAAATCCTCTCCCTCGGATGCCTTGTTTCCCGAAAGCATCATCGTCAACGTAATTGGCTTTCCTGACTCATCTGTACTCCCGTTATTGGTATCCGTACCGCCCCCCTCCTCGCTACTGGAGCTGCAAGCGCTCAGAAACATCAAGAGCAGTACCAAAGTTAGGGACCACAGTCGTTTTCTTTTTTTCATCTTGTCATTCCCCCAATTCATGTTTATTCTTGCTTTGTGCACATTCTCATCATACGGTGGGCAAAAGTGCATTTGCTTTGGCTCGTATGGTGCACTATTTTTAGAATTGACAAATGGCGGGAGGAGCACGTATGATTCTGTTCAACATCAAAACTAAACTTTTTCTGGTCCTCGTCCTCGTATCAATCGTGCCAATTATCGTTGTGTCTGTCAGTTCCTATCGCAGTTACACGAAGCTGGTGAGTGAGCAGACCTCTCTCGTGACGTCGACAACCATAGGCAATTCGGTCAAGAGCATGGAGGAAATTTTGCAGAACATCGACCGGATCTCCGTCACACTCCTTCAGCAGTCTTCCAATGCAACCGCTTACAGCACTGTGAGTGATGAACTAATCAAGTTGAACGGTACCAACGATCAATATGACATTTTCATGATCCGCAGCAAATTGAAATTGATCTTTGAAAACATTCTGCTTGGTTACAATTACATCAATGGTTTGTACCTTTTCACACCTGATGGCAAATGGATAAGCTATGGCAGCAGCGGTACAGACCTACGCCTCGATTATGTAGCACTTCGGGATGAGTGGTATCTGGATACGATCCAGCGAAAAGGCGATTTGTATATTGGTGAAGTAGGCGTCAAACCTTACATCATTAACGCCAAGGAATCCATTGGCTTCTCCAGAGCCCTCTACGATCCCAACAACAACGAGTTCCTAGGCGTGTTTATGCTGGATTGCAGTATGAACATTTTTGACGGTCTAAAACGTAATCCGGCACCAAGCTTGTCCAATCTATATCTGGCGAACGACGCTGGCGAGATCCTGTACTCCAGCGACGGAAGTAGAGTTGGCACTCCTCTCTCCGATACTCTGGCTGCGGCAACGCATCAAGTCGGAAACAGTTCACAGTACAAATCAATCCAAGATAACATGATGACGGTAATCCAGAAAGTTCCCGGCCGCAATTGGAACGTGATTGCCAACATCTCTATGGATCGGCTGTATGAGGAGTACAACATCTCACAAAAGTTGCTGTTATACGTGGCCGTAAGCTGTGCCGTCATTTTCCTTCTACTTTCCTTTTTCTTGTCCAACCTGATCACCAAACCCATCATCGAATTGACCAAACTGATGCGCAAAACCAAATCTCATCGTTTTGTGACCATCAAGCCTCAAGTAACGAGGCAAGTCGATGAAATAGGAATCCTTTACCATGAGTTCAACAAAATGATGAAAGATATCGATACGCATATCCGAGAAAGTTACCAGAATAAAATCCTCATGCTGGACTCCCAGATGAAGGCATTGGAAGCACAGATCAACTCCCATTTCCTCTACAATACGCTGGAGTCGATTAATAGCATTGCCGAGATCGAAGAAGTTGAGAGTATTGTGGTGATGACCAAGTCACTCGGGGACATGTTCCGCTACAGCATCAAAACGGACAGCGAGCTGGTTGCGGTTAGCGAAGAACTTCAGCATGTAGAAAACTACATGGCCATCCAGCAGATTCGGTATGGTGACAAGTTCGCGTTCAACCTTAATGTAGACCCGGAAATTCGGAGTCGTCGCATGCTGAAACTTCTGTTGCAACCACTCGTGGAAAATGCCATCTATCACGGGTTGGAGAACAAACGTGGGAAGGGTTCCGTTACCATTACCGGGTTGTTTCAGGGGGACAGCATCGTGTTCGAGATCTGGGACGATGGCGTGGGCATGTCCTTAACACAAGCGGAGGAACTTCGACAATTGCTCCAGCAGCCACCTGAATTCGTCGCCGTTGGTCAAAGGCATAAACAAAGCATCGGCATCAAAAACGTGCATTCACGAATTGCTTTGTATTACGGAGAGGGTTACGGCCTTTCGTTTCATACCGATTTGAATACAGGAACTCGAATTACACTCGAAATTCCGGCCAATTGGGAAAAGAGGTGACCTAGAGATGTACACGTATATCGTTGTGGACGATGAACCCTTGATCCGCAAAGGTTTGTTGAAAAAAATCGGGACTTTTGAGCACTCGCTTGAACTCTTAGGCGAAGCAGATAACGGGGCAGATGCCTTGGCTTTGATTGAATCGTTCAAGCCGGACATTATCTTTACGGACATGCGCATGCCTGAGGTCGACGGCAAGCTGTTGATCAGGACAGTATGCCAGCAATATCCGCGTATCAAGTTAATTGTCATTAGCGGACATACCGATTTTGATTATATGCAGGAGGCCATCTCTGCGAAAGTTGTAAATTACCTGCTGAAGCCTTTTAGCCGGGATGAGATCCACGGTACGCTTCACCAAGCCATCCAAGCCATCGAACAGGAGCGCTCTCTTCAGCGGGAAGTCGTTCTAAGAGAAGTAGAAACGGAGCAGATGAAAAGGGATGCAGACATGCAAGCCTTCCTGAATTATGTGCTGGCTCCCCATTCATCCATCAAAACACCTGTGTTCCGCTCTGCGGAATTTGCCGCCATCATGGCATCTGACCAGTTCATTTTATTGACGATTTATGGTCCTCAACCGCTTACAGCACAGCAACTACCTACCTTTTCGAATGGCCTGTACATTCCTCATCCACAAACGGATCAGGTACTGTTTTTCCTGATGCATGATCTGGATTGCTCAGGCCAGCTTGATTTGCAGAAAATGGCGGAACAAACTGCGAGTATCATTTTGACCAAATCCGAAACTACGGATTGTTGTGTGGGGATCAGCTTGCCTCATACAGGCATTGGTGGGGTCCGAGAAGCTCATCATCAAACGATCCTTGCGTTGGACGAACGAGCCATTACCGATTTTGGCAAATGTTACGTATTTTCACGGGAGCAATTTCCTTTACATCAACTGAAGTGGGCTCGAACATATGAACTGTTATTTTTTATAGAGAGCGGGAATGTGCCGAAGGTGGAAGAGCTCATCACCGATTTCTTTGCTTTCTACATACGCCAGCCTGACGCTTTGCTTGCCCACCTGAAAGAGCAGTGCAGAGACATTATCACGGAAACCAAACGGCTGCTGAGTAACTATATCCAGAACGGAGGTAACAGTAGCGCCTCTTCCAGCTTGGAGGCCGTCCTGAACGTCTCGTTCGATATGGAGTGCATTAGGCATTACATGGTAAAGGTGCTGACGGGAACAGCTCTTCTGCTTAAAGAAGACAACCCCTACGCATCAGATCAAGTGATCGACAACGTCAGGACATATATCGATAATCACTATACCAAGGATTTAACGCTGGAATGGGTATCGTCCCTGTTCTACCTGAACCCGAGTTACCTCAGTCATTTATTTAAAGAAAAGACATCCGAGAACTTCACTGATTACGTAAACAGACTACGGATCAGGCAAGCCAAGCAGCTCTTAACGAGCACAGACGATAAAATCTATCGGGTTGCCAAACAGCTGGGTTACGACAATCCAAAATATTTTTTTCGGGTGTTTAAAAAATTGACCGGTTGGACTCCAGAGGAATACCGAAAGCAACACAAATCCTTCACCGCAAACAACAAGGAACCAGGCCATGTATGATGGCCCAGTTCCTTGTTTTCGTTGTTCTGGTTCTTAGCTGACAGTCTTCTCCCTGGCACCATACCGTTCAAAAAGGGGTGTTCCATTACGTCATCTGCATGACTAATGAAACACCCCTTCCTAAATTACCACACAACTTGAATGTAATTTGGGTTTTGTAAAATAAATCAATTTACACAACAACGGAAAGGACAGAAATAACCTAAAGAAGCGAAGCGTGCGCCTTTATCACCGGATTTCACCCTTGGAAAGGGTCAATCAAAAAATCCGGGGATAACAGCGCTCGGAAGGTTATTCTGTCATCGTAGTGCCCTCGTGTAAACGAATGTTTTACCCCACCCAACATTACATAGAATCCCTACCTAAACATCCCCCACAGCTTAATCAAATGAAACGTATTGTTCGGATCAATCTTCTGTGCAAGCACAAAAGCAACAAACTGCTCCTCCTGCGCCGGAGAGAAATTCTCATTCATAATGACTGCCGAAGACTTGACCAACCTTCTGACCTTGGCCTTATCTTGCAGATCAGACTTGGTCACGCCATCAATCAACTTTTTGATACGCTCTTTGACAGCGGGATTTTTCATCTTTAATTTGATCCGCTCCACCAGCTGCGGACTAATTCCATATTGTTGATAACCCAAAACGTATAGCACCTCCCAAAAGAATGAACTCACTTCTTATTCATATGTCGGGAGGGCTTGTACACTTGTCTTTTTTTACAAAGGTAATACGAAAAACCAGCTATCAAGGCAAGCTTTAGTCAATCAGATCACCCTTGAATACTTGCTGTTGCTGTAGGAAATCACGCAGAGGTGCATAGTCCATAGAGGTCCAGAAGGTCGCATCCTCAATTAAATGGGTCACGTCATCTCTGGCCTGTTCCAGCACAGCAAAATCGGCAACCATATCGGCAAGACGGAACTCGGGTAGTCCGCTCTGTTTGGTACCAAAGAAATCACCCGGACCCCGGAGATCGAGGTCACGCCGGGATACCTCGAATCCATCCTCCGTTTCCGTCATGACCTTCATACGTTCCTGTCCAACCTCCGTCTTGGGATCAGCAATGAGTACACAATAGGAAGCATGCGCACCACGACCGACCCGACCACGAAGCTGATGCAGCTGGGAGAGACCGAAACGGTCCGCGTCCATAATGACCATCAACGTGGCATTTGGCACATCGACCCCAACCTCGACAACGGTGGTGGAGACAAGCAACTGAATATCATTGCTATAGAAGTCCCGCATCATCTCTTCTTTCTCCGCAGCCGTCATCCGTCCATGCAGCAGACCTACACGATATTTCGGAAAGTTCTGCTGCATCTGCACATGCAGATCAATGGCATTCTGCACATCCAGCTTCTCCGACTCTTCAATGAGCGGACAGATCAGATAAGCCTGACGTCCCTGATCCACTTCTCTCGAGATAAAACCGAGCACCCGCTCCATCATATCGTGTTTGACCCAATACGTGGAGATTGGAATCCGTCCCTTCGGACGTTCCGAGATCGTGGATACTTCAATATCACCAAAAGCTGTAATGGCCAGTGTCCGCGGAATAGGCGTTGCCGTCATCGTTAACACATCCGGGTTATATCCTTTGCGTCGTAAAACGCTGCGCTGATTCACCCCGAAGCGATGCTGCTCGTCCGTCACCACAAGACCCAGATCACGGAAGAAAACATCTTCCTGAATCAGGGCGTGTGTACCCACCACAATATCAATCATGCCCATTTGCAATGAGGCGATCAGATCTTTACGTTTGCGTCCATTTACACTGCCCGTTAACAGCCCTACGGTTACCCCAAACGGTTCAAACAGCTTTTGCAGTGAGCGCATATGCTGCTCCGCCAGAATCTCCGTAGGCACCATCAGAGCCCCTTGGAAACCAGATCGAACAGTCGTGTATAGCGCAATTGCCGCAATAACCGTTTTACCCGATCCGACATCACCCTGTAATAACCGATTCATTGCATAGGGCGAACGCATATCATGCAGAATTTCAAGCTCCACCTTTTTCTGAGCATCTGTCAGTTCAAAAGGTAAACTGCGTACAAACTCACGAATCGTCGTATTGTCCGTGGTATGCACTACACCATCCATGCGATTCCGGTTGAGCGCGCGATACGCCTGCATTTTCAACTGGAACAAAAACAGCTCTTCATACACCATCCGGTGTCTGGCCTGTTGACCTTCCCGGTTGTCCTGTGGACGATGAATTCCCGAAATCGCTTGTTTACGAGGCATCAAGCTGTATTTCTTCATCAACGATTGGGGCAGAATTTCAGGAATCATATCTCCGAATTGAATTAATCCCTGATTGATCGTTTTCCGCATCCATTGTTGTGTCAGTTTGCCGGTTACCGAATATACAGGTTGCAGTGTACCTGAACGCCCATCGCCTTTATCGGGGAACTCCGAGTCAGTCACGGTCATCTGCATGCGTTTTTGTTCCCATTTTCCCGTAATCACAATCTCCCGATTGGGGGTTAGTTGTTCTTTGAGGAAATGGCGATTGAACCAGGTGGCTGTAATCATCCACTCTTCCGTCATGATCTTACAGGTAAGACGGGACTTTTTACCGTATCGTTGTAATACAGGAATACCCATTACCTGTCCCTGGACCGTAATCTTGTCCCCATCCTTCACTTCACTAAGTGAACGCAGACGATAATCCTCGTAACGGAACGGATAATATTCAAGCAGGTCTTTAACAGTAGAGATGCCAAAGGCGTGAAGCTCTCCCTCTTTGAGAGCACTCACGCCGTTAATTTGCTTAACTGATATTTCTTCCAATTTCATGTCTAATCCCTCATTCCGGAACAGGCCACATAAAGATCGCAATGACACCAGGTCCAACATGACTGCCTATTACGGCTCCAATATTGGTATAGATCACTTCATTCAGTGTAAAATGACCCCGTAGCTGCTCTGCACAAGCGATCGCTGATCCCGGGTCAGCGGTATGACCTACCGCCAGGTTCACCCGTTTGCCTGCAAGATCCTTCTGAAACAGCTCAATAATGCGTGCCATTGCTTTTTTATGACCTCTGACTTTCTCAACTGCGTAGATAACGCCTTCTTCATCAATAGACAGGATCGGCTTAATGTTAAGCAACGTTCCCAAGATGGCTGAAGCTTTGCCAATCCGACCGCCCTTTTGCAGATACTCCAAAGTATCTACAAGAAAGAACAACTTGCGAGATTGTTGCATCCCTTCAATAGCCGCAGCGATTTCGACTGCTGACTTGCCCTGTTCGGCAAGTTCAGCAGCCTGTACCACCATTAGACCGTATCCATAAGATGCTGACTTCGAATCCAGCACGGTGATGTCACCCTCAGTCTCAAGCAAAGACTTGCCAAGCATGGCCGATTGATAGGTACCACTCATGCCGGATGACAGGTGGATCGATACAATCGGGCGTTCCGGGTTCTCATCAAGAAGTGATTGGTACACATCCATGAAATCGGTTGGAGATGGCTGTGAAGTTGTAGGCAACACAGATACCTTCTTCAACTTTTCGTAGAACTGTTCCGAAGTCAGATCAACGCCATCTGCATAGGTCTCTTCACCGAACAGAACACGTAGCGGAACAATATGAATCCCGTATTTGCGAATGAGTTCTTCGGGAATATCTGCCGTACTGTCTGTTACTATCGTAACCTTGTGGCTCATGACTCTCCTCCTCTTCGCTAGAGTGCTATAAGTACATGTTCAAAAAGTCAACTAGAGACTTTTTGAACAACCTTTATTAGGACTCTACGGAGAACAAATAATAATACACAGGCTGTCCTCCAAGATGTACCTCTACCTCAGCATCAGGATACTGTACTTCAAGCCATGCAGCGAGGGCAGCAGTAACCTCAGGGTCAGCTTCTTCCCCTTCAAGGATCGTCACCACTTCATCTCCACTCTCCATCATCTGTTTGAGCAGACCTTCACATGCTTGAAGCATGGTTTCATCCGTCGCTACAATTTTGGAGTTATGAATACCGATATAGTGCCCCGCCTTAATATCTAATTCATCATATTGCGTATCACGAACCGCATGAGTCACTTGACCGGACTGTACCCGGCTGATGGCCTCCAACATTTGGTCACGGTTTGTTTCCGCAGACTCATCTTCTTGGAAAGCAAAAGCAGCAGCCATTCCCTGTGGAATGGTCTTGCTTGGAATAACCGTAATCCGGCGCTCATCTTCAAGCAATTCACGAGCCTGCTCGGCAGCCAGTACAATATTCGAGTTATTCGGGAGTATAAATACCTGCTCCGCAGCAATGGAACGAACGGCTTTTACAAAATCCTCAGTACTCGGATTCATCGTCTGTCCACCGGACAGAACAACATCAACACCAAGACTTTGGAAAATCTCTGCAATACCGTCACCGGAGGATACCGCAATAAAACCATACGGTGCCATCTCATCTGCAGGAAGCACAGCCTCTTCCATACTGCGCGCTGCCTCAGGTGGAATCTCTGCAAACAATTCAGGTGATGGAGCAATGTCCATGCCTGCTGTCAGGAGATCCCGATGCTGTTCACGCATATTGAGAATATGAATCTGTGTAATCTCACCATAATGCAGCGCCAAGTTTAATACATCGCCTGGTGTCTTGGAATGGACATGAACTTTGATGACTTCATCATCGGCAATGATGATGATCGAATCCCCATTAACTGACAACGCTTTCCGGAATGCTTCGTCATCAAATGCCACTCCTGCGTTCTCTCCAAGCTCACGATTAATGAAGAATTCCATATCATACAGGAATTCAATATCTTCCGTTTCCAGTCTCGCCTGAGCAGACAATGGCATCTCCGGTGCAATCACCTGCTGTGCAGGCTTCTTGATATCCACTGCTGTCGGTGCAGCCGGTTTCAAAGCAGATGCTGCCACGGATGGGGTTACTTCTTTGTTCAGTGAAGTACGACTCCCTCCGTCACTTTGCAGCAATACTTCCATAAAGCCCTCGTAGATATATACAAGCCCCTGACCACCTGAATCCACAACACCAACCTGTTTCAGTACAGGCAGTAATTCCGGAGTCATTGCCAGTGCTTCTTTTGCTTTTAACAAAACTTCATTCATTAATTCAGTAATATCATTCGTCCGTCTTGCGTAGTAGTTGGCATGTTTCGCCGCTTCCTTGGCTACGGTAAGAATGGTCCCTTCAACGGGCTTTACGACTGCTTTGTAAGCTGCGTCAACACCGTTCTGCAGGGCTGCTGCAAATTGGAGCGTATTCAGTTCCTCATAGGGAGCAGCTGAACGACTAAAACCACGGAACAATTGCGACAGAATAACTCCTGAATTCCCCCGTGCGCCCATAAGCAGGCCTTTCGATAGAATACCGGCAGCTTCGCCGATGGAGGCAGAACTTTTTCTTTTAATCTCTGCGACTCCTGCACTCATTGTCAAATTCATGTTCGTTCCCGTGTCACCATCCGGCACAGGGAAAACATTCAGGGAATTGACGTGCTCTGCATGCTGTCCAAGTTGTTCCGCTCCGGCAAGTACCATTGCGGTGAAATCTGTTCCATTTAAAGAACGTATACTCAAGTGAGAATTCCCCTTCCTAGCTTGATACACGAACACCTTGCACCAAGATGTGTCTGGTCTGTTCATGCGCTAACGCGGACTGCGTTATTCTTCGTCCATACCTTGTCCGGCACAGGCATACAATACAACATGTCAGCCGGATTAACGGTCTGGGCGGCCGGGCTACCAATATCCTGCACTCTCTGCACCCCTAACTTCGGGGCATACGGATATGCACCGGTATCAAGAGCCGGCATGAATGCCGCATGGAGACTGGTGCCAATGATGGAATGCCGCAGCTCACAGCGTTGCCAAAAAAGCAGACCACCGACCTCTAAGTACGGTTTATTCTCCGACTTCCTCGCGGCAACAGCCTGTTCACCACTGTATTATGGACTACTCAACATTGTACTATATTAGACAGGAGAAATAAATAAAGTTTTTGGATCAGTTGACGAAGCTTTTTTAATTATGATATTATATTCAAGTATTGTTTTATGCAGGTTAAGTAATGGAAATGATCCGGTTCATGCCGGCTTAAACAACGCCATTAGCTACTGAAACCTGATCTTTATGATCAGGAAGAACAATTTAGTCCTTATGGAATGACTTTTCGTTTCTGAAGGCAACTGGTTATTTTAGGATAGGAGGTGTAATCTATGTCTCGCAAATGTTATGTGACAGGTAAGAAACCGGGCACCGGTAACCACGTATCCCACGCTAACAACCGTAACCGTCGTACTTGGGGCGTAAACGTTCAGAAGGTCCGCATTCTCGTTGACGGCAAACCAAAACGTGTATACGTAAGCACCCGTGCACTGAAAGCCGGTAAAGTGACTCGCGTATAATCACGCAAAGCTACTATAAATCGGGTAAGCAAAAAGCACCTTGTTCCTTGCAGGTGCTTTTTTGGTATTCAAAAAAGGGATTCTTGAATACGCTCATTAACATGTGAATGGCCGCCGCATGGCGCTTCGCAGGTACGAATTCCAGATAAGCCTGAGCCAAAGCGGCGGTATTCCCTGTTACCTTATCAATCGGATCAGTGCTTTTGAAACGTATTAAGAATCGCCTTTACAAACCCTCCCAAAAACTTCGGCAGTTTGAATGTGTAAAATTTCATAATTCACCCTCCCCATCATGCTCATGCGTCCGCCGTATCCTATGCTTCAGGCCTTCTTTACCTCAAACACGACAAAAAAGGCTACATGAGAAACCTGCTCATGTAACCATATTTATGCGGAACCTTCGATCCCTATTCCACAATGACAAGCCCGAAGATCAGGTCATTTACGTTTGGACAGGAATATATTGATAGGCAGCGATCATGAAAACACTCAGTAAATAATACAGTATGCCGAAAATGACAAAAGTAACCCGATGTCCCGTACGATCAAATTTGCGGAAATACATAATAACAACGCCTACCCCGATTAATGACGTGATGGCATTAAACGGGGATTGAATAACCGCAAACAAAGCAAGCACAAGTCCCGTCACGAGACTCGCAGCCATCGTCCACAGTGTCTCCTTGAGGTTCATAGATCAGCCTCCGTAGCTACGGCGTATTTCAGTAATCGCGGCAGCACGATCCTCACGGCCAAATACGGCACTCCCGGCAACGAGCACATCTGCTCCAGCTTCCACCACAAGCGGGGCTGTATCGGCAGCAATTCCGCCATCTACTTCGATATGTACATCATGGCGTCCCTTTTCGTTTAACCAAGTACGAATCTGCTTGATTTTGTTCATCGTACCCGAGATGAATGCCTGTCCGCCAAAGCCAGGATTGACCGTCATGACAAGAACCATGTCCACATCATCCAGAACTTCGAGAATGGCAGACGCTGGCGTTCCCGGATTAAGGGCAACTCCTGCCTTCACTCCTTGCTCCTTAATTAAATGAATAACGCGGTGCAAATGCACACAAGCCTCAGCATGAACGGTAATTACCGCTGCACCCGCTTTGGCAAATTCCTCAACATAACGCTCCGGATTCTCAATCATCAAATGCACATCGAGCGGCAAGCTTGTATGTGGAGCGATTGCCTTCACAATCGCAGGTCCAAGCGTAATATTAGGGACGAAATGACCGTCCATAACGTCAACATGAATCCAGTCTCCTCCTGCAGCTTGAGCTTCTGCAACTTCCGCACCAAGGCGGGCAAAATCAGCTGATAATATCGATGGGGCAATTTTAATCATGTTAATACCTCCGCTTCTTATCTTTCATTTCGGTCAGGAACAGCACATAGTGCTGATATCGGCTTTCGGAGATCAGACCTTCTTCCTTGGCCGCAAGCACACGACAGCCTGGTTCATGTGTATGGGTACAACCTCGGAATTTGCACTGATCTGCAAACTGGGCGAATTCCCGGAAACAAGTGGAGAGTTCCTCCACACCGATCTCCAGAAAGTCCAGTTGGCTGAATCCCGGCGTATCCGCAACAAATCCACCATTATCCAACGGAATAAGCTCCACGTGCCTGGTGGTGTGTTTCCCTCGTCCTAGACGCATGCTGATCGCATTTGTCTCCAGCGTCAGGCCCGGCATCAATGCATTTAACATCGAAGACTTGCCTACACCGGATTGTCCGGAGAATACGCTGATCTTACCAGCCAGACGGTCTCTGAGCAATTCACTGCCTTCACCGGTACGTGAACTTGTGGAGATCACTTCATAACCAACCTGCTCATACAATGCTTTCACTTCAGCAACAGTGTCTTTGGCTGGATCAGCCAAATCCAGTTTGGTCAACACAATGAGTGCATCCAGCCCCGCCTGCTCGATGTGAACAAGGAACTTGTCCAACAGGTTCAGGTTCATATCCGGTTCCTTCACAGAGAACACGAGAACAGCCAAACTTACATTGGCTACAGGAGGACGGATAAGTTCCGTCTCACGCTTCCGAATTTCATCAACCGTTCCTTCTCCGTTCTCAGTCAACATGTAGCTGACGCGATCACCTACAAGCGGTGATGTTCCCCGCTTTCTGAAGATACCTCTGGCTCGACATTGAACGGCGGAACCTTCAACCGAAGGAACCCCGTTGTCTTCCACTGGCATGACATAATAGTAACCGCTTAGCGCTTTAACGATGATACCTTCTGGCATAGCTCCGACGCCCTCCTTTAGATGGTGGTACATTTACTCCAGACGCCAGCATAAGCCGCCCTTATGGACGGCTTGATGCGTTAATGACTTCCTTTTTCTTCTCTTTTTCCTTGCCGTGCCCCTTACCATTATTCATGGCAGAAGTGTCCTCATCTACGCTTTCACCCTCACCGTCTGCCGGTGTGGACTCAGGTTCACCTTCCTGATTGGAATCAACGCTTCCCTCATCAACGCTACCTTCACCTGGATCAGGCTCATTTTCTGGCGGCGTCTCAGTGCTTTGTTCCGGGTCAATGGAAGGTACGTTAACTGTTCCGTTTTTGGCTTCACTGTAGGAGACAAGATACGTATCCAGGAACTGTCCATCACGATAGACGGACACAGCCCCATTTTCATTTGGAGCGAGTACAAGTGGAATGGTCAAGATCTGGGTTGAGTTCACGGTGCGAGTTCCCCATTCCTGATTCTTGCCACGTGCATCTTCATATGTGATACGGATTTTACTGTTTTTGCCCTCTTCTTTGGGTGATACATTGATATCAAAAGGATATTGCAGCGCTTCAGGTGGATACCCCGTGCTGATAAAGATCGTAATCTTATCGCCAGGACTCACATCTGCGCCCGCTTCCACAGGCCATTGCTGCGTCACTTTGCCCTTTTCTACCGTATAACTTTGTTCTTCCTGTACCTGAGCAAGCTCAAGTCCAGCAGATTTAAGTTTTTCCTCGGCTTCACTGCGGGTAAGATTTTTCAGATCAGGCATTTTGACCGTTTCAGTGCCTTTACTTACGGTTAACTCAATCTGAACTGTCTCTGGATCAAATTCCTCATTGACACCCGGTGTCTGGGAAATAACAGAACCTGAAGCCACATCATTGGAGAACTCGTCTTTCCGCTGAATCTGATCTTCCTTAATGCCAAGCGCAGTCAACTTCTTGACAGCCTCATCATAAGTTACTTGTTTGACATCAATCATCTTTAAAAGTTCTTTTTCTGCACCAACACTGATCTGGACCTCGGAACCTTCTTTGACAACATCGCCTTCTTTTCTGCTCTGTTCATAGACGATACCGGGTTCGACACCTTCCTGATACAGACGGATGACCTCATCACTGACGACGAGTCCTTTCTCCTCAAGCATTTCCCGAGCTTTTTCTTCCGTCTGGGTGATCACGTTAGGCACGGTTACTTCAGGTACAACCAGCATACCCTTGACATACCATACAACGCCCACCATGGCGATTAGAATAAGAACGGTTAATGAGATGAGTAGAGCTGGCTTCTTCCAACTCTTCGATTTTGCCTTACCCTTGCCAGTTTCTTCGTTAGACTCCATCACTGGCACCGCACCCGTCGATGTAACTCCGCGCGGTTCAGGCTTGATGGCTGGCATAACGCGAGTCTGATCTATATCATCCTCATCCGGAAAATCAATCTTCGTTTCATTACGTCTCTCCGGCATCAGGCAAGTTTCCAGATCGGTCTGCATTTCTTTGGCCGACTGATAACGTTCCTGCGGATTTTTACGCATGGATTTTAAGATGACATTTTCTACACTTTGCGGAATCAATGGATTGAATTTGCGTGGTTCATCGAACTCTTCCTGCAAATGCTTCAATGCCACACTGATTGGACTTTCACCCAGAAACGGAAGTTGCCCGGTAAGCATCTGGTAAAGTACGATCCCAAGAGAATATAAGTCCGATTTTTCACCAGTAACGATGCCTTTGGCATGCTCCGGTGAGAAATAATGTACAGAACCAACTACAGAACCCGTCTGCGTAATCGTTGTAGATGTAACGGCACGGGCAATCCCGAAATCCGTTACTTTCACGCGGCCATTCCGGCCAATTAATATATTGTGGGGTTTGATATCCCGATGAATGATTTGATTATGATGTGCATGATCAAGAGCATCTGCAATCTGGGAAGCGATTCGCACCGATTCGTCCACCTGCAGAGGGGCACGTTCTTTAATAATTTCATTCAAGTTTTTGCCTTCCACGTACTCCATGACAATATAATGAACGTCATCTTCCTGCCCCACGTCATAAATGCTAACTACATTCGGATGAGACAGCGATGCTGCCGACTGTGCTTCCCTGCGGAAACGGCGAATAAACTCTTCGTCATGCACAAACTGTTGTCTAAGGACTTTGATCGCTACATTCCGGTTCAAGAGAAGATCCTGGGCTTTGTACACAAGAGCCATGCCGCCACCGCCGACACGCTCAATCACTTCATAGCGTCCCCCTAGTTGGTGCCCAATCATGACTCACACCCCGTTTCCGTATCCACGGAACCTTCCCTCTGCAACTCGAACAAAGCAAGCGTGATGTTGTCGTCTCCCCCAGCAAGTAAAGCCAACTGAAGCAGTCGGTCTGCACGATCTTCCAATGCCAGTTCCAGATTGCCGGCAACCTGAATAATCTGCTCATTGCTGACCAGGTTACTGAGACCATCACTGCACAGGAGAAGAACTTCGCCTTCCTCCAGCTTGACGGTATCCAGATCTACCTTCACCTCGGCATCTGTTCCAAGCGCACGAGTTAGTACGTTGCGACGTGGATGATGGGACACATCCTCTTTGCTAATCTGACCATTTTTGAACAATTCATTCACCAGTGTATGGTCCTCGGTTAGCTGGATCACAGCTTTGTTCGCAATTTTGTAGGCTCTGCTATCACCGATGTGTCCAATAACACCTTCCGTATCGTTCAATAAAGCCGCAACCACCGTTGTTCCCATGTTGTGATACTTGTCATCTGTTGATGCCGTGCGGAAGATAACTTCGTTGGCATGCAAAATAGCATCGCTGAGAGCCGCAGACAGAGACGCATGTGACAGACCTGGTTCCAGTGTTCCCAGATCTTTCACCAACGTCTCTACTGCCAAGCGGCTTGCCGTATCCCCTGCAAGATGTCCACCCATGCCATCGGCAACAATACCCAGAATATATCCTGTATCGAGATTACGAATCCAGGCTGAATCTTCATTCACCGAACGCACTCGTCCGATATGGCTCACATGAACTGTTTTGATCAAAACGTTCTCACCTCAACTCCATATGCTTTGCACGAAGCTGACCGCAAGCGGCAGCAATATCATGTCCCTGTTCACGACGAATGGTTACATTAACACCCTGTTCCGAGAGAATCTTCTGAAAATTGAAAATGTCGCTTCTCGATGTTCTTACGTATTTGCGTTCAGGTACATGGTTAACCGGAATCAGATTCACGTGGCACAACATGTTCTTAAGCACACTTGCCAGTTCTGCTGCATGCTCTGGCTGGTCGTTTACCCCACCAATAAGTGCATACTCGAACGTAATTCTCCGACCTGTTTTGGCCAGATAATAACGAAGGGACTCCATCACGTCTTCAAAAGGAAAACGACGGTTAACCGGCATCAATTTCGAACGCAGTGCATCATTTGGTGCATGGATCGAAATGGCGAGGTTAATCTGTGTATCTTCATCTGCAAACTTGTAGATGTTCGGAACGATTCCGCTCGTGGATACCGTGATGTGACGCTGACCGATGTTCAGCCCTTTTTCATGAATCATAATGCGCAGGAAAGTCATCGTAGCTTCATAGTTTTCAAAAGGTTCACCCGAACCCATGATTACGATGCTGCTGACACGCTCGTTGCGTTCATCCAGAATTTTCTGAGCCTGCACAACCTGGGCAACAATCTCCCCAGCCGTAAGGTTACGCTTGAGACCACCCAATGTGGATGCACAGAACGTACAACCAATACGACAACCAACCTGTGTGGTTACACAGATGCTGTTCCCGTAGTTATGCTTCATGATTACTGTCTCAATGGCATGATCATCATGAAGACCAAAGAGGAATTTAACCGTTCCATCTTTGGATTCAAACTTGGTAATTTCCTTAAGCGTTACAAATTCAAATTGCTCTGTCAGTTTTTCACGCAATGGCTTGGACAGATTGGTCATTTCACTGAAATCATTCACGCGTTTTACATAAATCCAGTCAAAGATTTGGCCACCGCGAAACGCCGGCTCCCCATTCTCAACAGCCCATTGCTGCAGTTGTTCCAGAGAATAATCATATATAAAAGGTTTCATTTTGTTGTCAACACCTATTCCTTCTTTTCTTTTCGTTGGCTTCCTTCTTTTCGTTCCATTCGTCCTATTCTATCACAAAGACCACGTTACATCCATGTATACCCTTGATATCGGTACTTCATGCATTATAACATCTCAATGCCGCCATCGCACCCTGTCACCACATTCTCTGACAATTATATCGAAGTCTCATCACAAAGAAATCCGCCGAAGTTCCCCTCGGCGGTCATACTTCCGTGCTCTATTAAACTGTTATTCCGCTGTTTTTGTCAACCGTGCGATGAAAAATCCGTCGCTGTGAGCGTATTGTGGCAAAATCTGAATACCACCGTTCACAACCTTCAAGTTCGCTATCTCCGATTCAGACCAGACGAATGCTTCTGCTGGGCTGTATTCCGGATGTCGATTCAAGAAGTCTGCAACCATATCCTCATTCTCAGCAGGCTCAATCGTACACGTGCTATACACCAGAATACCACCTGGTTTTAACAACGGCGCAACCTGATCAAGCAATTCACGTTGCAAGCCTGCGATATCTTCGATATCTTTTACGGTTTTGGTCCATTTCACATCAGGCTTGCGGCGAATAACACCCAGACCTGAACATGGTGCATCCAGCAAAATGCGGTCAAACGACGCTTCCGGGTACCGTTCATTCAGGTCTAGCGCATCTCCAGTTACAGCATCGATACAAGTCAGACCGAGACGCTCCGCCTGATCCAGGATCAGCTGGCGCTTGTGAGCATGTACATCATTCGCGACAATACGACCGCGATCCTGCATTTTCTCCGCCATGTGAGCTGTTTTACCACCTGGAGCTGCGCAGCAATCCAATACAAGTTGGTCTACTTCTGGCGCAACTGCTTCAGCGACAAGCATGGAACTTTCGTCCTGTACAGAGAACAACCCGTCCCGATACCAGGACGTTAGAGCCATGTTTCCGCCACTACGTACAAGAATTCCATCGGAACTCAGCTGAGAAGCTTCAACGACTGCACCTGTACTGGTCATCTCATGCATCAGTTTCTCCCGTGTGGTCATTGTTGTGTTGACCCGGACACTCACCGCTGGCGGCTCATTATTCGCACGACAGATCGCTTCCGCTGTCTCTTCGCCGTACTGGGCAATCCAGCGTTCAACCATCCATAACGGGTGGGAATGCTCCAGTGAAATACGTTCTGCAGCGGGCAGATGTTCTGGAATACGAAGTTCATCCCGATTGCGGATCATATTGCGGAGCACTCCATTCACCATACCCGAGATTCCCTGATGGCCCAGTTTCTTCGCCAGATTAACCGCTTCGCTCACCACGGCATGCTCCGGAATACGATCCAGGTATATCATCTGATAGACGCTGATTCGCAGCAGGCTACGAACCCATGGTTGCAGTTTGGATACTCCTTTGGCGACGTAACGTTCCAGAAAATAATCAAGTGTATTCAATCTGGCGATTGTTCCATACACCAATTCGGTAGCTAGTCCAGCATCTGCGGGGCTTAAATCCGCCTCTTTCAGACGGCGGTTCAACTCCAGATTACTGTATGCTCCATCTTGCTCAACAGCACTCAGAACCTTGACTGCCAATGTACGAGCAGATGTTTTGGGTTGCTGGGAGCGCGATGCACCACCCGATTTACCCGAATTCGGACGACGGTTTCCTTCACGTCCGGATGAATTCCCATTAGCTTTCTGGCCTTTTCCTGACGAACGACCTGGTATGTTCCCGCTCATCGCAGCACCGTTCCAGTTTTCAGTGTACCACCGCGAGCAAAGTCAGCGGCCTGCATCACCTTTTTACCTGCTGGCTGCACTTCAGTCAACCAGAGAGACCCATTGCCTGTGCGGACTTCAATCCCTGCCTTGTTCAATTGCAGCACCGTTCCCGGCACTGCTTGTCCAGCATCCGAAGAAGTTGCCAGGTCCACCTGATCGGGATTAGCCGCAGCCCAGACTTTGAAGACCTGATCATCCCACATCGTAAATGCACCGGAGAACGGCACAAGACCACGAATCTGATTGAACAGTTCACGTGAAGTACGACTCCAGTCCATTTTCTCGTCATCCCGAGTCAGATTGCGAGCATATGAAGCCTCGGCATCATCCTGAGGGACCGCTGTTGTCTCGCCTGCAATCAATCGTGGCATTTCTGCCTGAAGCAGTTTGGAACCAGCCTCACTTAATTTATCAAACATCGATCCTGATGTATCTTCATCCGTAATTGGCAGTTCCACACGCGAGATCATATCTCCGGTGTCCAGGCCTTCAGCCATATACATCAATGTGACTCCTGTCACGGATTCCCCGTTAATAATGGAACGTTGAATCGGTGCTCCTCCCCGATATTTCGGTAAAAGAGAGCCATGCACGTTCACACAACCGCGAACAGGCATATCCAGCACGGCTTTGGGCAGAATCTGTCCAAAGGCCGCGGTTACGATCAGATCCGGCTTCCATTCAGCCAAGCGGGCTACCGCTTCCGGATCACGCAATTTAACAGGTTGAAACACCGGCAGACCGTGGCGTTCTGCCGCGGCCTTAACCGGTGTTGGCGTAAGTACTTTTTTGCGTCCCTGTGGTTTATCAGGCTGAGTCACCACACCCACCACATTGTATCCCTCTGCCATCAGCATATCGAGAGAAGGAACTGCAAATTCAGGTGTTCCCATAAAAACAATATTCAAATCGATCACTCCTTAATTACGACGCGGTCCCGTTTGATCGGCTGCAATTTCGTACACTTTCTCGGCGACATCCGTAAAGAGTACGCCATCCAGATGATCAATCTCATGCTGGAATGCACGGGACAGCAAGCCACTACCCGTAATAATCAGCTCTTTACCTTCACGATCCAGACCTTTAACTGTAACGGTCTCGAAACGGCGAACATCACCATTAATTCCAGGGATACTCAGACAACCTTCAGGTCCAAATTGTTCTCCCTCACTTGCAATGATCTCCGGGTTAATCATCTTGATCAGCCCTTGCTCATCACCTGCGTCGATAACAATCAGACGTTTCAAAATACCGACCTGTGGCGCAGCAAGACCCACACCTTCCGCATCGTACATGGTATCAGCCATATCATCCAGCAATTTTTGTACATTTAGTGTAATTTTGGTTACTTCTTTGGCTCTCTTGTGGAGCACCTCATCTGGTTCTTGCACGATAATACGAATCGACATGTTGTAAGCACCTTCCTAATCCTCATCATAATTTCAGGACGATATCTGTATTTTTGGGGTATTCATTTAATCTATGTTTATACCGCTTGTTTACATCCGCATTTCTGCAAAATGCTTACATTAACATTTGCGGGTCTACATCCAGACTAATAAGCAATTTTTGCGCCTGAACATCATCGTCCATGCGCCGGGCCGTAGCCAGAGCGAGTCCTATGGCGTCTACATCCCCCCGCCATTTTATCATACATTGGAATCTGTATCTATTCTTGATCCGAGGAATCGGAGACGCTACCGGCCCCAGTACATCAAAGGCATCATTGCTGAATCGATCCAGACTGCCGAGCCATCCAGCCGCATTAGCCTTCTCTTTCAGTATTCGCGTATAGTTCTCGGCAAGACGAATCAATACCGGAAGTTGCTCATGCGAAAAGGTCACCAGAATCAGGCGACAGTATGGCGGATATTGCAAATTGCGACGGTGCAGCAATTCCTCACGTACAAACGACACATAGTCATGCTGACTCGCATGGCCAATGGAGTAGTGTTCCGGCGTATAGGACTGAACAAACACCTCACCAGGCAATTGGTGCCGACCCGCTCGGCCAGCTACCTGTGTTAGCAACTGAAACGTTTTTTCCGCAGCACGGAAATCAGGTAAATTCAACGCTGAGTCCGCTGTTATCACGCCAACCAGGGTTACATCCGGGAAATCAAGACCCTTCGCAACCATCTGGGTGCCCAGCAATACATCCGCCTTTTTCTCACGAAACTGTTTCAGCAGCTTCTCGTGAGCCCCTTTTTCCGTTGTTGTATCCACATCCATCCGAATGACCCGAATACCCGGGAAGAGCTTGGCAAGCTCTTCCTCGACTCGCTGTGTACCTGTACCAAAGTATCGAATATGCTCACTTCCACAGTCCGGACACACTTCCGGAGCCGCTTCCGCATACCCGCAGTAATGACAACGGAGATTATTCGAGCGCTGATGATACGTCAATGAAATATCACATTCAGGACAACCTGCCACATATCCACAACTTCGGCACATAACAAAGGTCGAATATCCACGACGATTCAGCAGAAGTACCGTCTGTTCACCACGTTCCAAGCGCTCCTCCAACCCTTTGTGCAAAGCCCTGCTGAACATGGAGCGGTTGCCATCCTTCAACTCTTCACGCATATCAACGATCCGCACTTCAGGCAGCTTGTTCCCCAGTGCCCGTGTTGGCATCTCCAGTAAGAGTGGTGCAAAATCATCATTACTCTGCGATCGTGCCGCGTAATAACTTTCCAGCGAAGGTGTCGCTGAACCCAGAACAACCACGGCCTGATGCTGCTGTGCTCTTTTTACCGCCACATCACGGGCATGATATTTCGGAGTTTCCTCCTGTTTGTAGGAAGTCTCGTGTTCTTCATCCATAATGATCAACCCAAGCCGACTGAATGGAGCAAATACGGCTGAACGCGCCCCAATCGCAACCTTCACCTGACCCTCACGAATCTTGCGCCATTCATCATAACGTTCACCGCCAGACAGACGACTGTGCATAACAGCAACTTGGTCCCCAAATCGCCCTTTAAAACGTTCTACCATCTGTGGTGTGAGTGCAATCTCGGGCACCAGTACGATAGCCTGCCGATCCTGTTCGATGCATTGTTGAATGGTTTGAAGATAGACTTCCGTCTTGCCACTTCCCGTAACACCATGTAACAAAAACATCCCATGGCGTTGTTCCTGCAATCGGCCATTGATATTGTCGTAGACAAGTTTTTGCTCATCGGTCAGAACCAGCGGTTCAGTCGCTTTGAACGTCCTGCCCTGATACGGGTCACGGAAGACCTCAACGTCCTCGGTGACAATCAATCCCTTTTCCTCAAGCCCTTTAATCGTCGCGGCCGATACCTGTAGTGTAGATAACACTTCTTTCATCGGCATGGGCAGCAGTTCTTTCATTTCCAGCAAAAAAGCCAGAATCTCCTTCTGCCGCTGTGCTTTCGCCGGGAATGAAGCAAGTGCTTCCTGAGCAGCAGCAATATCTACAGCCAGATCAACGGACTTCATCGTTTTTTTATTTAACTTGTCCTTGATGGCCTGACTTTCCAGCAGTACACCACCAAGCAATAATTTCTTAATTAGTGCAGCATGATTGGGATATTTCCGACTCAGTTGTTGCAGCGGTACCTGACCCCGACTTTTGACAAAACGGATGATATCCTGCTGTACTTTCTCGGTCGTAGACTCTTCTCCCCAAACAAATAACACCTCATCATCCGGTTGTGCTCCCGCCATCTGTCCATCAAGTGCATCTCCCAGCGAGATGTATCGCTCTGCTTTCCCTTTCAATGCCGTCGGCACCATGACCTGCAATGACAAAATCCGGTTACTGGCATAACGTCCACTCATCCATTCGGCCAACTCAACCAAATCCTTTGACAACGGGGGAACAATGTCCAGTAACTCCTGAATCTGCTTAAGCTTGAATGTTTCCTCTCCGGTACGCGGCACAAGATCAATCACGAATCCCTGCACCGTCCGATGACCAAAAGGCACACCCACCCGGCTGCCAATCTCGATCCATTCTCTCATCGATTCAGGTACCAGGTAATCAAACGGCCGATCTGTTTCCTTCACGGGAACATCGACTATGACCTTGGCAATCTCCATATCCTAATTCCTCCCGGCAATGCGCTCCGCCGCAATCTGGAGCAACCGATGAGCCACATCGTCCTTGGCCATCACTGGAAGCTCCTCCACCAAACCTTCCCGGCCATAGATATGTACCGCGTTGGTGTCTGTTCCAAATCCTGCACCCATGCGGGTTACATCATTGGCTACGATCAGATCACAGTTTTTCCGTTCCAATTTCTCACGTGCATACATCTCAACTGACTGAGTCTCCGCAGCAAAACCAATCAAAAACTGATGGGTTTTCTGTTTGCCCAGTGTTTCAAGAATATCTATATTTTTAATAAGTTCGAGCGACAGCGTGTCGCCTTTCTTCTTGATCTTCTCGGTGTAAACTTCCTTTGGACGATAATCGGCAACTGCCGCCGCCTTAACCACGATATCAGCATCGTCCCACTCGCGTGTTACCGCTTCATACATATCCTGTGCAGACTGTACAGGGATCAACTCAACGTTCTCCGGTGGCTTGGCTTGGGTACTGCCCATAACCAATTTCACATCTGCCCCCAGATCACGCGCAGCTGCGGCTATGGCAAATCCCATTTTTCCAGATGAATCGTTCGTAATGTATCGTACTGGGTCAATACGCTCAATCGTACCTCCAGCCGTAACGACAACCTTCTTACCTTGTAACAGTGAAGCTTGTCCTTGCCGGGCACGGTCTGCAGACTCTCGCTGTTCAAAGAAACGTTCCACCACATCCACAATGCTCTCCGGTTCTTCCAGACGTCCCTTACCCACATATCCACACGCAAGCAGACCTTCACCCGGTTCGATCATCATGGCGCCCCGTTCAACAAGCAGGTTCATATTATGCTTTACAGCTGGATGATCATACATATGTACATTCATCGCTGGAGCAATCATGACAGGGGCTGTCGTCGCAAGAAGAGTTGTTGAGAGCATATCATCTGCCATGCCATGCGCCATCTTGGCAATCACATTGGCTGTTGCGGGAGCAACCAGAACAAGATCAGCCAGATCGGCCAGATGAATATGAGATACGACTGCTGGCTCACGCTCATCAAATGTATCGGTATATACGGTGTTTCGGGTCAACGTTTGCAGCGTCAATTCGGTAATAAACTGTGTAGCGGAAGCTGTCATAATCACATGAACATCCGCTCCCTTTTGCACCAGTCTGCTGCATAATGTTGCCGCTTTGTAAGCGGCTATGCCGCCAGTCACACCAAGCACGATTTTTTTACCGTTCAACATGTTTATTTCCCCCGATATTTATACGACGTCTAGGGCGCGTCTGAAAACTCCGAAGGAAGCAGATTTTCCCGAATTTTCGTTCCAAGCAAGGAAGTTTTCCGCAGGCGTGCCGGGGCACGTCAAGGGAAAGTGACGCAGCAGGGGGCGAAAAGGCGGTAAAAGATGCACTTCAGCGAGTTTTGAGACACGTCCTAAGTAAGATTCCGTTAAAATATGCTTATTCGTAAAAAAATAACAACCTCGCGGTTGTCAATTAATCCGGCTTGCGCCGTATGCAGTTGAAGAGCAGCCGCAGGCGGCTTACTCTTCTTCTTCGTCCTGTCCTTTGATGACAACGAGCAGGTCTCCATAGATTTCTTCCAGTGCAACGCCAACTTGTTTATGGGATCTCGCACCTCTTAAATCCGTTTTTTCACCTTCACGTAGCTGTCTAGCCCGGCGGGAAGCAGCAACAACAAGGGAATACTTGCTGTCGACTTTGTTCATCATTTCATCAATAGAAGGATACAGCATATTAACAAACACCTCTTCGCATTAGTATAATCGCAAGTTGCCGCCTGACAGAACTGATGTGGCATGTCTTCACACCCGGGCATTCCGAGAAGGAGTGCTTCAGTATATGATATGACAACTGCCCCACTTATATCGCATTCTGCAGCGGCAAAAGGGATTATTTATTGATCTTACAATGTTCGGCGATTATGATGCTTTCTATTCTCTTGCACGCCAAATCAATTTCATCATTAACAACAGCGTAATCATACTGCTCCAGCAGACTGATCTCATCAACCGCCACAGACATCCGGTGATCAATGGTCGCTTGGCTTTCGGTACCACGGCCCTGAATGCGATCTTTCAGCTCGTCCAATGAAGGAGGAAGCAGGAAAACAAAGATGCCTTCCGGGAATTTCTCTTTCACTTTTAACGCGCCTTGAACCTCAATCTCCAGAATGATGTCGCGGCCTTCGTTAATCGTTTTCTCTACAAAATCACGCGGTGTTCCGTAATAATTACCAACATACTCCGCATGTTCCAACAATTGATCTTCAGCAATCATGTTCTGGAACTCTTCATGACTTCTGAAGAAATAGTTAACACCATGTTCTTCACCAAGACGAGGCTGACGGGTTGTTGCCGATACGGAATAGATCAATTCCGGCACCCGTTTGCGCAAAGCGCTGCATACAGTACCCTTCCCGACCCCAGATGGGCCGGACAACACTACCAGTAATCCCTTAGACATATTACACTCCATTTTATTCGTCGTTATCATCATCTTTCGAAGAAAGACGATGGGCGACCGTCTCAGGCTGAACTGCAGACAAAATGACATGATCGCTATCCGTAATAATTACGGCACGAGTACGTCTTCCGTACGTTGCATCAATCAGCATGTGACGATCTCTTGCCTCTTGTATAATTCTCTTGATCGGCGCCGATTCCGGACTCACGATGGATATAATCCGGTTCGCCGATACGATGTTACCGAATCCAATGTTAATGAGTTTGATTGCCATAATCAGGTTCTTCCCCCTATACATGCGACTCTTTTGCCGAAATGTGGCCGTTCATTCGATATTCGCAGCTTGCTCACGAATCTTCTCCAGCTCCGCCTTCATCTCGACAACACGATTCACCAGAGCCAAATGGTTGGCTTTTGATCCAATCGTATTGACTTCCCGATTCATCTCTTGAATTAGAAAGTCCAACTTACGACCTACGGGCTCATCACTCTTCAGCAGTTCCCTGCTCTGTCCAAAGTGACTCTGTAGACGCGTAAGCTCCTCTTCTATGTTAGAACGATCGGCAAACATTGCAATTTCCATACCCAATTTATGCTCATCAAAAGGGAAAGAGCCTTCTTCCTGCATTTCCGTAAGCCTTTGTCTTAGCTTGTTGCGATAATCACTTACCACAGTCGGTGCAAGATCAAGCATCTCGGTATGCAGTGACTCCAGACGGGTAATCCGCCGTTCCAGATCACTGGCCAGATGAAGACCCTCGCGAGCGCGCATCTGTTCAAGGCTGGACAGAGCCTCTTTCAATCCTTCCTGCAGAACTCGCTCCCATTCGTCCTTCTGCTCTTCGGGAATGGAACTTGTCCCATCCGAATGAACCATGACGTCCGGCAGCCCAAGCATATCCACAATACTTGGTTTGCCCTGCAATCCATATTGGGTCTCCAGTTGCTCTGCAGCCTTCAGATAGGCCCTGACCGTCTGTTCATTCAGAACAGCGGGAAGAGCCTGGTCTTCCTCTTTTTCTTTCATTACATAAACATCAATCCGCCCACGTTTCAAACGACTCTGTACGATCTTCCTCAAACCGTCTTCATAATACGTCCACTCTCTTGGCAGACGCATCATCACTTCGCAATAACGATGATTAACAGATTTGATCTCTAATTGTACCTTATAGCCGCCAAAATGAAAGGCGGATTGACCGTATCCGGTCATACTGAATGACATCGGCATCACATCCGTTTTACTATTGTAATTGATTATTAGGGTTGAAACAAGTAGGACATTGATGCTCCGACTTCTCCCATACGTATTGAGTCAGTTCGGCCGTCATGCCGTAGAACATAAACGGTGTCATGAGATAGATGCCTTTGAAATGCGCTGTTGCTACGTCCAGCAGTTCTTTGGCAATTTTCACTCCCATCGCACGGCCTTCTTCGCCTTCCAGACCGGCCATACGGGAACGCACTTCATCCGAAAGCTGGATTCCGGGAACCTCGTTGTGCAGATACTCTGCATTCCGTCCACTCGCTAGCGGCATTACACCTACAAAAATGGGCACATCCAGATGTTTAGTCGCTTCGTGCATTGCTACAATCAACTCAGGATCATAGATCGGTTGTGTCATGATGTAATCAGCGCCAGAGGCAATTTTCTTCTCCAGACGTTGTACAGCTTTCTCCAAATATTTCACATTAGGATTAAATGCCGCTCCGATGACAAAACCAGCTTTTTGCTTCAGCGGTTTACCTGAGAAAGCCACTCCATCGTTCAACTGTTTGATCATGCGTATGATTTCAAAAGAAGTCAGATCGTATACCGAGCTTGAACCCGGCAGATCGCCAAATCTTGCAGGATCTCCTGTTACAGCCAGTACATGATTAATACTCAAAGCATCAAACCCCATCATGTGGGACTGCGTTCCAATCAGATTCCGGTCACGGCAGGCAATATGCACCAGTGGACGAAGGCCCGTGCGATCCTGAACGAGGTGACCCAGCGCCATGTTGCTCATCCGTGTAACCGCTAGTGAATTATCCGCCAGTGTCAGGGCATCGGCTCCGGCTGCTTTTAATGTCTCGGCACCTTTCATGAACTTGGCAATGTCCAAGTCCCGCGGCGGGTCAAGTTCAACAATAACGGTGTGACGATGCTTGACCAGGTCAACGATCGTAGGCTGTCCGCCACGTCCGGAACGCTCATCCACATTTTCATGCAACACAATACGCGGTTTGGATTCTGACGGATCAGGCTCCAGAATAGGCGAAGGCACATAGTCAGCAAGCGCCTCTTTCATAGCGGTGATATGATCAGGTGTCGTACCACAGCAACCACCGATAATACGAGCACCCAGTTCAGCAAATTGCACTGCCGTCTGACCAAAGTACTCCGGAGTCGCACCATAACGGAACTCACCATCTACATAATCTGCTGCACCCGCATTCGGGTAGACGGACATTGGAATACCAATTCGTCCCGAGACGGTTTCCATGGCACGCATAATCCCGTTTGGACCTGAGCGACAGTTAAAACCAATGACATCCGCGCCCTGCTCCCGCATAATCCGGAAGGCTTCAGGCATTGTATATCCGTCCAGTGTGTGTCCTACATCCTCTACCGCGAACTGTCCAATTACGGGCAGATCACTTAGCTTGCGCGCTTGCAAAAGGGCAATATCCATTTCCTCGATATCATAGAAGGTCTCAAGCAAAATGCCATCCACGCCTTCATCTAGCAGTGCAGAGATCTGTTGTTGATAAAAGCGTTTCAGTTCACTCGTTGACACGTTTGTCCGCTTGCCACCTCGAATGGAACCAACTGCACCAAGCACATAACCGGTATCTCCAGCTACCTCTTTGGCAATGCGTACACCGGCACGGTTCACGTCCTCCACCTTGGACTCCAGACCGAACTTGGACAACTTGTCGTAATTGGCAGAATACGTATTTGTTTCAAATATTTCTGTACCTGCATCCCGATAACTGCGATGTACATCCGCCACTACTTCAGGTGAAATCAAGTTTAATTCTTCATATGAAATCCCCACCGGGAACCCCATTTGGTACAGAAATGTTCCCATGGCCCCATCTCCAACGAGAACCCGTTCCTGCATAACTTTCCGCAAATCCGCCTTCATCCCATTTCCCCCCGCCTAGCTGTGATCATTTACATACTAATGTAACACAAAAAACGCTAAAAAACGAAGAAAAACACAGGTTTTTAATGAGTATCCAGCTCATATGGACTTTCTTGCCATAGAGCCCCCAATATGTCTCTGTACAGGAGACACGACCTGTCCTTTTTGATAAAAAAAGAGGCCCGCAGGCCCCTTTGGTTAAACCTTCCACTTTTTATGAAGTGATTCCTTTAAAAACAACTTCAGCAGGTCCAGTCATGTACACATGATTGTCAGCTTCATTCCACTCAATGTGGAGATCCCCACCCTTGAGGCTGATGACTGCTGTACGATCTGTATGTCCATTCAGGACAGAGGATACCAGTGTCGCACAAGCTCCGGTTCCACAAGCAAGTGTGGGACCCGCTCCGCGTTCCCATACACGCATGTCCACATATCCACGGTCACGAACTGTGGCGAATTCCACATTGATTTTTTTTGGAAACATAGGGTGCACTTCAAGAAGTGGTCCCCAAGTCGTGAGGTCAAAATTCACAGCGTCATCTACATAGATAACCGCATGCGGGTTACCCATGGATACGGCGGTGAATTTGAACGCATGTCCATTCGCTTCAATGTAGTGATCAACCACTGGGTTGGCATCCACCGTTGTAGGCACTTGAAGACCGTTCAGGATCGGCTCGCCCATATCGACACGAACAGTTTCCACTTTACCATCACGAATGTTGAGACTCACAGGTTGTACCCCTGCACCAATCGTTTCAATGGTGATCTGCTCCTGGTTCACGTGACCATGATCGTATACATATTTGGATACACAGCGAATGGCATTACCGCACTGCTCTGCTTCCGAACCGTCCGAATTCATGATACGCATCTGAAAGTCTGCCTTCTCCGAAGGCAGTATATAAACCAGGCCGTCCGCACCGATGCCAAAGAAACGGTTGCACCATTTCACAGCCAATTCTGCTGCATCTGCCGGAAGCTCCTTTTCACCAAATACAACGATAAAATCGTTACCAAGTCCATGCATTTTCGTAAATTCCATAATCTTGCCCACTCCTTTTGGCAGTCTGCTGCCAAAGCTATATTCTTGCTCTTCTACAGGATTACCATAGAAATTCATATTCAACATTTACACAAAAAAGCTATCCTGCAAAATGCCAAAGCTGCCGCTTTGAATCATTTTGAGGATAGCATAACGAAATAGGTAAGGAAAAGGTATTGATTTTATGCCGAAAACTTTGTACTTTTCGGTACGAAGCGGCCAGTACCACCCATACGGCGGCGGTTACGACGACCACCCCAGACGCTGCCTGCGCCCATAAGGAACGTTGGAATGCCTGCAGCAACGATACAGAGCGCCCATTCACGCAATCCCAGAGGTACGGTTTTGAAGATCGGCTGCAATGGTTCAACGTACATGACAACCAGCATCAGTACAACCGATGAAATCACCGCAAGAACCAGATATTTGTTCTGTAAAGGATTCCGGTGGAAGATGGACCGCGAACTACGGCAATCAAAGACATGAATAAGCTGCGCCAAAACGAGTGTAGCAAAAGCAACAGACTGTGCCTTGATCAGTTGACCCGGATTATCCGGCGCAGCCTGAAGGGTAAGCCAGAACGCTCCGAGTGTGCATAACCCAATCAACACACCCCGGCTGACGATTTTCCACCCCAGTCTGCGAGCAAAAATGTTTTCCTTGGCGCCACGGGGTTTGTGTTCCATCAGATCTTTCTCAGGCTGATCTACCCCCAGCGCCATTGCAGGCAAGCCATCTGTTACGAGGTTAACCCACAGAATCTGAATAGGTACGAGTGGCAGCGGCAAGCCCATCATCATCGCAAAGAACATTGTCAATATTTCGCCCACGTTTGATGCCAGCAAATAACGGATAAACTTGCGAATGTTCTCATAAATATTACGGCCTTCTTCAATGGCAGCCACAATGGTTGAGAAGTTATCATCACTCAGAATCAGCGCCGAAGCTTCCTTCGTGACATCTGTACCCGTAATGCCCATCGCGATCCCGATGTCTGCCGCTTTAATAGCTGGAGCATCATTGACTCCATCACCCGTCATGGCGACGACATGCCCTTTGCGCTGTAACGATTTTACGATCCGAAGCTTGTGTTCAGGACTTACCCTTGAGAAAACATATATGCCCTCTACCTGTTTGTCCAGTTGATCGTCTGTCATGCCTGCCAGCTGCTGACCACTTAAGGAGGCACCTCCACGAGGAAGAATCCCGAGTTGATGAGCAATGGCTTCTGCCGTTGTTCCATGATCACCTGTGATCATGACAGTTCGTATCCCCGCCTTGCGGCATGTGGCAATCGCATCTCGCACTTCACGACGCGGTGGATCAATCATACCTGCAAGTCCTACGAAGACAAGTTGACTTTCGGCGGCATGTTCGTCAGCCACTTTTTCTTCCGGCCGCACTTCACGATAGGCCATTCCAAGGACACGTAGTGCCGCTCCGGCCATGCTCTCGTTAGCTGCCATCACTTTCTGCCGCAGTGTTCCAGTGAAAGGTACGACCTTGCCTTCCCACAAAATATAACTACAGTGTCCGATCAACACATCCGGGGCACCTTTGGTATAGATCATTCGGCCTCCCTGATGATGAACCAGGACCGACATGCGTTTTCGCTCCGAATCAAACGGGAATTCCTGCTGGCGGGCATACAACTCTTTGAGTCCGGCAGGAGTAAGCCCCATTTTGGAAGCCAGTGTGACGAGTGCTCCTTCCGTCGGATCGCCTTTCAGCTCCCAGAATACATTATCTCGTTGAACGGTTTCTTCTTGGAGTTCACCTTTTTTCGTGTTTTTCTTGCTTTCCTTTTTGGTATCCTTGCCCTTTTTCTTGCTCCCCACCTCGCTTGAAGCACTTTCCACAATACTCGCATTGTTGCAAAGCGCGCTGATCTGAAGCATTCTGCGTAGCGACTGGTCACTCTTCAGTTCCACCGTACGACCGTTCTCCAGCATCTGCCCTTCAGGTGCATAACCATCCCCGGTAACCTTGATGTTACGTCCCTCCAACCACACATCCGTTACCGTCATCTTGTTCTGGGTGAGCGTGCCAGTCTTATCCGAACAGATTACAGATGCACAGCCCAGAGTTTCGACAGAAGGCAGTTTGCGTACAATGGCTTTACGTTTGATCATACGCTGCACGCCTAGTGCGAGTGCAATGGTTACAATAGCCGGCAGACCCTCCGGTATGGCAGCCACCGCGAGGCTGACCCCCGCCAGAAACATGCCAACGGCTGGTTGTCCGTGCAATATACCTGCGACGACAACCATAATGGTTAATCCCAATGCGACAAAAATCAGAATTTTGCCCAGTTGTTCCAGCCTGTGCTGTAACGGTGTTTCCTGCTCCTCCGTATTCTGGATCAGATCGGCGATTTTGCCCATCTCCGTCTCCATCCCCGTACGGATAACCACACCTTTGGCTGTACCACGAGTGACCATGGTACCCATAAAACCAATATTCTTCTGATCACCCAACGGAACGTCCTCGTCCGCAATCGGAAGGCAGTGTTTGCTTACAGGAACCGATTCCCCGGTAAGTGCCGACTCCTCGACATCCAGACTGTTCGTTTGCAGCCAGCGCACATCAGCGGGTATGCGGTCCCCACTCTCCACCATGATAATATCCCCGGGGACAAGTTGTTTAGCGGCAACGTGTACTTCCTGGCCTGAACGAAGCACTTTGGCGAGAGGTGCAGACAACTGTTTCAATGCACGAAGAGATCGTTCAGCCCGGAATTCCTGTACAAACCCCAGAATCGCATTCAGTACGATAATAGCCACAATCGTTACCGCATCCAGATACTCACCCAGTAATCCGGATACCAACGTTGCTCCCATCAACACCAGCACCATAAAATCCTTGAACTGATTCAAGAGCAATGTAATTGGAGAAATGCGTTTCCCCTCGCTCAGCTCATTCGAACCGACCACTTTCCTCTTCTCTGCTACAGCTTCATCCGTCAATCCTTCCTGCGGGCTGACGCCAAGAGTGTTACGAAGCTCTTCATCACTAAGTTGATGCCACTTGGTATGTTCCATGCTTCAAGTTTCCCTCCCAGTCTGTATTTCATCTGCAAAATAAGCTCACATGACTCACCGGCGCGCTGGTCGACAGGCTGTACACTATGCCGGACAAACTACCTGCTCTATATGTATTCGGACAGGTCTGTGATTAGCACCCGGAAGGTGAATCCTTTCCCTGATGGACAGAATAGGCTAAAATAAAAGTCTGCGATGTTCTGCGCAGTACCAATTCCAGCGTTCAACAGGCAAGCAACGAAGAATCTGTAGCCAGTCCTTGTTTTTTTACATACCTGGTTGCACGTTTCAGTTATATAGATGAAGCATTTGGCATGATAAATGCAGATGCTCGATAGAGAGAGGAAGTGGAAAAAATGGCATTGGACGGCATTGTAACACGGGCCATTGTTCATGAACTGCAAGGCTGCATTGGTGGACGTATCAGCAAAATCCATCAACCGAATGGCCATGACGTAGTTCTCACCCTGCGTGCTCAGCGCGGAAATAGTAAATTGCTTGTTTCGGCAAGCCCAACCTATCCTCGTGTGCATTATACGGAAAAGACATTTCTTAACCCTACGGAAGCACCCATGTTCTGCATGTTGCTCCGTAAGCACTGTGAAGGTGCAATCATTGAGGAGATCCGTCAGATTGGCATGGAGCGTATTATCCACATCAATGTGCGCCAGCGCGACGAACTGGGGGATGTTTCGGTAAAACGGATCATCATTGAATTGATGGGGCGTCACAGTAATATTATTTTGCTTGATCCCGTTACAGGAACGATTCTGGATGGCATTCATCATGTGACTCCGTCCATCAGTAGCTACCGGGTAATCATGCCTGGATTCGCGTATACTGCCCCACCCGAGCAACATAAAAGTAATCCGCTCGAAGTGAGTCGTACAGCATTCGAGGACAGCTATCATGCCGCTGAGGAAGATGCATCACGCTGGCTTGTGAACTCCTTTAGTGGTCTTAGCCCGTTAATTGCGGGAGAGATTGCTGCTCGTGGAGTCGCTGCTGAAGGCACCGTGAGCACTCCAGCTGTGGTTGAGGGTGAAAGCCGAGTTGAGACTGGTGCACTCTGGAACGCTTTTGAAGCCGTGATGGGACCTGTCAGAGATCATATCTACACACCTGTAACCGGAATGAACGCCAAAGGCAAAATGATTTTCTCAGCCGTTCACCTTCAGAGCATTCAGGATTTGGAGAAAACCTATGACACGATGAGCAAGTGCATGGAAGATTATTACGGAGATAAGGCTGAACGAGACACGGTTAAACAGAGAGTAAGTGATCTGCTCCGTTTTCTGCAGAATGAGCGAAGCAAAAACATCAAAAAGCTGGACAACCTGAACAAGGATCTACTGGAAGCGGATGATGCGGACAAGTTCAGACTATGGGGTGAGTTGCTGTTTGCCTCCCTGCATCTGGTTCACAAAGGGGACAAGAGCGTGGAGCTTGTGAACTTCTACGATGAAGACCAAGCCAACATTACCATTCAGCTTGATCCACTGCTTACACCATCTGACAACGCACAACGTTATTTCAAGCGGTATAACAAATACAAGAACAGTCTGGCTGTCATTCATGAGCAGCTTGGCAAAACCAAAGACGAGATTGACTACCTCGATAACCTGTTACAGCAGCTCTCCATTGCATCGATGAACGATATTGAGGAAATACGGGACGAGCTTGTACAGCAAGGATACCTTCGTGACCGTAATAAAAAGGGTAAAAAGAAGAAGAAAAGTGACCGTCCAACCGTACACCAGTTCACCTCCTCGGAGGGAATTGATATTCTTGTGGGCAAAAACAACCTGCAGAATGAGTACGTGACCAACCGTCTCGCTTCTTCCAACGACACCTGGCTGCATACCAAAGACATTCCAGGTTCACATGTCGTTATTCGCAGTACGGAATTTGGTGAAGCTACATTGGAAGAAGCAGCACAGCTTGCTGCCTATTTCAGCCAGGCCAAGGAGTCCAGCAGTGTGCCTGTGGATTACACGTTTATCCGTCATGTGCGCAAACCAAGTGGTGCGAAGCCTGGTTTTGTGATCTATGATCATCAGAAGACGTTGTTTGTCACGCCAAATGATGAATTGATCAAGAGTCTGCCATCCACGATTAAAAATGGATAAGGCTATATAAGTTGAACTAAAGATTAGTTCCACTTATATAGATGTAACAGTAACAAAGACAGAAACAAAATCCCCTGACCATCAATGGTTCTGGGGATTTTTGCGGTTGCATTACTTGTTTGAATGATATGTGAAGCTCAGCTTATTTATCTTCCTTATTGAATATTAACTCATTTATATGTATAATAATTCAATTATGATGAATACAAATTGTAGTTAAAGGAGTGTATTATGACCATACATATTCGAGAAACTCAACCTGATGATCTGAAACCCTTGATGGCATTAATGCATGACTATGTGGTGGGATTCTACAACAACCCCTGGCCTGGTGATCAATCCATCCAGCTTTTGATTAATAACCTGCTTAATCAGCAGATCGGTGCTCAATTCGTGGCAGAAGAGAACGGGAAGCTTATCGGATTTTCCACCCTCTTCTTTACTTACAGCACGATGAAAGCAGAACGTGTCGCCATCATGAATGACCTATTTGTTACGGAAACATTCAGAGAAGGCGAAGCAGAAGCCAAATTATTTGCACACTGTCAGCAATATACACGTGACCATGGATGTGCATATATGTCTTGGATCACAGCAGTGACCAATGAGCGAGCACAGCAATTATTCGAACGTCTTGGGGCTACACGCGGCGCTTGGGTCAACTATTCGATTACATAAACTCTTTTTGACACAAAAAAGGACATGAATACATGCAGGTTTATCCCTAGCATGATCCATGTCCTTTAATTCTCAAACGTCCCTAAAATGTACCCCACTAACGGCAGAATTCATTATAGTCATAAGGAGCGTTACCACGTTTAGCTTATACTCCATATTGCTGTGAGGCAGCTGCCTTCAGCCTTTCTAACACATCAACCGTTACGGTCTTGCTACCCAGATCCCCGTGGAAAACGACACCTTGCCGTTCCCCATGATAATCAGATCCACCTGTTTCAATGAGGTCGTATTCCTTGGCCAGCTTACCATACCTGCGTTCCTCTTCTGGGCCATGGTCCGAATGAAACACCTCAATGCCATCCGGAAGGGCGTCTTCAATGATGCGACGTACCAATTCATCATCATTATAGAGACCCGGATGGGCAATCACAGCGGCTCCACCTGCGGCTCTGATCCACTCACACGCATCCTCTGGTGCAACGCGGGGTACAGATACAAAGCCTGGCTTGCCTTCAGCAAGATACTGATCAAATGCATCCCGCATGTCAACAGCGTAGCCTTTTTTCACCAGCACATCGGCCATATGAGGTCTGCCAATACTCTCATCCGGCTCTAACGGTCGTCCCAGCTCATCCAGTACCTCCTGCCAGCTTATATCAAGCCCGAGTTCTTGCAGCTTGGCGATAATCAGATGATTCCGCTCATCTCGCGCTTCTCGTAATCCGGCCAACCGTTGCAGGAATATCTCATCCTCCGTATTAACGTAATAGCCCAGTACATGAATATCTTTGCCGCCAGCCCGGGTGCTGATCTCCACTCCGGCAACAACATCAATATCGTACTCTTTTCCCGCTTGCTGTGCTTCCGCTACACCAGCTACTGTATCATGGTCCGTTAGGGCAACCGCAGATAGCCCTTTTTGTTTGGCAAGCTTCACATTATCAGCAGGTGGCTGCATTCCATCGGAAGCCTGACTATGCGTATGAAGATCACAGCGTCCTTGGCGCTGATCCATGATCAACAGCTCCTTTGTTTAAAATTGATTATGATTCAATCTTATCTACCATTGATGTTGCCAACGATTATGCCTTCCCCGTCTTATGTACCGACTGAGGCTGCTCCTGCTGACGCAGATAATTCAGGAAAGCGACTGCTGACAGGGGCAACAAGGACGATTTTAGATGGATAGCATAGAACTGCCTTTTGAATTCGAGTCCGCGGATATCCACAATATGAACAAGTCCCAGAGCCAGTTCATGCTGCACCGAAGAAGGAGATAACATCGTAATACCTACCCCTGCCTCCACGGCCGATTTTACCGCTCCTGTACTGCCAAGTTCCATCACTACATTCATATCTTGTGGATCAATCTTTTTCTTTTGCAATTGGTCTTCCATCACCTGACGAGTACCCGAGCCCTTCTCACGCAGCACAAAAGGATAATTCATTACATCCTCAATATTCACTTTGCTACGCTTAGCCAAATCATGTCCGGCAGGTACAATTAGTTTCAGCTCGTCCTGCATGACAGGCTCCACAATCATGTCCGGGTGGTGCACTGGCGCTTCAATCAGACCAAAATTAAGCTGGTGCTTCAATATATCATCCATAATTTGCGTTGTATTCATCACTTTCATGACAATTGAAATATCCGGATATTGAAGTGCAAATGGTCCGAGCATGCGTGGAAGCACATATTCCCCGATCGTTAAGCTGGCTCCCAGCTGGAGTCTGCCCTGTAACATCTGAGTAAACGCCGACATCGCTTCGTCCGTCTGTCTGACCAACTCTACACTCCGTTTCGCATGAGGTAATAAAGTTCGGCCAGCCTCGGATAATTCTATTTTTTTGGTGGAACGATGCAATAACTTGGTGCCAAAATAGTCCTCCAATGATTGAATCTGCATCGTTACTGCCGGTTGAGTCATATGTAATGCTTGTGCAGCCGCCGAGAAACTCCCCTTCTCTGCTACCGTATAAAAAATATGCAATTGGTGAAAATTCATATCTTCGCCCCTCTTCGATTACACTCTCTACATTGTAGCCGATTTCCCGCTTAGCAACAAAAAAAGCATGCAGCTTGTCTGCATGCGATAATACTTGAATCTATGATTTCAACATATTGAATCTACCCAGGCTTACTTATGCTTGCGACTATTTTTGACCAGCGTCATTCTTCTTGAATGTCTTAACCATGAATAATATGACTTCAGGTCCCTTAATTCAATGGTCTCCGACATACGTCCCAGAAACGTAACTACAATCATTTTGTGTAGCGGGTTGCCCGCAATATCATATTCTCCTTCAAGTTCGGAAAATTCGGCGACCACCACCAGATCCTCATCAATCAGGTAGACGTCCTGTTCATTACGGTAGTATGGTGTTATACGGTCCTGCTTCAGACACTCCCATAACCACGCCGCAATATGGTCATCATCACTACGTGCAGGCTCAATACGGTCTGCATACCGCATCTTGGCATGATGGGTAATGACGATGTCGGCCACTTTCTTGTCTCCAAGAGCCACGAAAAACGGCTCGTAGGTGCTCCAACGTTGCATCACCTTATCACGCATGGGAATCACTCTCCACCAGATAGGACTTTCTATCTATTTATTACCAAATATATTACAACATTAGTCCCGCAACCTCAAGGCGTAAGTTTAACTTTTTTTCACAATAGCCAATTTGTGTATAATTCAAGAAAAGAGCGACCCCAAAGGGTCCCTCTAGTTTCTCTTCTATATTCCGTAAAAGCTCGTTTTGTCCATCGTTTTGCTGGCATACTCGGTTTTGATCTCATTACGATACGAGCGTTCGATCTTGCGCACATAGGAAAGCCGCTTCACATTTTTCATCGTATCATCTGCCCGTTCTGCATTAACATACATGACTACATAATGCATACGGCGGGAGATATAATGCACGGTGCCATATTTTTCGAGATTACGGGCAGCTTTCAAATCACTGACCCAAATAATGAATCCTGTCCTTTCCGCAAACATCATCGTTCCCCGCCCTTCTATAATGATTACTTAACTGCAACCACATTTGCCGCCACTACCGCAGCCGCCCTTCGGATTCGGATCATTGCTCGGTACCTTAATGGTCGTTGACACTGCAAATGCAATGGTCTCTGACATCTGAAATAACATATCATCCAGGGACTTCTCTGCCTGTTTGAAGCGGATTACCGCCTCGAAATTTTCCAACTCCTGTTCCAGAGCCTTCACCTGGTCTTTTGCTGCATGATAATCCGGGTGAAAATGACCGAAACGCTGTGTTTCTTCAAACAATTCCTTCTTGGCATTCAGCTTCCGAATCCCCATCTGAATCTCAGGAGTAGTCTCGACTTGCTGCTTCCAATATAAATAATCCGATACTTCGGCAGATTGGTTAATCATGTCGCCCAGTTCATATGCGCCCGTTAACACTTGGGCCATATCGACCGTGTTCATTTCCGCTACGCTCATGAAATATTCATCCTATCTATATATAAAGTTCTACTTAACGTAGACTACCTCATCATAGCATATCCATGAATAGTTAAGAAGAGTTTTTCCTGCAATTAGAAATAGGGGGAACTCGAAAATTCGCCTTTCAACCTGATATTCACGTAAAATAGTCAGGTTATGACATCATCTGGCAGGATAAGACGCATTGTATCCCACTCTGACGGGGAGAATGTACGCCATTCCGTCTCTGATGTATTTTCACTTGAATCCAACATGCACCAACCGCTTAAAGTCCATTGTTCATGACCCTCTACCTGATGTGGAATGAGGTATTGCGTACGATTTTCCTGTTGTATCCCCAGCTTGGTCTGCCACTCAATGGCTTTGGCAGCAATCTGTCGGGCGGTTGAACTATGATATCGACGCCACTCCTTGTACCAGGTCTCCGGTATCTCCTCAAATCCCAACAGAGAGAACTTCTTCTCAATGACAGAATGATCACGCTCCAACCCATGCAGAGATGCAGGGACATCAACCAGACCTTGATTATCGGGTGTGTAGAAAGAAGAATATACACCGCTCGACATATCTTTTTCTAATAACTTCGGATCATCTGCGGAGCCTGTACTTGCCTCCATTACCTTCATACTCCGATTTACAGTCAACGGTGCAGCATCCGTCTCCTTGCCCCAATCTGCTAACGCAATACGTACATTCTCTGGTATGCCTGTCAGCGCATATTGATCCAGACACTCTATCACTTCATGTAATTCATACCCTCTGGCTAAGGCGGAAATGAATCGCTCTCTTGTCATACGGTAGATGGACATTCGATCACGCGTCACCCGTTCTGCGCATTGCTCCAGCATCCAGATCACATCAGGCCCTGCTTCGGGCGGCACCAACATTTCGAAATCAGGCTGCATGTAAAATCCACACGGCTCCGCCTCACTTACCATCTCTTGTTCTCGATATAACAGGCTATGCGGTTCGATCAGCCAACGGAATGCCAGCGCTCCCGACTGATCTTCTCCTACTTCACCATAACCCCAGCCAGCCAGTGCGTATAGCCAGCCCCTGATCCGTGGTTTCAATTCCAAATTCTCTATATGGCACCATATGTTTTTTTCTGGAGCCAACACTGCCAATTGATAACGGAAATGCTGCAACGCGGGTTCAGCTTCTCCGTATCTTTCCATACACGCTTGATATATTTCCCGATGCATCTGTCTCCACGAGAGCTGCAACCATTTTTGTAATCGATGATCTACAATCTGAATTTGGCCATCTGACTTGTGAACGAGATTCAGACTGAGCAGTAGATCGAGAAGGATAGCTACGTGGGTCGGATACAAATCCGAATGATCATATCGGATGCCCAGACCTTCAAAGTCTGTCGAAGATAACACCGTGATCACACTTAATTTTTGAACACTTTTCTTATGTATAGTGCCCTTCCCTGTCAAAGGAAGTCCTTCTCTTTCAATCCACGCGATCAGATGAAGAAGTTCCGCAGCAGTATCCGGCTTTCCTTCCTGTAATACATGAGCATGCTGTGCCATCTGTTTAACGGTTATACCCACTCTTTGTGCGTAAGCAATCGTCAATGTCTCCATCAGCGAAGCAGGAATATAGAATAATCGCTCCCCCCAACTCTTATATACAGATTCAATCCATCCTTGCTGCCTAAGGTTGGCGAATGAAGAATTGGCTTCTGCGACACTTAGTCCTTCGATGGCCCACTGTTCTCGTGGCAGGAGGGAGGAAAAAGGCTGACCGGCATGTTTGTGAAAAATTGCACCAAGCACTTTTTGTTCCACCAAAGCAAGCTTTGACCATGAATCAAGGTTCAGTACCACAGGCTCATCTATTGCTTCAAATGAAGACATATCCCAATCCCTCCTCTTTTCGCGAGTATAAATGGACTATTCGTTCTCATGAACGATGGCATATTCATATCCCTGCTCGACCAAGAACATCTGACGGTTTAATGCAAACTCCTGTTCCTTACTATCCTCTGATACCAACGCATAGAAATATGCTTTGTTTTCTCCAGCTTTTGGTCTCAGAATTCTTCCCAAACGCTGTGCCTCTTCCTGCCTTGACCCGAAACTTCCGGATATCTCAAGCGCAACAGCAGCATCAGGCAAATCCACAGCAAAATTGGCAACCTTGGATACCACAATTGTTTTAATCTCTCCACGTCGAAAAGCGGCAAACCACTTGATTCGCTCTTGCTGTGACATGTTACCCGAGATCAAAGGTGCTTCAATTTCCCGGGCAATCAACTCAAGTTGATCCAGATATTGTCCAATCACTAGCGCAGGCATATCCCGATGACGTTCCAGCAAACGCTTAACTACATGTACCTTCGCCGGATTCTCGGCAGCCAATCGAAATTGATGTTTAACCTCGGCTTGCAGATAATTTGATCTTAGTTCCGGGGAAAACGGAATACGTATCTCTTGACATTGTACATCAGCAATCCACCCTTGCTGCTCCAGTTGTTTCCACGGCATATCATAGAGCTTTGGACCAATCAACGAAAACACATCCTGTTCACAGCCATCCTCTCGAACCAAGGTGGCCGTCAATCCCAGCCTTCGCGTAGCTTGAATATCCGCAGTTGCACGAAACACTGGTGCTGGCAGCAAATGTACTTCATCATATATGATCAGCCCCCATTGCCGCTCACTGAGCAGTTTGATGTGGGTAAAATCAGCATCCTTTGATTTCCGGTGTGTAAGAATCTGATATGTAGCTACAGTCACAGGTTTCACCTGTTTTTTCTGACCGGAATACTCACCGATCTGTTCGCTGGTAATCGTGGTTTTGTCTTGAATTTCCTGAATCCACTGTCGCACAGACGTTGTATTGGACGTCAAAATAAGGCATTCACATTGAAGCCGCTCCAGCACGGCCATGCCAATGACCGTTTTTCCTGCCCCGCAAGGAAGTACGAGTAAACCGCTTCCTCCCATGCCCTCACTGCCTTCGAATGCATCCACAGCCTCTCTCTGGTAAGAACGCAGCGCAAACCGCTCAGAGTGGTCCCCCGGATCATTAGACCGCCAATCAAATGAAAGCTTGGTTCCCTCCCGATATCCTACGTAATCAAGTACGGGGTAACCCAATCGTGTTAATTCCCTTTTTAATAACCCTCGCTGTTCTCCTGGGAGCAGAAGTTCATGAGCGTCCTTACGTTCCATGCGAAAGGCAGCTATCGATTTCAATCCACTTAATTCATCCAGCAACCGCTCATCCTCACTGTAAAGACGCATTCTAGTGTGATCTGCTTCGGAATGCAGTTTTAATTTGCCATACTGATCCATGATTCTCCGAACATCCTGTATAAGTGCAGCAGGCACGTTCCAGCGGGATACCAGCTCCAAACTTGCGATGACCTGATCTGCATTCCATCCCAGCGCAGCCGCATTCCAGAGCGATAACGGAGTGATTCGGTAAGTATGGAACGCTGCCGGTGTCTTAACTAGTTCTGAATACATCCCAAGCTGCTCTCTTGCTCTTTCGAATCCGGGGTGGCCAACTTCCAGCAAAACTGTAAAATCTCGCTGAACGATACAAGCATCTGTCCTTACCATATGTTCTGTTCCTTCCATTTGGTGCCTTCCTCCTATCACAAAAAAGTCCAGTTCCGGCAGCTTCCGAAAATGAACCACTTTAAGTGCACGTTCCAAAAGTCTAGTTTTCAGTACCGAAAAGTGGACTTTTGGACAACATCTATAAAATCCACAAAAAAACATCCTGCCCATACCTCGGTATGAACAGGATGCCCAACTGCATCTAAAGTCATTCGGCTGTGTAACCCTTAGCCATAGCTATGAACAATCTAACGGCCGTCTGCATTGCGTCTTCATCAAAATCAAACATCGGATGATGATGCGGATAGATCGCATTTTTATCCGGGTTGCCTGCTCCAACAAACATAAAGCACCCTGGAACCTTCTGCAAATAATACGCAAAATCTTCCGCTGGCATCAGCATCGGGGAAGCTTGCACTCGTTCTGCCCCAAATAATTCTGTAGCTTCTCTGAAGAAACGTTCTGTCTCCTGTTCATCGTTCACCACAGGCGGATATCCCATAATATATTTCACTTGCGTCTCTGCGCCATAAGCTGCCCCTGTCTGGGCTACCATGGTAAGCACACGCTCTTTCATCCCGTTTCGGGTCTCTTCATCAAATGTTCTTACCGTACCGCTCATTTTGCATTGCTCTGCAATTACGTTCTGAGCCGAGCCCGCCTGCATTGTACCAATGGTCAGCACCGCGGGTTGCAATGGATCCACCGAACGACTGACAACGGTCTGAAGCTGCATCACAAGCGCAGAACCCGCGATAAGACTATCTATCGTGGATTGTGGCATCCCGCCATGTCCACCTTTGCCTTTGATCTCAATGTAAAAATCGTCCGCCGCCGCCATCATCGGTCCTGCCTTACTGGCAACAACACCTACAGGCAGCGGGGTCCACAGATGAATGCCATATATGACATCCACGCCTTCAAGCGCACCATCCGCAATGACCTGAACTGCACCGCCCGGCAGCAGTTCTTCTGCTGGCTGGAACAAAAAGCGAATCTCGCCTTGGATCTCCTGCTTGTGACGGCTGAAATACAATGCCGTACCGAGCAAGATCGAGATATGACCATCGTGGCCGCATGCATGCATCGCTCCTGCTTGTTGTGACGCATACTCGATATTCTTCTCATCCTGAATTGGCAGTGCGTCCATGTCAGCTCGCAGCATGACGACAGGACCCGGCTTGTCCCCACGAATAGTACCGATGACCCCGTGACCACCAACATGACGCCTCACGTCCACGCCAAAACTCTCCAACATATCCGCTACAAAAGAGGATGTCTTCTCCTCATGAAAGGAAACCTCAGGATTGCGATGAAGGTGACGCCGCCATTCCACCATGTGGATCTGCAGATCTTCCCACCATATATTATTAGTCATGTCTCTCCACCCTTTCAATCTTAAACGGGACTTATATCAAGCCCGAACCTTCCTCTTCAAACCTATTGCTGTATATTGTAGCAGAATTGGAAGAAAACCGATACGAAACGCCTTCGGAAAGCTTGCACGGGAAGGGGAAACATACTATCATGAACTAGAGAAATACTCGAGAAATTATACTCGGAAGCTTATGAGGAGGATCAAACGCTTATGATTTTTGAGAATACAGGCTTGGATGGCTTGAAGAGCGACTTGGCATACCTGGATGAGAGCGCCGAGAAAGTCGGATTTGTCCGGTGGCAATGGGAATATTACCGTGCTACATATGACTACAAAATTGAAGATGAACTAACCAACTCAGAATACTTTGTACGCATTAATACCCGCGCTGTGGAAGGCAAATTGGAAAAACCGGATACCGTTCTTGCTGTGGAAGCAGTATACCTCGGCAAAGCCACTTTCCCTCACGGCCTGGATTATGACTCTTCCGTTCCGCAACCAGTCGTGAAGCTGGCAGCCGAAAAATTACAGCAGCTTAAAGAACTGCTGGAAGCATAGGCTGGGCCAAACGATGAAACAACAAACGGCCCAAACGAAAACGAAGAGAGGCACGCCGGATTTTCAACTGCTAATCCTCACTTTATTGTTGGTGGGCTTTGGACTGGTGATGGTATTCAGCTCCAGTTCCAGCATTGCAATCGCAAGCGATAAATTTAACAATGATGCCCTTTACTTCACGAAAAAACAACTTATGTGGGCGATTATCGGTCTATTTGGTATGTTTTTTGCCATGAATATCCGCTTCAACAAGTACAAAAAGCTCTATGCACCCTTTTTCCTGCTCACTACGGTCATGCTGGTGATTGTTTTGATCTCAGGTGCAGTATTAAACGGTGCACGAAGCTGGATTCACATTTTTGGTTTCAGTCTTCAGCCTGCAGAGTTCGCAAAAATTGCTATCATTCTCTATCTCTCTGCTCTTATTACCAAAAAAGGTGAGAAATTCAGGGTTTTCAAGACAGGGTACGTTCCCGTCTTGTTCATCGTTGGATTCATCGCAGGGCTGATTATGCTGCAACCAGACTTCGGTACCACCTTCATTCTGGTGTCCACCTGTGGTCTCTTGATCTATGCCGGTGGAGCCAGTATGAAACATATCCTGGGTTCGATTCTCTTGGTTGTACTCGGTGGGGCACTGGCGTTTGGAGCGAATTCCTTGTTTTCTTCCATGTCTCCTCCCGACACAACGACTGCTACAACAGCAGTCACTGCTGAGCAGAACTACAAGATCGGACGTATTCAAGCTTTCTTGAATCCATTATCCGATATTAATGGGGGAAGTCTTAACCTCTACCGTTCCCTTGTTGCCATTGGTGATGGCGGCATGACAGGTTCGGGAATTGGACAAGGTACGATGAAGCTGCACTATTTGCCAAATGCGTATAATGACTTTATTTTCTCCGTAATTGGGGAAGAACTCGGATTCATTGGAAGTGCATTATTCCTGCTTGTTTACCTGTACTTCATCTGGCGCGGAATTATTGTCTCTCTCCGCTGTCCCGATCCATTCGGAACATTGGTCGGCATAGGTATCATGGGACTAATCGCGATTCAGGCATTTATCAACATCGGTGGTGTAACTCAAACCATTCCGGTGACGGGGGTCACGCTTCCATTTATCAGTTATGGGGGTACCTCACTCTTTGTAATGATGGTTGCCATGGGCATTCTGCTCAGTATCTCACGTACTAACAATCTGGACGTGATCAAGGAAGAGAAAACGAAGTCCGTGACTGTACAGACACAGACTCGTACCTCTCCTGCTCTTCGTTCACGGGAGTCCATTCGTCGGATTCGATAAAAAAGCAACACAAAAAAGGCTGTGCACCCAATGGATGCGCAGCCTTTTTCTGTGTACTGAATAAACTCTGTCTATCAAGATGAAGAACAGGTCAATATCGCTCTGTCCTCCATTGCGGATTGCGATTTCTACAGATCGTCGCCTTTGAAAGATACGCCTTCTACCTTTACATTGACTTCAACCACGCGTAATCCGGTCATGGTCTCTACCGCTTCTCTTACATTCTGCTGAAGCATACGGGAAACTTCATGAATCGGGGTTTCGTACAGGACGATGATGCGCAGGTCAATGGCTGCTTCCAGCTGGCCGACCTCAACGCTCACGCCTTTCTGTACGTTTTTACCGCTGAGTCGCTTCGCCCAGCCCTCTGACAATCCTCCAGACATTGCGGCAATTCCGGGTGTTTCCATTGCAGCCATTCCGGCAATTTTTGCAACCACGTCATCGGCAATCCGGATGTTTCCGCTCTCCAGTTGAAGTTGTTCTGCCATGCCACATCCTCCTTCACTTCGTTACTCGTATTTTAAATCCTTTCCACCCCAAAAAGCAAATTAAACTCAAAAAGATGCGTTTACAACCTACCACCATTTGGTTATATTGAAATATGAAAATAATCTCATAAGCGATTTACAATGCAATTCAAAACAAAATAATTTATAACCGAGGTGTTTGTTGTGAGAAACCGGATTTCATCCATTTTGCTGATTGCGTTCTTTGCACTCAGTGCCATCGCCCACTACTTGAAATGGGATTCGATTCTACAGTTCGTGATATCAGCCATTTCGGTTATTTTTGTGGCCGGTTTTTTAGGCAAAGCCACCGAAAATGTAGCCCACTACGCCGGACAGCGGCTGGGTGGATTCTTGAATGCCACCTTCGGCAATGCTGCCGAATTGATCATCGCCATTTTCCTCGTCAAAGAGGGACTCTTCGACATGGTCAAAGCTAGTCTGACAGGTTCCATCATCGGAAATCTACTGTTAGTGCTCGGGTTAAGTATTTTTGCCGGAGGACTCAAGTTCAAAATTCAGAATTATAATGTTTCCCTTGCAGGTCTGAATGGTTCCCTGATGATTGTTGCCATCATTGCCCTGTTTATTCCGGCAGTCTTTCTCAATACACATTCCATTACACAGAAAGACACCAATACACTTAGTCTCATCGTGGCCGGATTGCTCATCCTCGCGTATATTGCGTGGTTGCTATTCTCCATGGTGACACATAAGAACTACCTCGCAGACGTCACTGAGGATCGCGATGAAGAGCTACCTCATGAGCATGCTCCAGCATGGTCCAAGAAAAAATCAATTCTCTATCTGGTGCTCGCAACAGTCATGGTTGCCTTCGTCAGTGAATGGCTGGTGGGCACGCTTGAAGTCTTCACTTCGGAATTTGGACTTAGCGAACTGTTTGTCGGTGCATTCCTTGTGGCCATCATCGGTAATGCGGCCGAACACAGTGCAGCCATCATGCTTGCCATGAAAAATAAAATTGGAGCCGCCGTTGAAATTGCGGTTGGCAGCAGTTTGCAGATCGCACTCTTCGTTGCTCCTGTACTGATTTTTGTCAGCTACTTCACAGGCAGAACCATGGATATCGTATTCACAACGATTGAACTGGTCGCCATCGGCGTATCCGTATTTATTGCAAAGTCCATTACCCAAGATGGTTCAACGAATTGGTACGAAGGTTTACTCCTGCTCGTGGTATATATCATACTCGGTGTTTCCTTCTTCCTCGTGTAACCAGGCCCTCACGTAGCGATTAAAATTACAAGCCACAAGAGGCAGTCCGAATTTACATTCGGTGCTGTCTCTTTGTTTGTATACGCCTTCCGGCTGGTTGTATCCCCATCCCGTTCAGACGCACAAAAAAAGCATGCATAAACGCCTGCATGCCTTCTATTCTGACCCGCGCATTTGCAGGCTATTGCTCATTCTTTTTGTTCAAGGCTTCATATAAAATTGCCAAATTCCGCTCAAGCGCGCTAACCAGCTGCTTACCTGCACCTTCTGGAAGGAGCCCTGCACGAACAGCAAAATCAACTTCTTTGGAGAACCCATACATCTGTGTATCCAATACTTCCTCATAGAGAGGGCAGTAGCGGGTAGCCAGATTCTCCATCTGTACTTCAATAAGCTTCTGTATTTTATCTGCATCTTCTTGAAGAAGACTGATCGCTTTCAAACTCAGCTGGTCCTGCAGATCAGATGAAGTCATGCATTTTTCCCCCCTATGTCCCAAAAATCGCGTAAAGACGTTCTACCTCTAATATTAGACGAAATGAAGAGCTAATACAAGAACCTGACCAAAATAAGCCCGCAAAGTTAAGCCTTTTGTTGAAGCTTAATCCACCTGTTCCAGTCACGTCCAGACGAGTATTCAGATCATTCCATGCCAAAAAACACCCCTGCCAAAAAAGGCAAAGGTGCTTCTTGAGAGCTATTACTCAGATGCGATGCTTACATTCAGTCCATGCTTGGCAAATACTTCTGACATGGCTGCTTTCGCTTCAACTGCATCTGGACCATGAACATGCAGTTCATAGCTGTGCGTGCTGATCAGCGTTGTAAACAATCCGAGAATACTTTTTACATCGATATACTTGTTCTCCGAATGAAGCACGATTGAAGAAGTAAACTTGCCTGCTGTTTGAGCAATTTCTACTACAGCCGCGTTATTACTCGACATAGGAATCCCTCCGTCTTTTTACTATTGGTATCATCTATTAATTACCACTACATGATACCGTGAATCCGCTTTCCTAGCAACAGCAAAATCCTGTTCCTACTTCAAACGGTCCGGATTCAAGCATTCCAGCTCAGGAATGACAAAGATACCGTCTTTACGAATCAGCACATCGTCAAAATAAATCTCCCCGCCGCCATAATCCGGACGCTGGATCAATACGAGATCCCAGTGGATGGACGAGCGGTTGCCATTGTCGGTTTCTTCATACGCCTGACCTGGCGTAAAGTGTAAGCTGCCTGCGATTTTTTCATCGAACAGGATATCTTTCATCGGATGCAGAATATGAGGGTTAAATCCAATCGCGAATTCACCGATATGACGAGCACCCTCATCCGAATTCAGGATTTCATTCAGACGCTCTGTATCGTTACTTGTCGCTTCAACAATTTTGCCATCCTTGAAGGTGAACTTGATATTTTCAAAAGTCACTCCGTTATACAGGGTTGGCGAGTTATAACTAATCGTTCCGTTCACGGAATTACGCACAGGGGCACTGTACACTTCGCCATCCGGGATATTTTTTTGGCCAGAACATTTCTCTGCACCGATATCTTTAATGGAGAAGCTCAGCTCTGTTCCTGGTCCGGTGATACGAACTTTGTCCGTCCGCTTCATCAGGTTAGCAAGCGAGTCCTGCGCTTTGTCCATTTTGGCGTAATCCAGGTTACATACGTCGAAGTAGAAATCTTCGAACGCTTCTGTACTTGTATTGGCGAGTTGCGCCATACTTGCGTTAGGGTAACGCAGTACAACCCATTTCGTATGTTTGACACGTTGTTCACTATGTACCGGGTGGGAGTACAATGAATTGTACATTTTCATTTTTTCTTCCGGCACATCGGACAGATCATTCACATTTTCTCCCGCACGAATACCGATATAACAATCCATCTGTTTCATACGGTTTAGATCAATCTCTGCCCATGTTTTCATCATTTCTTCTGTGGCATTTTTCAGCATCGCACGCTGTACGGTTTTATCGGTCAACTGTACAAAGACGTTACCACCTTTTTTGCCTACCTCTTCAATAATGGCGTTAATCAGATCACGTTCCGATCCAATCATCTCAACCAAAACATTTTCACCAGGCTGTACATCTACTGAATAGCCCACCAGGTTTGTTGCAAGCTTTTGAATTCTTGGGTCTTTCATCTTGGTAAAATCCTCCTGTCATCTGCCATACTTGAATTGAACAACGGTAAATTACGATACTATTGTAGCACGCGAACAGTCATCCCGTCAGCAGGCAGTCCCTCACTTCGTTTATTGATATGACTTGAAGTTAACATCGGTGACAAGGGCTTCTTTGTTACTTTTACGGTTGTTGTCCGTGTAACTCATCTGACTTTCAGAGGATAAGCGAAGAGGCAGACTGCTCTTCCGATCTACCGTGAGATGATATACCGTCTGCACGCTCGCTTGTTTCATCATCTGTTGCATCGTTGTTTCGCCCTGTTTCCAAACTTTCTCCAGATCCTTCTCAAGCTTCTCCTTACGCGCCCCTTTCACCGTAGCTGCCTTATGCATATATTCTGCCCGAATGGCGTTCATCTCGTCGTTTAGCTGGGTTACAGCCCATGATTTGGCGTCTTCCGGTGCAAGTTCAATCCGTAATGTTCTGGTTCGACGACCGGCCCCATACTCGGATTGAATGGTTTTGTGCATCCCATCAATCTTCTCCAATTGGGCGATTGGGTTAAATCGAGAAAGAGACCCACGCAGCGGCTCATGCTGCGCTGACAATGCCGTCCATTGCCCTTGTTTCCGCTCAAAAGAGGCGCTAAACCCACTGGGCTGTCCATTATTTTTTACGGCAGTTGTTTGAATGCCTGTCCCCACAGCAGTTACTTCTCCAGGTAAGCGGGTCTGAAGGGTCAGACGATCATGATTCTCCAGCTTGCCTTCAAATTTGAACTGATTTTCAAACAGCCCACTGTTCTCCCGTCGAAGTCCTGCCTCTCCTTCAAAACTCAACGTTTCTTTTCCCGCTATCCCCGATAAAGCCAAGGAAAAAACCTCCTCAGGCGTTTGATCTCGCTGCATTAATCCACAACCCGGAACACCAATAATCACGATGCTCACAAATAACCATAATGTACGTACCGAATGGCGATTAAACATGTCTATCTTCACCCTTCCGTGAACTTTCTCCATAGATTGCCCCGCCCGTATACGCTTATACTTCTTCTATACACATCTTGATCTGCGATGCACAAAAAAAAGAGAACGACTCCGCAATTGGAATTGTTCTCTCTTAACGTGTTACTTCCTGTTCCTCTACAACGATTCTGTTCCGACCACCATTCTTGGCGCTGTACAAAGCCATATCAGCCCGATAAAACAAGGACTCTACACTGACCTTTTCATCCATCCAACTCCACTCTGCGATGCCACTGGATACCGTAACGGGCGGTCTGGTCTCTTCTGCGACTCTCTTTCGAATCACTTCCGCATAATCTAACGCCTGCCTTACACTCACCTGTGGCATATAGATCGCCAGTTCTTCTCCACCCCATCTGGCGCAGACATCCTCCGAGCGAACAGAGCTGGTGACGATCTCACTCACTTGCTTCAATACTTGATCCCCCGTCTGGTGTCCGAACGTGTCATTCACCTGTTTGAACTGATCAATATCCACCACAATGAGGGAGCCACAGAATTCATGAGCCTGTCGCTCGTGAATCACACTGTCCAGATAATGCCTCACGTACAGACCTGTCAACATATCCAGATTAGCCAAGCGCCGAACCTCGGCATGCAGCGTGGCATTTGACAGGGCAAGCCCGATATGAATAGATAACATCTGCAAGAGCCTATAGTTATCATATGAAAAGTAGTGCTCTCTACTGTGTCCCAGCAAAATGGCACCCTTCACTTCACCATTGACTCTGATCGGTGATGCAATCAGTGACATGGATCCCGTATCTTCCATGAAAAAGGAGGACACTTTATCAAATTGCGCATAATTGGCTATAATAAGCGGTTCCTCTGTTCGATAGACCAAACCTGCGATACCGTAGTCTACAGAAAAGGATTGGTGAAAAACATCTTTCACGTTAGATGACATGACTTCGAAGTCATTTGTACTGTCATTGAGTTGAAGAATGCAACACGTTTCAGCCTGGAATATTTCCTTTAACTCTTGTTCGGATAGTTGATAAATCTCCGAAAGATGCAGACTCTTGTTCAACCGCTGTGTAAGATCATTAATTAAACGAAGTTCCTGAATTAACATATTGGATTGTTCATGCAACTTGGCGTTCTCAAAGGCCGTTCCTGCAGTGTCTACCATCATCGTAATCAATTGCAAGTCCGATTCTTCCATAATCTCTTCATTCATTTCGATATGGAACACACCGTATATGCCTTGTTTGCCTTTCAGCGGAATCCCTACATCTACAATGCGGTTCTCTGCATCATGTGAGCGAGCAACGATCAGCTTACCTTCCATAAATGAACGCACACAAATATCTTCTCCTCGCTCGTGGACAAGCAACGGTTTAATCCGTGGATCAGAGTTGCTCTGATCCTGAGACATATACAATTTGATATAAGTGGCCGGGTACAAGTAATCCATACTGTCAAATACCTCATCCAATATGGCCTCGACATCCATTTTGTCATGCATTCGCTGAACAATCTGAAAGAGGATGGACCTCCGGTGTTCCTCACGAGCTGTTTGTTCATGAGCATGTAACAGGTCCGTCATAAATATGTATTCGAATCTTCGGTAAAAGCAGGTGTGATAATGCAATGCCTCAGATTGAACCACAGCTTCAGACGTTTCATATCCATTGGATTCATAGATCACAGCAGTGAATACGGCAAACATATCCTTGTTAGTTCTGGAGAATAAGGGATGTGTTATTATAAGATATTCTCCGTGTTCGCTTGTCCCTTTAAGGGACAGGGCCTGTCTCTTATCCAAACATTCCAATACCAGCCTGCGTGCATTTACGCCCGGATCAGCTTCATGATCGCTATCGAATCCTATGCAATCACCTTCCGTGTTCCACACGCTGTAAAAGGTTGATGGTCTGGCCAGCCTTGAACCCACTCTGGAGTTCCAGTCACTGTATGCCTGCTCTAGCAAGCTGCCCAAATATGAAAAATCAAAAGGTGTGATATCCATTTTTTGCATCCACAACACATGCTCTTCATGAGAACGAGGAGCGGCAAAAGATGCGGAATCGCCCGAACTTCGTGAATTCAAGCTGGCAGGTAAACTTCTTAGATGTTCTAACATGTCAGGCGCTCCTTTGCACCGTTTTTGCATCCGCCAGGATGCATTAATCTGCAGACGTTATCGCAAACCTGCAAATTCGTTGCGATAACCTTGTTACATAAAGATGATTTAAAGTTAAGATACAATCTATTTTACTCTGTTTAAACCATTTTTGCATCCATATTTCAGAAAATTGTCCCATTATTTTAGGCCCAATGACCTATCGACAAATTTAGACGTTTTTTTGCTTTTATTCTGCGCTTGACTTTGTTTCTCTTAAACTGTAATATAAATTGTTGATGAAGACTACTAATGGGTCTTTAAATTTGGGCATTACCGGTTGTGTCACCCTCATTCTTTTTGTTGCTTTCAGGACAGCGGCTGAACTTTCCTGATCGTTCTATGCGTGGCCAAGCCCGCATCAACAAATTGGAGCGCAAACAGAGCCCTAATATGAACTTTAACTAAAAAGGAGCTACTTTAAACATGGCACGTTACACTGGTCCTAAATTTAAATTGAGCCGTCGCCTCGGCATTTCCCTTAGCGGAACAGGCAAAGAATTGAAACGTCCTTTCCCTCCAGGTCAGCACGGAGCTAACCAACGCAGAAAAATCAGCAACTACGGTATGCAATTGCAAGAAAAACAAAAATTGCGTCACATGTACGGTTTGGGCGAGAAGCAATTCCGCACACTGTTCTCTAAAGCTCAAAAAATGCAAGGTATTGCCGGTGAGAACTTCATGTTCTTGCTTGAGTGCCGCCTTGACAACCTCGTTTACCGCCTTGGGTTTGCTAACTCCCGCGCTGGAGCGCGTCAGTTGGTAGCACACGGTCACGTAACTGTAAACGGTAAAAAAGTCGATATCGCTTCTTACCAAGTAAGCACTGGCGATGTAATCGGCTTGCGTGAGAAGAGCCGCGCTCTTTCTTCCATTAAAGAAGCTTTGGAAGGCCGTTCGCATCTTCCAGCATACGTTGAATACAACGAAGCAGCTGTAGAAGGTAAATTCATCCGCTTGCCTGAGCGTGCTGAATTGTCCCAAGACATCGATGAAAAACAAATCGTCGAGTTCTACAACCGTTAATCGTTGCAATCACATTAAAGTTTCAACCCAAACAGCTGTCGAGATTTTCTCGACAGCTGTTTTTCTATGCTTTTTTTTAATTATCTTCATTATAGGAACGTAAATAACGATATAAAATATAGACTCCCTTCAGGAGAAGCACACATCCATATATACATCACAAGAATGACATCGAGGGGGATTAAAACATGCATTTTTTTCGCAATCGCAAGCTCGCTGTTAAGCTTGGACTTTTACTCGGGATCGTATTACTCTGTTGTATTGGAGCCCTGATTGCATTTAATACCAAATCCATTTACGACAAAAGCCTCCAGTACGGCGAAACCGTTGCTGGACAGGCAGCAAACCGGGCTACGAATGAGTTTATGACTGACATTAATCAGGTGAAAAACACGTTGGACACCATGAGTACCACGTTATTGGATGCAGCTCAGAACGGATCACTCAACCGTGAAGAAGTCGTCAGACTCCTTGAACAATATCTGAAGAAGGACGAGAAAGTTTTTGGCTTTTATACGGGCTGGGAACCAAATGCCTTTGATGGAAACGATGCGGAGCACATCAACAAAAAAGAATATGATGATGCTACGGGTCGATTCGTTCCATACGTTATACGTGATGGCAACTCCCTGCATTTTGAGCCTATGCCTACTTATGAGGGAAGCGGTGAAACTAGTACTTACTATCAGCAGCCAAAGAAAACCAAATCCATCTATTGGTCCGAACCTGTTACCTACACGGTTGGCGGAAAAGAAACACTGCTCGTTTCGATTGTCCTCCCTCTATTAGATGAAAACAAAAATTTTCTAGGCATTGTTGGGGCCGACTTTACCATTGATCGTTTTCAGCAAAATATAGCATCACTTAATCCCGATCAGGGTTATGCCATGCTTATTACTAGTGAAGGACAGATTGCTGCACACGGCTCCAAACCGGAACTGGCTAATGAAGGAGCCGTAATTCCATCTGAGATGAAGACAGTCATTCAGCGTATACAGTCTGGCGAGTCTCAGTTTTACGCTACAGACCCTGAAGTAGGTGAAGAACTATTTATTGCCGAGCCTGCCAGGTTACAAGGAACAGATTCAAACTGGTACCTTGTATCGGCGCTGCCAAAGAGCCATATCCTTCAACCCTTCTATGACAGCTTGAACTGGTCCATACTGATTGCCGCACTGGCAGTACTTCTGCTTGCAAGTGTGGTTACCTACACCATCGTCTCCATTGTAAGGCAGTTGAATCAAGTTAATATCGTCGCTGGACAGCTGGCTGGCGGGGATTTGACACAAAAGTTACCTGTACGATCCAAAGATGAATTTGGCGTTATGGCGGGTCATATGAATCAGATGATGGATACACTGCGACATACCATATCGGTTATATCCGAACATGCTTTATCTGTCGGCTCCACCTCTCAACAGTTGACCGCAGGTGCCGAAGAAACAGGTAAAGCAGCCGAACTGATTGCATTAACAGGAGTCGAACTTGCAGATAAAGCAGGTAAACAGGTGCAGGAGCTGCAAGAGTCCTCCCGTTCCATGAATGAAATATCTGCAGGGATCGGAAGAATTGCAAAGGCCGCCTCCGATGTATCCGATTCATCGCGAACTGTGGCTGAGCGAACAACTGTTGGGACCGATAAGATTCAGTCCGCCATGCGTATGGTTGATAGCACCACCTCTTCTGTGCAGACGTCCATGACCGCACTGGAGAATTTCCGCCAACGTTCGGAAGAGATTGGCCATATTACAGGCATGATCACGGAAGTTAGCCGTCAAACCAACCTACTTGCACTTAATGCTTCCATTGAAGCATCGCGAGCAGGTGAACACGGGCGCGGGTTCGGTGTAGTTGCTTCCGAGATTCGTAATCTGGCTGAACAATCCAGAGTATCGGCAGCGCAGATTGCAGCGTTAATTCATAGTGTTCAGCAAGAGGTCCTTTCTCTCGTTGAAAATATGGAGCATGGGAATGCCGAGGTGAGCCATATAGCGGAAGTGATTAATGAGAGTGGTGAACTATTCCTCTCGATTTCATCACAGATTTCAGATGTTAATGAGCAGATTGAGCATGTCTCAGCCATTGCGCAGCAGATGTCAGCTGGATCACAACAGGTTGATGCCACGTTAGTGCAACTCAAAACCATTGGTCATGAGACAGCAGATCACGCAACTCGTGTCGCCTCTGCCTCTGAAGAACAACTCGCATCCATGGAAGAGATTACGGCGGCATCTGCCTCACTGGCTAATCTTACCCAGGAACTATTAGAGCTGATTCAACGCTTTAAAACCTAATGTAGAAGACCTCCAATACGACACATCATTCAGGTCACCCTATGCACCTCAGCATGGAGGTGGCCTGCTTATTTTGGCTTACAACTCATGAAATGTGCTTCAATATCGCATGATATATAGCATAATGCATGGCAGAATGGCAAATTTCGACCATTACTTGTATTTCTCAGGCATGCAAACCCGCCTTTTTATGCTATAATAAGTGCTGTTAAAAGGAGGAAGACACTGAATGGTTGATGTTAATAAGAAAAAGCCCGATGAACAGCCTGTACGCAAGCGTAGCTTTGCCCGCAGACTGGGAAGTTTCATCAAATGGATGGTTGTCCTTGGCTTTATGGGGGCACTATTTGTAGGCGGTGCTTTGATGGGATACGTCAGTTCCATTGTGAAAGACGAGCCTGTCCGTTCAAGGGCCCTGATTGAACAAAAAGTCAGCGAAAACTCCATCACAGGCTTTGCTTACTTTGCCGACGGCAGTCCGATCGGTCAATTACGTACGGAAGAAGACAGGCGTCCGGTCACTACGGACCAGATCCCACAGAAGGTTATTGATGCTGTCGTTTCAATTGAAGACAATCATTTTTACGAACATAAAGGTGTAGACATGAGCGGAACCCTACGTGCCGTGAAACAGAAAGTGCTGAAAGAATCAGTACAAACCGGCGGTAGTACACTGACTCAGCAATTGGCGCGTCGTGTGTTTTTGAATCTGGATCGCACAGAAGATCGGAAAGTGAAAGAAATTTTGCTCTCACTCCGACTCGAACGTTTCCTGACCAAAGATGAGATCATGACAGCCTATCTGAACAAAGTTCCTTTTGGTAATGGTTCCAGCGGATACAACGTTTACGGAATCAAAGCAGCCGCCAAAGGATTGTTCAATATTAACGATCTGGAAAAAATCAACATCGCTCAAGCTGCTTATCTTGCTGGATTGCCACAACTCCCCTCCTCTTACTCTGCTTTTAACGGTAAAGGTGATTTTGTAGAGGAGAATTTTGACCGCGCAATCAACCGTCAGCATCTGGTACTGCGCCGTATGCTTGAACTGGGCAAAATCAATCAGTCCGAGCATGACGAAGCTCTAGCTTTTGATATCAAAAGCGCACTCGCTCCGAAGACCATCAAGGCTTACAACACTTATCCATATCTTATGATGGAAACGGAACGACAAGCTGCACAGATTTTGATGAAACAGTTGAATTCCGACACAGCTGAATCTACAGACAAAGCTACGGATGCAGACACACCTCAGAAGGAAAGCAGTGCATTATTAGAGGAAGCTCAGACGCAACTGCGGACAGGTGGATATCGTATATACACGACCATCAACAAAAGTATTTACAAAACGATGCGTACCATTGCGGAAGATGACAGCAATTTCTCAGCAGATGATCCTGTCAAAGGGAAAGAACAAACTGCTGCTATGCTGATTAATCACAAAACCGGTGCAATTCTAGGGATGATTGAGGGTCGGGATTTCCAGGACGAACAGATGAACTATGCAACACAGATGGTACGTCAGCCAGGATCAACGATGAAACCTATTGCAGCTTATCTGCCAGCTCTGGATGAGGGTCTGGTCCAACCTGCTTCAATTATTGATGACTCACCGATCATTCTCAAAAATGGTCCGAGCGGATACCACATTGCCAAGAATGCCAACAACCGGTATCAGGGACTAGTCACTGCCCGCAGAGCACTGAATTATTCTCTCAATATACCAGCTCTGAAGTTGTTTAATGAAGAAGTGGGGATCGAGAAGGCTTGGACCTTCGCCAAGAAACTGGGGATTACCACCATTCAGAAGGAAGACTATCAGGCTCAGACTGGTGTTCTCGGAGGTCTCCAATACGGTGTAACGGTTGAAGAATTAACCAGTGCCTATGGTGCTATCGCCAATAAGGGTGTATATAACGATTCTTACATGATTAGCAAAATTGTAGATTCCAAAGGAAACATCGTTTATAAACACGATACTGAACCTGTCCAAGCCTTCTCGGAGCAGACAGCATACCTGATGACCGATATGCTGCGGACCGTTATTACAGAAGGAACGGCAGATAAAGTACGTGAAAATTACAAATATTCCAAGAGTGTGCCAATCGTAGGTAAAACGGGTTCCACTCAAAACTACGCAGATGTGTGGTTTGAAGGTTATACACCAGATGTCACACTTGGTGTGTGGGTTGGATACAAACAGCCCGTGAATACGCTGGAAAGTAAATCACAGAGAAAACGTGCGCAGCAACTGTGGTCGAAAATCCTGAACGAAGTGATCGATACGCAAAAAGATCTGTTCGTTACGGATTCGTTCAAAAAACCGTCTGGCATCGAAACGCGCACGGTGTCTGCATACAGTGGCAAGTTGCCAACATCCATGACTGACAAATTTGTTACGGATATTTTCAACAGCAAGTTTGTTCCGAAGGATAGCGATGACGGTGTCTCCAAAGCTAGGTACATTACTTACAATGGTGTAAACTATATTCCGCGTGACGGAACACCTTCGGACATGTTGAAGGAAAAAACAGTAATTAAGCGTAAAAAACCAATCTCGGATCTCATCAAAGAATTGCAAAATGCATTCTCACGTATGAGTCGACATGAGTCACTTGCTTATTATCTTCCTGAAGATGCTGGTGCAGACATGCCAACACAGATTGATCCAAGGACAGATAACGGCAAAGCTCCTGATGCACCAGGCAACGTACGCATCTCAACCTCAGGTGATAGAGCTGTCATTACATTTAATGCCACACCTGAAAATGATGTCGTGGGTTATCGTCTGTACCGTTCAGTAAACGGTGGAGGATTCCAGAACCAGGGTCAGGTTGTCTTAGCTGGTGAATCCAGATCATTCTCTGCATATGCAGCGCAAGGCGGTAACTTCGCCTTCTATGTAACGGCAGTGGATGTTGCCGGCAGAGAATCTGCTCCTAGCGCTACAGTAAATAGTGCTGGTGTAGCTCCTCCTGTGGAAGAAGAGATTGATGAACCGATTGAAGTTCCAGGTACAGTCGTTACGCCGGGAGAAACGCAGACCGATAATACAACAACGACAACCCCAGGCACACCTGGTCAAGTCAGCGTATCTGCCCTCACTCAAGGACTGCGTATTCAATGGGCGGCCAGTCCAAACGCAGATAGTTATACTGTATATTACAGTGAAACAGGCTCGGCTCCTTATACCAAAATTGGAACAACAGCGGGAAATACCATGGATTATGGAGTACCCGCATCGACCAGTGGATGGTTCAAGGTATCTGCCAGCAACAGTGCGGGTGAATCCGAACCTTCTGCAGCCCTACATTTTCAACCCTGATTCAGGCATAGCGTTCCAAAACAAGCCGCATCCTCAGACTGTATCTGAGTGTGCGGCTTTTTATTTGTATTTACAGCAGCCAAAAAGCCTGCTTCATGCCATTGGCATAAAGCAGGCTTTTACAATCCATTTTAATGGGTAGAGTCACTATATTTGGCTTCGTAGAGTATTAACTTCTCCCCACTACTCAATGTATCGGTATCGATAGCACCACATTGATGATCCTAGCACTGTCGCGTTAGTCTTCAATGGTGGATAGATCTCCTGTTGGCAGATCAAGCTCCCAGGCTTTCAGGACACGGCGCATGATCTTTCCGGAACGAGTCTTGGGCAGTTTATCCTTAAACTCAATCTCACGCGGAGCAGCGTGGGCAGACAGGCCCTCTTTAACAAAACGATAGATCTCTTCTTTCAGCTCCGGTGTCGCCTCATATCCTTCACGAAGCGCCACAAAGGCCTTGATGATCTCCCCACGTGTCACATCCGGCTTACCGATTACACCCGCCTCAGCTACCGCAGGATGCTCCACGAGCTTGCTCTCCACCTCAAAGGGGCCGATACGCTCGCCTGACGAATTAATCACATCATCAATACGTCCCTGGAACCAGAAATATCCTTCTTCATCCATATAAGCGGAGTCACCGGATACATACCAGCCCGTAAGCCTGAAATACTCCTCGTATTTCACAGGGTTATTCCAGATCTTCGCCATCATGGATGGCCAAGGCGCCCGTATGGCCAGGTTACCCATACTGTATGGCGGCAATTCCTGCCCGCGTTCATCAATAATCGCTGCTTCGATTCCAGGCAACGGACGTCCCATGGAGCCAGGTTTGATCGGCATTCCGGGATAGTTACAGATCAGCTGTGCACCTGTTTCCGTCATCCACCATGTATCATGAATTCGCTGACCATAGGCTTTCCACCCCCAACGAACAACCTCCGGATTGAGCGGTTCACCGACAGACATGACATGACGCAGACTGCTCAGATCATGCTGGGCAATGGTCTCTTCTCCCGCTCCCATCAGCATACGGAAGGCCGTTGGTGCACTGTACCAGATCGTGACTTTGTTCTTCTGGATAGTGCTGTACCAATCTTGAGGGCTGAAACGCCCACCCCGTATCACATTGGTCACTCCGTTGAGCCATGGAGCAAAGATACCGTAAGAGGTGCCTGTCACCCAACCAGGGTCAGCAGTGCACCAGTATACATCATCCTCGCGTAAATCCAAGACAACCTTACCTGTATAATAGTGCTGAATCATGGCATTTTGAACATGGTACACCCCTTTGGGTTTACCCGTAGAGCCTGAGGTATAATGAATAAGCAAACCATCCTCACGATTCAGCCACTCTACTTCCATCTCATCCGAAGCGGCAGACATCTCTGCATCAAAATCAATGAGTCCTTCTTCAGTCTGCACGCCCCCACCCACGATAAATATATGTTTGAGCTCGGGCAATTCGGAACGTTTGATGCGTTTTAGCAATTCCGGAGTGGTGACGAGCGCTACTGCTCCGCTATCCTCCAGCCGATCCTTCACAGCCGTTTCCATAAAAGCTTCGAACAACGGGCCCGCGATGGCTCCAGCTTTCAATATACCCAGGAGACTAAAATACAGCTCAGGACTTCGAGGCATAAAAATAAACACTCGTTCCCCTTTGGCTATGCCATATTTGCGGAGAACGTTCCCGAACCGACTCGACTGTTCACTCAGATCAGCAAAAGTATAGGACTCTTCACGTGAAGCATCGCTATACAATAAAGCGGTTTTTCCGCCCCTTCCTTCCAGTACATGACGATCAATCGCTTCATGCGCCATGTTAACTTTTCCGCTGGCGTGCCACGTAAAGTGCCTTTCCACCGATTCCCAATCGAACCGGCTTCTCGCCTCCGTGTAATCGCCCAGATTAGATTCAGACACAACCGTTTGCAGCATCTCACCATGTGCTTGACTCATGCTTGCCAGCCTCCTTCAACTCGACATTTCGATTCCCGTTAGGGGTCACTTCTCATTGCCTTTTTGTTGACTGAACTTCCAGTTAGCGCTTACATTAGTAGAGAGAACTTCTCATCATGTACTTGCTCGGCCAAACAGATGTTAACTATACTGTATTGAATTGTGAACATTTTTTGTCTACGCAATTATAGCAAATCTTTTCAATTGTCGTCTATGGCTTTTCAATTTTTTGGATTTTTTGCTATAGCGTTCTTTTTGAAGAACAACCTCTATAAGTAGGAAAGAGAGGAGCATGAACCATGGAACATATCAAAGAACATCATATGCGTTCCATCTTCAAGTCCGGCCACCAAATTACTGTTGAAGGCCCCGTGCAGGCCGAGGAGATAACCCGTCTTGCCTTCCATCCAGATCTGGATGCCTTTCGGCGCCCAACGGAGCAACAGGAAGCTCTGGCCGAGATCGCAGCATTGCCTGAAGGGCGAATTATCATTGCACACGAAAATGAAACCATTATTGGCTATGTAACCTTTCACTATGCGGATGATTGTGAACGCTGGTCCGAGGGTAATATGACTGATCTGATTGAGCTTGGGGCAATCGAGGTTGCGGACAACTATCGCTCGCTTGGCATTGGACGTGAGATGTTGCTTACCGCTCTGGAAGATAAATACATGGAGAACTACATTATATTCACCACAGAATATTATTGGCATTGGGATCTGAAGGGCAGCGGACTAAACGTATGGGATTATCGCAAAATGATGGAGAGGCTGATGGAAACGATCGACATGACCTGGTATGCAACAGACGACCCCGAAATCTGTTCACATCCTGCGAACTGTTTGATGGTACGTATCGGAAGTCAGGTGCCCATCACATCGGAAGAACAGTTTGATCGTGTACGCTTCCGCCATCGGTTCATGTACTAATTCAATGATCTGTTCCAAACGATATACATAACAAAAACCGCCTCTCGCAGCGTTGCTCCATACTTCATGGAACAGCTAATCAAAAGGCGGTTTTTCATTGATTTTGGGTTGGCATTGCAATCGTAATTTATGCCATTACATATTTTCTAACATATGCTCCACAATACGGTGTGAACGCTGAGAAGATTCCACGGTAAATTCAGCAAAGTTAACATGCGCCGAACCATCCGCTTTATCTGACATCCCACGCAGGACAACAAACGGTACTCGATTCATGTAACAGACCTGGGCAACTGCTGCCCCTTCCATCTCGGCACATGCACCGTCCATTTCAGTATATAACATGTTAACCGTATCTTTATTCGCAATAAATTGGTCTCCAGATAACACTTTACCGACCAGGTAATTGGCTCCCTGAGCTTTACACGCTTCTTCAGCCAGTGTAATAAGCGAAGCCTCGGCAGGGAATGCAGATGTCTCCTGGTAAGGAATAACCCCGCGTGCGAACCCCAGTGGCGTTACATCCATGTCGTGCTGAACACATACAGACGATATAACCATATCTCCAATGTTCAACTCCGGGTTAACTGCACCCGCAACACCTGTGAAGATAATCCGATTAACTTGAAAACGATCAATCAATATCTGCGCTGTAACCGCTGCATTTACTTTACCTACGCCGGATTTGCACACGACAATATGCTTGCCCAGCCACTCGCCCGCAACGTAAGTAATGCCGGTTTGTTTGACCGTCTCAAGCTGCTTCATACCTGCCAGCAAAAGCTCGACTTCCTCATCCATCGCTCCGATAATACCAATCGTTTCACTCATCTTCTGATACCCCCTGTTTTCATTTTTAAACTAATTCAGCACAAAAGCTCCGTCTCCGGAGCTTTCGCATATCCACTATGTAGAGAGAATGACTTCTCCCTTACTGTATATAATCCCGATTAAACTACATCTGCGTGACTTACAGACAGACGAAGAATCGTTTCATGCGGCAAAATAACCCGTGGGTTCTCCACATTTTCTTTCTTCATCAACTTGGTCAGCAAACGCATCGCTACTGCGCCAAGGTCGTACATTGGCTGAGCCACTGTTGTCAACTGAGGACGCACCATTGAAGCCATACGGATGTTATCCACACTAATAATGGAGAAGTCATCCGGTACTTTCAGACCGTCATCCTGAATGCTGTGAATGGCACCAATGGCCATTTCATCTGTAGCAGCAAAGATAGCTGATGGTTTTTTCTTGAGTCCAAGGAAATATTTCATTGCTTCCACACCGGATTCATATCGATAGTTACCAATTCGAACAAGATCCTCCTGGTATTCAATCCCCGCTGCTTCCAGTGCTTTTTTGTATCCTTGGAAACGGGCATATCCATTCGCCGGATCTTGCAGTGTACCACTGATCATCGCAATTTCCTTGTGTCCATGACGAATCAGAGTGTTTACCGCATCAAACGCAGCCGACTCATGGTCAATATCCACCGAAGGGAATGTGCCCTTCTCATCACTTGTTGCACAAAGTACAATCGGCACAGCCGCAGACTGGAACGCCTGAATGTGTTCGTCCGTTACTGTTCCGCCCATGAAGAGCAGTCCGTCTACTTGTTTTTCGAGCAACGTGTTGATAACACGAATTTCTTTTTCTTTCTTCTTATCTGCATTACACAAAATAATATTGTAGTGATACATATTCGCAATATCTTCAATTCCGCGGGCAATCTCCGCGAAGGTTGAGTTCGAAATATCCGGAATAACAACCCCGACCGTGGTTGTCTTCTTGCTTGCCAGACCTCTGGCTACCGCATTCGGACGATATCCCAACCGCTCGATGGCTTCATATACTTTTTTCCGCGTTTGCGGTTTGACATTAGGGTTATTATTAACTACCCGTGATACCGTTGCCATAGACACTCCAGCTTCACGTGCCACATCATAAATGGTTACCGTCACAGTACTTCTCTCCATTACCAGTAAATTTTCATACCATTTTCATTAAGATTTATATTACGACAAATTTTTGCATTAATCAATTAAAATAGGCTTTAGGACTCACTCAAAACATTCGTAAGTGTGGTTCTAGTAATATCTGAATGGGAAGTATGCCATACAGGAATTCCCTTTTTAATCAGGATCGCCTGTGGAGATTCGTGCTTAACACCCAGCTTGTCTGCTGCTTCATTGGATACCGGGCGATCTTCCACAACATAGATGATGCCATATTTCACTTGTTCATTGGCATTGTTAAGCAAATAATCGTTCATCTCCTGATAAGCGTTTGAGCTGATCGGACAGCGCGTGCTATGCTTAAACAGAAGCAAGGGTTGATCCTTGGTAGCCTCCACTGCGGAGTTTAGCTGTTCAATACTTGTCATTTTAGTCATGTCAGCCATTAGATATACATCCCCCTTTACCAGGAATACCGCTATGTTGAGCGTTTTCACTCTTCGATATCTTAACAAAAAGTGCGCGAAAAAGCCAATTTTCATGAAAACAAGCATTTTACACGTCAAAATTAGACAGCATTTGAGAAGTACTCCTGCCACACAAATCCGGATAATTGACTCAATCTGCGCTCCGTGGTCTCAATCCACGCTACATCACCAGACTTCGTTGCGTAACCCATAATGTCCAGTAACAGATTGATACGCTCCTCCACTGCTTGCTGCATTCGATATTCCATCTCCCGATCGGTCGCATCCGGCCAGGCCAGCAGTAGCTCATGAAACAGGTCTGCCAGTTCATTACGTTCACCAAAAGATACGTCTTGCTTCACGGGCTGTTCACCCAATGTGTTTATGCATTCTGTTAAGTCCGGCTTGACCGGCGGAAGCACTTCATATGATACACAGTCTGTACACGCAAATACGGGTACGTTTCGAATCTCCACTTTTTTGGCGTACACCACTGTTCTTAATTCCAACTCCATTACATGTCCACATCTGCACGACTTGCGCACCACCATCACCTCATTCGTTCTATACTCTATATAAGTACCATTCGACCTATTTCGGCTCAAATCCTGCTATAAACGAAAGGTTGCACAAATTACCACTCCCTCCAGATGAAGGTTGTCGAATGCAGGCAGTTACTGACTTGTAATCGCTTCCTCCAAACTGAATATGCACTTCCATGAAGTCCCTTGGAGAATCTGTTACAATTAAAGACGCAACAGACCTAATCACCACAAAAAGGAGAGATGGACATGAGATTAACCGGCAAAAAAGTCATCGCTCTGGTCGATGAAGAATTCGAGGATTTAGAATTGTGGTACCCTGTACATCGGGTTCGTGAAGAAGGTGCAGAAGTACATCTTGCTGGAGAGAAAAAAGGAAAAACCTATATTGGCAAATATGGTGTGCCTGCTGAAGCCGAATACAGTTTCGATGAACTCGACAGTTCAGATTACGATGGCATTCTCGTGCCAGGCGGCTGGGCACCAGACAAGCTGCGTCGTTATCCCAAAGTACTGGAGCTTGTAAAGGAAATGAATGCAGACCGGAAACCGATTGGACAGATCTGTCATGCCGGCTGGGTGCTGATTTCTGCCAAAATTCTGGACGGAGTTACAGTAACCTCTACACCAGGCATTCGGGATGACATGGAAAATGCAGGTGCCATCTGGAAAGATGAAGCCGTTGTTGTTGATGGACATATCATCTCAGCACGTCGTCCGCCTGACCTTCCCCCTTATGGCAAGGCATTCTGTGATGCACTCGCTGACAAGTAAAAATAACCCCATTGTGCTCTCATGCACAGTGGGGTTATTTTATATAACAAGGTTTCCGACAAATAATTATCACAAATGTAAATATATTAACTTAAAGGTATTTATATCCATTTTCCCTAATTACGATGCGTTCGAACCACTTTGTTCATCTGGACTTCCCGTAGAGTCATTAAAGACTTGTAGTCGCTCCTCAATATCTCCGCTGGTCCGTAAGGCGAAGCACTTTCGCGCTTCTTCTTTGGCGGTCGATGCTGTTGTGTTCAGCACTCTGTGCTTCACACGTAACAAGGATTGTGGAGACATACTCAAGTGGCGAATGCCAAGCTCCAACCAAAGCGGAATGGCACGTTCGTCCCCTGCCATCTCTCCGCACACACTGACATCAATTCCAGCCGTATGAGCCGCATCTGCTGTCGCACGAAGCATCCGCAGAACAGCCGGATGATAGGGGTGATACATATGAGCAATCTGCTCATTCATTCGATCTACTGCAAGTACATATTGAACCAGGTCGTTCGTACCAATACTGAAGAAATCAGCTTCCTCTGCGAGCAGATCAGCAATCATCACCGCTGCAGGAACTTCGATCATAATTCCCACCTGAATGTGAGGGTCGTATGATAATCCCCGCTCGTCCAGATCGGACATCGCCTCACGAAGAATCTCATTGGCCTGCTGAAGTTCTTCCACCGAAGAGATCATAGGGTACATAATTTTGACATTTCCGGCCGCGCTGGCACGCAGAATGGCTGTAAGCTGTGTTTTGAACAGATCCTTGCGGTCGAGACTAATCCGAATGGCACGGTAACCCAGAAACGGATTGTCTTCCTCCGGCAATTCAAAGTAATCGAGTTGCTTGTCACCACCGATATCCAGTGTACGAATAACAACGGATTGTCCTGCTGTTTTCTCTGCCACAAGACGGTACACCTCATACTGTTCTTGCTCACCCGGGAAAGTAGCACGGTCCATATACAAGAATTCTGTTCGGAACAAGCCCACACCTTTGGCACCTTGTTTCAAAGCAAGGTCCAATTCCTTCACCGAACTGATATTGGAAGCCAAGTGCAAAACGGCCCCATCTTTGGTTACGGCATCCACGGTAGCAAGGACTTGAAGTTGTTCCTTTTTCTTCAGTTGTTTGCTGCGAAGCATGGTATACCGTTCAATTGTCTTGCGATCCGGGTCCGTAAATACCAAGCCATTGTCACCATCCACCACAAGCATATCCCCTGTCTCTACTGGCATGCCAAGACTCGCTTCCAGACCGGAAACGAGAGGAATGCCAAGGGCACGAGCCATAATCGCGGAATGTGATGTTTTCCCTCCAATCAAGGTCACAATACCTAGCACATGGGTGGGATTCAGATGCGCCAGTTGAGATGGCGACAGTTCTTTGGCAACAAGTACATACGGCTGGGTATCGGAAGGAAGTGTAATCTCCGGTGCACCGAGCAAATGCTTGAGCAGACGGTTACCCACATCCTTGATGTCAATGGCCCGCTCCTTCATATACTCGTCTTCCAGCAAGTCAAACATCGTGACAAAATGGTCTATGGCTTCTTTGACCGCCACTTCTGCTGCCTTATATTGACGCTCAATAATGCCGCGAATTTCGTTCATGAATACCGGATCTTCTAGGATTGCCAGATGTGCATCAAAGATACTGGACTCCTCTGGACCAACAACTTCCTTGAACTCATTTTTGATATATTCGATCTCATCCTTTGATGTCCGTATGCCCTCATACAGCCGTTCGAACTCTTGGGCGAGATCCACCGAATCCATCTTCTGATCCGGCAGATCCCATTCCCAACTGGGCAGGACAAATGCTTTGCCGATGGCTATGCCTGCAGCTCCGTTGATGCCTTGTATCTTCATTCTACCCCTCCAACGTTCCTGTCATAGAGCACCACGGACATAACGGATGCCTGACCTTTCTTAACTTGCTTAAATGGAGCAAAACTCCATGATTTTACACGATCTGGATTCGTAATTACCATTGGTGTTGTTAGTGACGCCGCTTGCTCGCGGAGTACTGCCAGATCAAACTTGATCAACAACTGCCCCGGCTCCACCGTATCGCCCTCCTGAACAAAAGCTTCAAAATGGCCTTTCAACTGAGAGGTATCGATGCCGATATGCAGTAACACTTCAAGCCCCTCACGGGTAGATATACCCAAGGCATGCATGGTCGGGTACAAGTGCATAATCGTTCCGTACACGGGTGAGACCAGCTCTCCCTTTTCCGGAACAAAGGCTACACCATCACCGACAAGCTTGGCTGCAAAGATCTGATCCGGCACCTCTTCAATCGGGAGCATTTTGCCCTGAACGGGGGCACAGAACAGAACCTGTTGCAGATCTCTTTCCAGCAGCTTCGCGATTTCTTCCCGAATCAATTCCGAGTAGGTACCGAATACCACCTGTACGTTACCGCCACCCAGCTTGATCAGTCCAGCAGACCCCATACTCTTCATGGCACCCGTGTCGATCAGGCGGTCATCATGCACAGTCAGGCGAAGACGTGTAATACATGCTTCAACCTGTACAATGTTACTCTTCCCACCCAATGCCTCGAGGATTAAAGGTGCCTGATAAGGAATGTTACCTACCCAATCTTCCAGCATGGAGCCCTCTTCACGTCCTGGTGTTGGAATCTTGAACGTACGAATCGCCCATCGGAACAGGAAGTAGTAAACCAGCCCATATAGTATGCCAATCGGAATGAGCTTCCAAGCATTCTCCGATAGATGGAAATTGAGTATGTAATCAATAATACCTGCGGAGTAAGAAAATCCATGCCGGATATCAAGCCAGTAACTAATCCACATGGCAACGCCGGACATCACTGCATGCACGATGAACAGATAAGGTGCTGCGAACAAAAAAGCAAACTCAATCTGTTCCGATACCCCGGTTAGAAAACAAACGAGTGCCGATGTCAGAAAAGTTTTCTTGATTTTTGGTTTCAGATCTTCCCTGGCTTCCTGAATAATAGCAAAGGCTATTGCCGGAATGGCAAACATCATGATGGGAAACAAACCCGCCATAAAGAATCCTGCTGTTGGATCACCTGCAAAAAATCGGGGCAAATCCCCTTGCACAATGTTACCATCAGGCGTTTCAAACGTCCCTAACTGGAACCAAAACACATTGTTAAGCAGGTGATGAAGCCCAAAAGCAACCAGCACCCTGTATAACACTCCGTAGATGAATAGTCCAAAACCCCCGAGACTGTATTCCCAGGTAGCAATGCCGTTCAGTCCATGCTGTAGGATCGGAGCGAGCCATAACATAAAACAGGAGAACAATGCCGAACAGAGTCCGACAATGAGCAAAACAAACCTTGAACCTCCAAAAAATTGTAAAATTTCAGGCAGTTTAATGCTTTTAAACCGATTATGCATCCCACCGGCAAGCGCGCCGAGTATGATTCCGATTAAGGAAGCGGGCTGAACGGTGCCATCCCCGAAGTTCCGAGTCACCTGATCATATATCACGATACCAGCCAGAGCAGCAAGTCCCGCTTGTCCGGCCTGGTTGGAGAGTCCCAGTGCTACACCGACAGCGAACAGATACGGTAAGAAATAAAAAATACCGTGTCCGGCCACGGTAGACACTTCACCGACAATATCCAATCCCCAGGCGTCCCAAGGCAGACTGCCAACACTGAGCAAAATTGCGGCGGCGGGCAGGACCATTGTAGGCAGCATTACCGCTCGTCCGAGCTGCTGCAAGGATCCGAGCCAATTCATGGCGACCTCTCCTTTCTATCCTAGATGGTAAGCTTTACGCAACGTTTTGTCAAAGCAAAACAGTAACCAATTGGTAATTAATACGTCAAAAATAGAACAGAAAAAATCCCGTCAACTTCAAGTTAACGGGATTCATCCTATGTTCATTCAATTGGGACAGATCAGGAGATCATCCGATCACAGGTGAACGAGCCTCTCAGCCGCGTCCAGCGCCGCGCAGAACGATGGAATCCTCTACCTTGATACAACGATTCGTTACCGCTGTCATGCCGTTCTCTGCAGCAATCTGGACCGCTTCATCACTATGGATGCCAAGCTGCAACCATAGAACATTTGCTTTGATGGCAGCGGCGTCACGAGCGACATCCGCGCAAAACTCTTCGCGACGAAACACATTGACAATGTCTACCGGCTCTGGGATATCCGCGAGTGTAGCATATACCGTCTCTCCCAGGATTTCACCTTGCACCTGTGGATTAACCGGGATGATGCGATAACCTCTGCTCTGCATGGCTTCTGCCACCATATAGGAAGTGCGATCTGATTTGTCTGATAAGCCGACGACTGCGATGTTGCCTGCCTTGCGCAAAAGTTGTCCAATTTCTTCACGAGTAGGGTTGTTAAATTCCATGTTCAAGCACCATCCTTTTCTGATTAAAGTGCGTGTTCAAAAAAAACAGGTTTTCAGTTATTTACTCTTTTACCCATTGAACCGAGGCGCCAAGCGCCTGCAAATGATCGAAATATTGCGGATAAGACTTGGCTACATGGTGTGCATCCCGAATACGAAGCGGCTCCTTGGAACGCAGACCAACAACAGTGAGCGCCATAATTACGCGATGATCGTAGTGAGCGTTAATCTCAACGCCGCCTTCAACGCCTTCTGGACGTCCATGAACGATAATCTCAGCTTGACGCTCTTCAACGTTCGCTCCTGCCTTCCGCAGTTCGTTCAAATAATCGGTGATTCGGTCACATTCCTTGTAACGCAGGTTCTCTACATTATAGAACCGTGACGTGCCTTCCGCAAACACAGCTGCGGCTACCATAGCCAAAACGGCATCCGTCGCGGCATCCCCGTCGAATTCGATCGCTTTCAGTCTGCCATTACCTTGAACATGTACAACATCGTTCTCATGTGTCAATGGCACTTCCATCATGCGCAGCACGTCAACGATGGCACGTTCACCCTGTTTGCTCTGCTCCATCAGGCGCAGAATTTTCACATCGGACTGTGTAACCGCTGCTGCGGCAAGAACCGCTGCTGAGCCGGGATAATCCCCTTGAACTGTGTAGGTCGTTGGTTGGTAAGCCTGTCCACCTGGTACACGGAAGGACATATAATCATCACTTGCATGGATAACGATACCTGCCTGCTCCAGCACTTCCAGCGTCTGTCCGATAACGACCTTGGACTTCAGGTCATTCAGTACTTCAATGGTGCTGTCTTCTGCAAGCAACGGAGTTACAAACAACAACGCACTCAGATATTGGGAGCTGACGGAGCCGGATACACGAATGTGTCCACCCTTGGCATTGCCACCCTTGATTGTAATCGGCAGGCGTCCTTGTTCATGCTGTACATCTACACCCAATTGACCAAGCGCATCGATCAGGTCATCATGTGGACGTTTGCCCAGCGAATCCGGGTACGTATTCACAAAAGTAACTTCAGGGCAGAGCGCTGTAACGCCCATCAGGAAACGAAGTACAGCACCCGCATTCCCAACATTTAATTCACGCACATCACGGGGATGACTGCCAAAACCCTGGATCACAATCTTGCTGTCGTCTTCTTCAAGTACTGCCCCCAGATCGCGAATACATCTGCGCATGGCGTCACTGTCTTCACTGTGTGCCGGGAAATGAATAGTACTTGTGCCTTCTGCCAGCGCAGCAGCCAGCAAATAGCGAGTCGTGTAGTTTTTAGAGGACAGAGCCCCGATTTCCCCGTTCAGAGTGGGGGTTGGTTTAACAATAACGTCCATGGATGAAATTCTCCTTCATTGATTATATTGTGGCCAAATTGACATTCCGTGCATCGCTTGGGTATCATTATAGCGTTAAGTCCATACAGAAAAGAGGACCTGAATATGACACAAATAGCTGAAATTGAAACGTCTGAGCTGCGCCGCCGTTTACAGGCGGGAGAGAAGCTGCAGATGATAGACGTCCGCGAGGACGATGAAGTCGCGCAAGGCATGATCGAAGGAGCCAAGCATATTCCGCTTGGACAGATTCCGGACCGACTGTCTGAGATTGAGAAATCAGGCGAGATCGTGATCATCTGTCGTAGCGGTTACCGCAGTGAGCGTGCATGTGAATATCTGCAGCAACTGGGATATGAAGGCTGTACAAACATGGTCGGCGGTATGCTTCAGTGGCAACAGGAAGACTAGAGAAACCCGGAGCGAAGTGAAGTCATTTGTAACCTTGTGACCTCTGCTCTGCTCCACTCCTAGAAACGGGCCTATATGGCCCGTTTTGTTATATCCGCCACCACCTATCAACCATCAAACTTCGATGATAACAAGCTTAGACGCGGTAATGCGCTAAAATTAAACGAGTCACTTCAGCAGCGGATAACTCCGTTGTATCCACCGTATAATGTGCGAACCGGTATGCGTCTTTCCGTTCTTCCATAATTGCCTGAATGCGTTCCTCTGCATTACCCGCGAGGAGTGGGCGATTGTCACAGCCACTAACACGCTCTACAATCACTGCCGGATCAGCAGTCAAGGCAACAACCCAACCATTTTTCAACATCACGTCACAATTATCCGAACGCAGCACCACGCCACCTCCGGTCGCTATGACCTGTGACTTCTTCTCCAGCACCGAGCATAACATGCGGCTCTCGGCATCACGGAAATACGTCTCTCCCTTGCCAGTGAACAATTCCGGAATCGTACAGCCTTCCTCTTTTTCCACCGCGGCGTCTACATCAATCAATCGATAACCAAGCTCGCGTGCAAGCATGTCAGCGACGGTTGATTTGCCGGTTCCCATCATACCAATGAGAATAATATTGTTAGACTTGCTCAAGGTGTACACTCCTTTAATTCAAGCAATTCGTGAGCACTTTTGTCCTATCATAACACAGCCCTGCGGACTGGGAAAGACCATCTCCTTACCGACTTCCTTTCGACCATCCGCAAGTACTTCCAAGACAGATTAAGTAACTCCCGGCGTCTGAGCCTACGTCAGATCACCCTCAAGCAGTTTTGAGCACCCAAACGTCTAAAATAGTAACCATCCAGCAACCTAACGAACTCCTATGAGCTTTTTTACCTAAAATAGGAGCAGTTAAACTTCTAACGAATCTCAGTAAACTTATTTCAAAAAATCACCGTCAAAACCTCGACATCTCGCTACGAATTATCTGAATAGGCCTTCTGAGTTCGTTAAAAAATAGAACCGGCTCATTTTGCCAAAATAGAGTGTCTCCTGTTCATTAGGTCTAGAACCAGCTACATATCTTCTCCATAAACACTATTACTGTATAACACAGTAAAAAAGAGGCCTAGCGTTAACCGGCAATCACCGGAACGCCAAACCTCTTTTGAGCCCCTTAGCAGGCCAAACCTGCCACTTAAAGGGGCACTAGCCAAATCATAATAGAATTGTATATGTGGTACTACTCCATCCAATTGTGGTGGAAGCTGCCTTCTTTGTCCACACGTTTGAACGTGTGAGCACCGAAGTAGTCACGTTGAGCTTGCAGCAAGTTTGCTGGCAAACGCTCTGTACGGTAGCTGTCGTAGTAAGAAAGAGCGCTGGAGAAGCCAGGTACCGGAACACCTTGTTTTACAGCAGCCGCTACAACTTCACGCCATGCGCCTTGATAAGACTCAACGATGTTTTGGAAGTAAGGATCCAAGAGCAGGTTTTTCAGAGCTGCATCTTTATCATAAGCTTCTTTAATGTTTTGCAGGAACTGCGAACGGATGATGCAGCCACCGCGGAAGATCATGGCAATGTTGCCGTATTTCAGATCCCAGCCATACTCGTCGGAAGCTGCACGCATTTGTGCAAATCCTTGTGCGTAGGATACGATTTTACTTGCAAACAATGCTTTACGAACGCTCTCGATGAACGCTTTTTTGTCGCCGGAGAACGCTTCAGTCGCTGGTCCATTCAGGATTTTGCTAGCTGCTACACGCTCGTCCTTCATGGCAGACAGGAAACGGGAGAATACGGATTCTGTAATCATGGACAATGGAACGCCGAGATCCAGCGCACTTTGGCTTGTCCATTTACCTGTTCCTTTTTGTCCAGCAGCGTCCAGAATAACGTCAACCATTGGTTTGCCGGTTTCCGGATCGTATTTAGAGAAGATATCTGCCGTGATTTCGATCAGGTAGCTATCCAGCTCTCCTTGATTCCATTCCGTAAAGATCGCATGCAGCTCTTCAACGGAAACGTTCAATACGGATTTGAGCAAGTGGTACGCTTCACCAATCAACTGCATATCTCCGTACTCGATACCGTTATGCACCATTTTCACATAGTGTCCGGCACCGTCTGGTCCAATATATGTACAACATGGATCGTCACCGACTTTGGCCGAGATTGCCGTCAGGATCGGTTCAACCAGTTTATAAGCACTTTCCTGTCCACCTGGCATGATGGAAGGGCCTTTCAGTGCGCCTTCTTCACCACCGGATACACCTGTACCGATGAAACGAATGCCTTTGTCTTCCAACTCTTTGCTGCGACGTTGCGTGTCAGGGAAGTATGCGTTCCCTCCATCAATGATGATGTCGCCCTCATCCAGGTGAGGAAGCAGTTGTTCAATGGTAGCGTCGGTCGCTTTACCAGCTTGTACCATGATCAAAATTTTGCGCGGGGATTCCAGGGATGCTACGAACTCTTCAATGGAGAATGAGCCTGTCAGGTTTTTACCTTCAGCTTCTTTCAGAAGATCATTGGTTTTCTCGGGGGAACGGTTAAATACCGATACTGAGAAACCTTTGCTTTCAATGTTAAGGGCCAAATTTTTGCCCATGACAGCCAGGCCAATTACGCCAATTTGTTGTTTTGTCATCTGGTCCTCCATCCTTTGCTCCAATTAATTTTATTGAAATAAATTCTCAACAATACTCCCATTTTAACGGTTTTATGTATAGAAGTGAACCCCGTGGCACAGCTACGCAACGAGAAAACACCCCAATCTGCTGAGGTGTTCATCGTATTTTCATAAATACGGCCGTATCTTGTCATCCTTCCAACATTAACAGATGTCCAGACAACTGTTTTAAGACTTGACGGCAAGCATTTGCTTTTTCGATATTATCCATCTGCATGGCCGTGTAGAGGCGCTCCAGTTCATCGTCTACTTCCATGCGCAACAACATGAGCCTTTCCTCGCCTTCACGCGAGAGGAACATTTCTTCCATCTCTTCCGCCGTCGGCGCAGGTTCCTTTTGAAAAATGACACGCTGTTTGAACCCAGACACTTCCACGAGCCGAATGACTTCACCGAATAAAATGTTCTCCACAGTCATCTGCTGATCCTTAAACCGCTTCACAACTGCATGCCCGCGTGTATCTCCAATCAGCTTCTCCAGCCACTCTGCAAGTTTTGCATCCTTAATGATATAATCCCCAGTCATCTTGTAGTTCCCCGTGCGTGTCTGTTGAAAGCGGAGCTTTACCAGCTTGCGGCCGGTCCGGACTGACAGGATAAAAAAGGATTCGTCCTCGCTCCAATATAGTGAATATCCCTCACGAATAAGGTCTCTGATCAAATTTTGGATATGCCGACGGTTGAACCGCAGCTCCAGATTGCAATATTCAACTTCATAACTCTTATTCACGGCACTCCCTCCATCTGTACCGGATCAACTCCGGCCCTCGTCTTCAATCGCTTCTACTCAATCGGCTTACCCTATTTTATACTTCATTTTATGTAAGGGTACTTGGTTATTTGACTATTTTTCACCGAAAGGACCGCCGGATTGCAGCTTTCCGCAGACGCACAGGGGCAAGCCCCCGATTATCGTGATATATTGGACGCGAAAAAGGGAGCCCCACAACCAAGACGGTTGGTGGGACTCCCTTTTCTTTTGCTTATTTGGCCGGAGCAGTGCGAAACGGATTGCGGGATAACACAAAGTGCACAACGGCAAGTCCTGCCATGACGATGGCACTGCCGATGAATGGAGCCGGATGGCTCACGTGGTCCCACAGCAGTCCAGAAACAATAGGTCCTACAACCATGCCTGATCCCTGCAATGTAAGGAAAAATCCCCAGATCGCTCCCCGCTCTCCTTTGGGAATCAGTGTGGCTACAAAAGCATTCCAGGCGGGCAAAATCATGGCATAACTGATGCCCACCAGCATGACAACACCAAACACCACCGGAATGGATGTTATGGAGGAGAATGCAAACAGACTGGCCGCCGCCATCAAAAAACCAATGTTCAGGAACGGTTTCGTGCCAAACCTGTCTACCATTTTACCTACAGGCAGTAAGGCAATAACAGTTATTCCACCACCCGCAATCAGCAACAAACTGTAAAGGTTCGGCGAGATGTGCAGATCTGTGCGTGTATATAGCGTGATTACTGGACTGAGCAGCCCGATGACAAACGACTGCATAAACAGTGCAGGATACACCAGTGGATTGACATTAAGCGTGCTGCGCACTCGTTGCAGTGTACCCTTCACACTCTTTTGCAGCCGGATGAACGGTGTGAGCAAATTCGGTTTGGCTGGATATTTCACATCACTATTCTTCGCTGCTTGCTCGGCATGCTCGCCTTCAACAATGACACGTCCAGGAAGAATCATGGCCACCAGAATAACGAGAATGGCACACCCCATTAATACAAGAAAAATGGTGCGATAATCATGATGCGTGCGCTCCAGCAGCCAGTTCATGCCTATAGGTCCAAGCCCCGTTCCGCCGAGAGCAGCCATCTCCAGCGCCCCCATTGCTGTACCATTCTTGTTCTGTGGGCCTGACATCGCCGTCACCCCTGTCATGGCGCAAGGCCAGAGCGGTGACGTACCAATGCCAAGAATCAGACAGGCCATGGCCAGTCCAACGGCACTTTTGAGAAAAAGGATCATAATAACAGCGATTAAGGTACAGATTAATGCTGTAACCATCGTTGCGCGGAACCCGATCCGTTCTGCTGCCCAGCCGGAAGGCGCCCGAAACAGATTATCTCCCAAATATTGAAGAGCAAATGCCACACCAATGACGCCTGCAGACAGACCCAGTATATTGTCCATATACACCGGCAGAACTGCTACCAACAGGGCCCCTTTGATAATTTCAACTAGAAAAAGTGTCAGCCACATCGCGATAAAAAATGGTGATCGCAAAATTTTGGCTGGTTTTGTATCGGTTTGCATTCTTTTTCCCCTTTCGGCGTTCATTTGCCTATTCCCTATCCTTAGTGTAACCGTGGGGAATGTGTCCAAATCTCGGCAATTCAAAAAATTGTCGATTATACTGTTGCATTCGGTTCTTAATTTGCTATACTCATCTTTGTTTACCAATTTTATTAGGAAGGGTTGTGACAGCACTGATGAATCACCACCGTACGCCGCTGTTTACCGCTTTAAAAAATCATGCGGCACTCAATCCGGTACAGTTTCATATTCCGGGCCATAAAAAAGGATTGGGAGCGGATACCGAATTCCGTGAATTTATTGGCGATAATGCCTTCTCCATAGATTTGATTAACATCGCACCGTTGGATGACCTGCATCAGCCAACCGGTGTCATTCAGGAAGCACAGATTTTGGCAGCAGATGCCTTCGGAGCCGATTATACCTATTTTAGTGTACAAGGCACAAGCAGTGCCATTATGACCATGATTCTGTCTGTATGCTCACCGGGTGACAAAATTATTGTGCCCCGTAATGTGCATAAATCGGTTCTGTCCGCGATTATTTTCTCAGGCGCCAAACCCGTATTTGTTTCTCCTTCACAAGATCCCAATCTGGGCATTGACCACGGAGTGACCACACAGTCTATCCGTCGCGCACTGGAGCGTCATCCGGATGCCAAGGCATTGCTTGTAATTAACCCGACTTATTACGGCGTGGTTACCGATCTGAAAGAGATTGTTGAGCTGGCACACAGTTATCAAGTCCCTGTGCTTGTTGATGAAGCCCATGGCGTACTCATTCATTTCCATGAGGATCTGCCACTGTCTGCGATGGCAGCAGGTGCCGATATGGCTGCAACCAGTGTTCACAAGCTTGGTGGCTCCATGACACAGAGTTCCGTACTCAACCTGAATACCAAGAATGGGTTCGTAAATCCACAGCGTGTACAGACGATCCTGAGTCTGCTCACCTCAACATCAACTTCATACATTTTGCTTGCTTCACTCGATACATCAAGACGTAACCTGGCACTCCACGGTCGTGAGATTGCACAGAAGGCGATTGAACTAGCTGAGTTTGCCAGACGTTCGATTAACGATATGGATGGCCTGTATTGCTTCGGTAGAGAGCTGCTGGGTACAGAAGCGACCTTCAACTATGATCCAACCAAGGTAACGATCCATGTTCGCCATCTGGGTATTACAGGGTATGAGACAGAGAACTGGCTGCGTGAACATTACAACATTGAGGTCGAACTTAGTGATATGTACAATATTCTGTGTCTCATTACGCCAGGAGATACGGATAATAGTGTGGATATCTTGCTGAACGCTTTGCAGGATCTCTCCCGTACCTATTATCAAGTGAACCCGGCCCATGAACTGGTCGTAAAAGTTCCGGATATTCCACAGTTGATGCTGACTCCACGTGATGCATTCTACGGTGATACCGAAGTGATTCCGTTTAAGGAATCCGCAGGACGTATTATCTCGGAATTCATCTATGTCTATCCGCCAGGAATTCCGATCCTGTTACCGGGTGAGGTTATCACCCAGGAAAACATCGACTACATCATCGATCATGTCGAAGTTGGATTACCCGTCAAAGGACCCGAAGATCGCAGCGTAACCAACGTTAAAGTGATCGTGGAAGCCGATGCCATTTTCTAGAACAACCTCCTTGCGCTGTGCAGGGGATAAACTTAAAGGACCAAGCCCTAGCTTGGTCCGTTTTTATTTTATGGGACAAGCGAGTTTGCATTTTCCCGTCTATTTCGTAGTTCAAACCGGTGGTGTAAATGCTCGTATACCTCTTGAAAAACAAACAAAAGGCCCCCTGAGATCAAGGAGCCTTCATGTTATGTTCCAAAAGAATGACTATTCTTGTGATGCAACGAGTTCGTTGTAAGCCGCTTCAACGCGGTTCCACTCTTCTTCGTCTTCAATATTGTAGAGCACCATTTCCTCGTCTTCTTCTTCCATACGCAGGATGATGCCGTCAGCTTCAGGATTGTTACGTTCCAGCAGGAGCGCATAAACATGCTTCTCCACGTCAAACGTCTCCACCAAAACCATCTCCACGTCTTGGCCGTTCTCGTCTGTTAATGTGAGAAGGACTTCTTCATGCTCGTGGTCGTGGTCGTGGTCTTGCCCGCATCCGCAGCCATCGCCGTGTTCATGTGTGTGATCGCTCATTGAAATACCTCGCTTTATAAATAGAAATTGTGTAACCTTGCATATCGTAACATGTTCAATGACACAGGTCAATTTAACTCACAGGGTTATTTTCGCTTCAATCGTTCAGCGCTGTAATGATTTTCTCCGCTACCAGGACGTAGCTGCTGTTTGCATTTTCTTTAATATGAAAGCCGACCTGATACTTGCCGGCACGACTGAAATCATACGTAAAATCATATGTGCGGAACCAGAAGTTATCCTTCTGGGTCGTAAGCTCCTGTGACTGGATATCCTTCACCTGACCGCTTGGATTGGTAATCGTTACTTTCACCGCAGCTACATCTGCTGTCAGACTGTCCACTTGTGAAAATACATTGAATTTCAGCTTACCTACGTTAACGTTGCCAAATACAGTGTCTCCCTTGAAGAGAAAAATATGTACATTCGGTTTGATCACCGTTACTCTCTTGTTACTGCTGTCCCATTTGACGACGCCTCCGGCTTCCCTGACAGGTACATAGGTCGTTCCATCAATGAGATAACCTCCATCAGCTGCTTCCTTGCCGTTAATGAGAACACGAATCTTCTCGTTCACCGAATCTGCAAACAATAAAGACCCGCCGAGCAAGGAGAATACCGTGACACAAAGCAATATTCGTTTCCATTTCATCCCGTCAATATTCCCTCCCCTGCTGCTAGCTGTTGTACATTTATACTGCAGATTCATCCACAAAGTTGCGCTGTTTTTCATCATTTTTCATTTTTTATCCAGAATTTTTTCCACCCCTTGGAATGCACAAAAAGAGGCGATCCTCATTAAAGGATGCCCCTGATCTATAATTGTTATATATACGGGATTATACGAAGAGTTTATGAAGAAGTATGGCGGGTCAATATACAGGGAACGCCCTTGCCTAAAGCCCCTTCAATTCTCATACGTGCAGCGTAATCCATACCTCGTGTACATGGTGTCTTACATCTCTCGCATACATCCGATGTGACCAACTTCATGGATACACGTATTTTATCACTCTTTAATGCGGGAGCTTTCTTACCTTTTGCCTTTGCCATCCCGGATTCCCCATTTCCCCAAGTGCTTACTGATGTAATGCATCATATGGGGATTCGCCCGGTTGTGTGTCTATTTAGAAAACGTATTTAAATAATAAAAATATGACAAGGAGGATACCTCCGAGAATGAGCCAGTTGCTGATTTCATACCAAATACCCTTGCCTCCGGACAGGTATTTCTGTTCATTCTCCTGATGACGCTGACGGTGGGTATCGGTCTCAGAGCCATGGGGTGGTTTGCTAAAATCCATCATAAGTACATTCCCCTTTCAGCAGTTTTGTGTAAACTTACTACCATTATAACCCACAATTGAGTGCGAAATTGATTTTTATGCATAAAAAACCAAAAAACCTCCGATTTCTCGGAGGCTTCTTATCAACAAATAGTATCAGTGATTACGCGAGTTCCACGTTAACATTCACGTTCCCTTTGATTCCTTTGGAATATGGGCAGTAGTCATGGGCAAGTTTCACAAACTTCTGTGCTGTTTCTTCATCTAGACCAAGGATTTTAACTTCCAAATCGACTTGAAGCTTCACGCCGTTATCCTCAGAGTCCGTCACCAACATTACGGTTGCAGCTACCGTACTTCTTTCAATCTCAACTTTGTGTTTCTTCAATTGAAACTCCAGTGCGGAGTTAAAACAAGCACTATATCCTGCTGCAAACAACTGCTCCGGATTGGTAGCTGTCGTCACTTGTCCTCCGAGTTCAGGCGGTGCAGCAACATCCAACATAAACACGTTATCTGGGGATTGTACGATGCCTTGACGTCCACCTGTATTGATTACTGTAGTTTCATATAATGTTTTCATGTGTAAGACTCCTTTAGTTGATTAGATTTATTTTGACTAAATTTTGATCTCTCTTGTATCGCTAACAATTACATTGTACACAATTAAATTGTGTATGTAAATAGTTAATATAAAAAATAATATAGTTTAAAACACGTTTGGAGAATAATTCTTTTCTAACCCCGGACAAGCCCAAGCCTAAAGTCAGTGCACTTTCTGAGTTGTTCGCTGTATCCACCAAACTTGGCCTGACTTCATTCTCTAAATAAAAATGGTACCCAAACACTGCACTTCATTTTCAAAGCGTCCGTGTTTAGGTACCAAATTACTGCACGTATATCTTTTTACCGATCCATACAGATAATCTATTTATTCTCATAGTCATTCCAATTCAAATCATGCACCTTGTTCATCTTCAGATGTCTTCCCAGTTTGATTAATTACTCCAGATATCCACTTTCATCTGTGCACATTTGAAATACTTGGCCTCGGCCTTACTTGTAGTCAGCTTCAAAAGACATTGCAGTTCTCCATGTTGGAACAACCCACCTCTAAGGTCAGCAGCAACACCACCATATTGATCATCCGCACCAAGCCATACCGACGGTCTCTCGAACCCAGCTGAGAACTGTAATCCGGTACAGAGCAACACAGTGAGATTCTTACGGTTCTGTGCTTCATCTCCTGCTACGCCATGTGTGGTGAAGAACACCATGTTTTGATTAAAATCCGTGTACGTTCCATCTGCTTTATAGGCACGGACCATACCATATTTCTGATTTACGTTTTGAAAAAAAGTGATTCCGGCCTTGCTATCCTTCGATTTAATGCCAACCTGAACTGAGATTCCAATGTTCCCGTTTAATTGTAGCGCTTCCAAAGTGATTGCAATTGCTGTTACTTTCGAGCTGTCAATCAGATGTTTCATTTTTAACTCTGCCGTGGCTCCTGCCGTTGTCGGAGTTGTAACAGTAATGGTCCCTCTGTCGGGCAAAGGCTCAAACGTAGGGGTGCCCACCACCTCCACCCAATCCGGTAACGTTCCGTAAAGAAAATCAGCCACAAGCTGTTTGTGAACCTTTCCAAAGGGCACAATCTGACCCGCTGCATCACGTATAACCATCTCTACACCCCCACCGAATAGGCTACACCGATATTATGATCGGTATTGTAATACACGTACACTACACCGTCCATAACGGACACCATCAAGGACTGCATGTTGGTCGTTTCCCAATCCAATGCCGGAAAATATATATCTGTAGGTTTGTCCAGCAGTTGACGAAAGTCTGCACTGATCTTGGCAATGGCAGGCCGAGCTACCGTCGTAACCCCACCGGAAGCATAAGCTGATAACATACCCAGCCACCACATGCTCCCTTTGTACATAAATACACCAGCATTGGGTCTCGAAATGTTTTCTCCTGCACTTAAAGTGGCATCATTCCCACCCATTAATGGTCTTGGATCAGCTAACCAGCTACGTCCGTCATGTGAATGCCAGATACATTTACGACCAAAGTCCCCACCGCCCATCACTGAGAAACCGATCCATTTGCCACCATTTCTGAAACACGAGAAATATCCGGTATGACCATCACCTGGGAACCCGGGAGGTTTGTCCAAAATCAAACCCACTCTTGTCCAGTTGATCATGTCTACAGAGGTCGCAAGTGCCGTTGATTGATTGATCCCCAGTCCGTTTTGTTGATAATACATAAAGAACAATTGTTCTTCATCGTTCCAGATCACAAATGGAGTTTCCGTCGAATTCCCAACCACAGTATCGAGATACACCTGTCCGTGTTTGGTCCATGGCCCTGTAGGGCTGTTCGAGTAGGCTAGTCCAATTCCTCCGATGTGATTATGGTTGGTAGAATACGTAGCATAATAATCTGCTTTTGCATCAGGGATAAGCCCCTTTACCTTGATCGCCCGAAACCAATAGATCGATTGAAGACCCGCCATTGCAGCGGTATACATAGGATTGTCCATTTTTTTATCAAATTGAGGCGTGTACATCCGTCTGGTTTCTGCATCGCAATAATCATAAGGCGCAACGGCCCTGTTTGCCTTCATCGCTGCATCGAGTGCTGCCTGAGCAATATTTTCAGTCATAGACATGGGAACTCAACTCCTTCGTGAGCAGGGTATTACCATGTACCGGTCGCGAATATAAAACATCCGAAGTGTCCTTTAATAGGATTGAAAAATCAACAACATTACCCTCATTCGCAGCGGGCTCCAGAGTAATACAAATGATAGGACAAATTCTAGCATTATATGAATACGCTTTCATATTGTTCATTCCTTTATTTCCTTTACAGTTGTAATCAGCAACTGTCCCTTTCATTGGTACGCCCGGATAATGTTGATCCTTCATATTAATCCCTCCTATTGTTTTCTCCCGATAAGTATATTCATGAAGTTGCCTTTGTGTTAAAGCATTATGCCCATCTTGCAGCCTATTATTCTAAGACTGGTTCTCATATAAAACATAAACAGGCTAACCAATACAAATTGGCTAACCTGTTTGAACGAAAAAACTGCAAAACCAACTCCTTATTACTCTGCAAAAAGTGAAGATATGGGATTCGCAACTTTTTTATTGGATTTCTCCTTGCCTTGGTTATCCAATACATAGTACTGGTAAAAGTCGTTAGCGAATCCGATAGACTCCTGTATTTTCAGCTTAAAAGCTTCAAATGCCACATCACTCAGATGATCGTCATTCCAGAAATAATGAAGCATCAATCGATTCTGGTTATAGGGATGTTTGATAACATATGCACCCGCGGCGAGAGGTTGATTCATGGTATTTTTCCAAGTAAAACCCGTCTGTTTCGTTCGATCAATAATGTTAAGTTTTAAAGCCTGCACCAATCCGTTTGACTTGGCATTGCCAATGACAATAAGGTTGCTGTTGCCGATCTCTTTTTTCATCTTTTGCTTCAGTTCCTTGCGATCCCGTATAACGTCGTATTTCACACCAGTCATATCAAGGAATCCGGTCAACTGATTAACCATATCTTCCTGCTGTTTAGTTGCAAGCTTACTTACCTGATCGCTGAGCACAATGGTTAATTCCTCGCCTTGAAGGGCTTTGTACATCAATCGATTCATCACTTCATAAGGCAGATTAGGAACCATACCCATGACAGCCTGATATTGCACTTGTAAGACATCATGCACATAGGCGGCGGTCTCTTCTTGTGATAGTTGGTATTCCGGGTTTAAGACAAAATCAGGCTGATATAGGGCCATCTGCATTTCTGAACGTATTTCTTTACCAAGCACATCTTCAATGGTTTGAAGCAGCCCCTCTACCGTTGCATTTTGGTACACGTAGCGTTTGAAATATGTCCTCATCAACTCGTCAAATTTCTCTTCACCGACGGAACGGTAAAGCTGATAGATCGCTTGTCGCCCCTTCTGATAATATACCAAACTTGCCAAATCCCCAGCTTCATCGTTTGTTGACGCAATCGCCATATCTACGGGCGCAGTATCAAACTGTATGGATCTGAATCCATTTAGCTTGTCTCCCTGTTTCTCGGCAAAATACACCATGGAGAAATCAGCAAAGCCTTCATCCAGGAAGGATTCTGTCTCCGAATTATTACCGATCAATGCATGGAACCACTGATGCGCTATTTCATGAACAAATGTTGTGTCTTCTTCTGGAACCGCACCATTTTGAATCTGTCCCATCTGAATGAGCCTCGCATACTCCACGGCAACGCCTTGTACATACGTCTCGACAATTCGGAACTCTGGATAGGGATACTTGCCATATTTCTCACTATAGAAATCGATGACCTTGAATGCCTGATTAATGTACCGGTCAACTATCTTTTTCTTGTATGGATCATCGTTGTAATAATAGTATTCCACCGTCAGACCGTTACGAGTAGCGCGTTCCACTTGAAGATTAGGACTTGCAAAGAAAACAAACTCCCTTGTATTCTCGGCCACAGCAGAAACAACTTTACGACCATGTTCTGTACTGTTTTGAGTAGTGATCGTACCCGGCATAGCTACCTGATACTCATCGGGAACATTGAATTGAACTTCAAAGTCCGATGAGGTGTAATAATCGCTCTCAAATGTTCGACTATACGGTGCCTTGTTCCATTGATGCTTAACCTCGTCGTATACAGACATCACCGGGAACCAGTGTGCACCATTGATCATGTCCTTGTAGTAGGAAACTCGCTGTGAGCCATAGGGTATATTCAACTGAAACTCCAGTTGGAATGATACCGATTCACCTGGTTGTACGGGCTTCTTCAACTGTACGGTCAACGCCTGGTTTTCCTTATGGAAATCCAACGATTGGCTATCTGCGCTTACAGCCTGAATATCGATGCCACCCAGAAAGTCCGCCGCTGTCTTCTCCGGATGATCTTCACTAATCTTTTCATTATGCTGTTGGTACATGCTCGCCTGTGTAGACTTGGAGAGGTTTGCGTCAGCATATGTATGAAGGACCAGCTGCTGGAGGGTATCCTTGCTTGTGTTGTGATACGTTACCTTCTCGCTCCCCTGGATCGTCATGTCCTTCTCATTTAATCGAGCCTGAATCTGGTATTGAATCGGGGTCTGCTCTAAAGAGTCTTTCTGTGTGTTATATATCTTCGTAGATACAGATGCTGGGCCTGCTTCCGCGGCAACAACCCCCATGTTGGCAAGTGGGCTTGTTGCCAGTATTAAAGCCAGTGTACCCGCGATCCCTACTCTGGCTAACTTTGATGTAAATGGACTTGAATAATTCATTAGTTCTCTCCTTCTCCTGTTCTATGTTGACCTCATGACCAAGTATAGAAGACGAACCTTACGCTGAATTTATGTTTTATTTAAGTTTTGTTTAAAAAGAGGAAGAGAAACTGTGCCATTAAATTTATTATCAACAAAAACCACCTACACATATTATTGGAGGTAGCCATATTATTATATAAAAAAAACAACTCCTCTTGAGATATAATTCTCAAAAGAAGTTGTTTTAATTTTTCATATAGGACGAGTGGGGATCGAACCCACGACCCTTACCCTGTCAAGATAATGCTCTCCCGCTGAGCTATCGCCCTGTAATAATTATGATGTATCAATCACGGTCGTACTACTAAATTTAACTGAGCTAACAGATCATGATATATAATTGTTTCCCAATCAAGTAACAGTATCATATCAAGTAACCGTGTTCATTGTCAATGATTTATTTGGTTATAATTCACCCGAAATGGTGCACAATAAAGGAAAGATTACCATTTCTATAGCGAGGTGAATTCTCTATGAGAAACATAACAAAACGGTCAAAATCCAATAAACATACATTCGCCAAATGCTTCTTTCTCTTTGCTGGGCTTATGATTCTCATTACAACCGTTACTGGTTGCGGCTTAGAGAGGGATGAACATACAGTTCAATTCCAACAATTACAACAGCCCAATGAAAATGGTGAATCTCTGCCCGTTTGGCTGGACGTATACTCCAAATCTGTAATTCAAGATGTGTATTCTCCGCGAGGAAGCAGTGAAGTCTTGCCATGAAGGTTAACAGGTGAATTACTCATCTTCATCCCACTTGCGTGAGTATGCTTTCTTCGTAACGTAATACAACAGAGTAATCATTCCCGCCGACATTAGCAATGTAATTACCATGATGCCTGTCATGCCCATCACTACCCCCTCCTCTCCCAATATGTGTCAGACTTCACTATACAGGAAAAACATTTTTTTGTATAATTCAGTCTGATATGTCGCGCAAGAGCAGAAAGAAGGAATGGAATTGGCAGCTGAGATTAGTTATGTATCGACAGAAGAACAACTGGAGCAAGCCCTGGGAATTCGCCATCACGTTTTTGTGATCGAGCAACAGGTGCCTGCCGAGATTGAGATTGATCAATATGATGTCATCAGTCCGGATGTGCATCATGTATTGTTAAGTACGGATGGCCAAGCTGTAGCCACAGGACGTCTGATCTATTACAGCAAGGATACGGCCAAAATGCAGCGGATCGCAGTGCTTGAATCTCATCGTTCATTTGGTTATGGACGTGTGCTTCTGCTCGCGATGGAGGAGCTGGCACGTGAACTCGGCTTATCCTATTCTGTACTGGATGCGCAATGTCAGGCACAGAAATTCTATGAAAAACTGGGTTATGAAGTGATTTCGGAAGAACCTTTTTATGATGCAGATATTCTGCATGTTCGTATGAGAAAGAGCTTGTAAAACCTCGTCGTTGGAAGGTCTCATCAGCATATGGTGCATACTTCCGATGATTTCGGATAGGCTAATCAGGTAAGCAGATTCCTATCTCGTCATATAAGGAGAGTGTGACATCATGGATCAAACGACACGCGAGAGTTTCACAGCAGTACAGAAAAATGGTGACGGTGACCTGACAGCTTTTCAGACTTCAGCAGGACGCGTACTGGATTATCAGCAGGCACTTGCAGAAGTAAAAGCTGGCGCTATTGCCGGTGTGAATGTATTTAAAGGCAAGGATGGCGAAATGTACATTCGCGGCGATGCCGACGGTGACCCAACCAACAACCTGGACCAACTCCCCCATTTCTAAAATAGATGCACATGTCGTACATGTGACACAATAAGCGCCGATCCGGTTACCCGGGTTGGCGTTTTCTTATTATGATTAGTAGTCCGTAAAATATTTTACGGAATCACCGGAAGGTTGGCTTTTGCGAATCGGCTGTTGTACCTGTTCCCATGCCTGCAAAATCTGTATCCCTTCGAGAGTAGACCGATTCTCCCACGCGATGTGCCCGGTTCGTTCCAGCTCCTGCAGTGACTCATGAATGTATGCTCTGCTTCGTCCCGTCTTGTTCTCCAGTTCATCCATACGCGGCAGCCTGCGCCGTTGTCCTGCATAGTTCACCATAATACGCAAAATCTTGCGTTCAAAGTCGTTCAGCATACTTTACCTCCCCATTCAGATCGGTAACAGGACGCCATGCCAGAATACCTTGCTCCAGAAATGTTCGGGGTGAGCCTTCTTTTCCCGCTGATGCTCTAATCATCCCACCACGTACACTGTTAATTCGAATCTGTCGCTGCGTAATCTGCCCTGCACGATCCATGTAGACAAGCTCCACCATCTGGCCAATATATTTCCCTAGCATAATCATCCCTCCGATAAGAACGTTTGTTTGTATTTCATATTATATGCGAACATAAGTTCTTTATTCAATAGTAAAAAAAGGATTTTGTAAAATAAAAAAAACCAGACTTTCACCTTAATGATTAAGGCAGTCTGGTTCATAACGGATCAGTGTCGATCCGATTCGGAAAATTGTACTTTCTTCAACTGCTGTGTAGATGGATTAAAATCAACATTTACATAGACTGCGAATTGCTTGCCGTCTTTCGCACGAACCCACAGCTTGAACTGTTCCCGTGATTGATCCGCTGTTAGAGAGGTGCGACCGATATGCTTATAGTCCAAAATATCCACATTATACTTGGTCTGTGTTTCTTTGACCGCAATAATTCCCCACTTCGCATAATCAGGGATGGCGGCGCCTGTGCCTGATGTAATTCCGGCTAAACTCAGGACTACCGACATGACGGTAACGATGAGCATTCTCATTTCACTCACTCCTTGGGACAATATGTTTCTGTTATATTGCCCGTCCGGGTTTCATTTTACACGAATAAACGAAAGATCCAGGCCAGTGGCCGTAGGGAAAAAGGAACCACATGAACAAGTCGGTCAAACGAATCAGGAGGCTCTGTCCGGAAACTTATCCCCCAGTCACCCGAGAAAAAGTGTTGTTATGTCTTCGGCTCCTCAGGACGTTCCAACCCGTATTTCTTTTCAAGCCTTTGCCTCGTTTGTTCATCCACCTGAACCTCATTCGTAACGACATATGCTGTGGCAGGCTCGCTGCTTATGTACATCTGAATCATTAGAAACATCACAATCCCAACTATTTGTATCCAACGCTTGTTCATCTCTTACTCCTTTATGGATTCATGACTCTCTTCTCTTGTACGTGAAGACTCGTTTGAATGTTTGATTATACATAAATTTGACCGTATTGGAAATAACAAATGGGAGAAGAGTAGGGGCATGCGTTATGCGATGATTAAGTCCCATTTGGTTGATTTTTTGTTTAAAAAACCCAATAGACGTGTAATAGGCCATGACAGAGTGACTCCACGATCTGAAACCCTACACGATCTGCAATACCAATATGAGGAGGTTACACCCGAATGTTCAAACGCTTGGATGAAATCCTGATTGAGATTCCCAATGTCGAGAAGCCAGATCCGAATGCTGCGGCAGCTATACAAGAATTACTCGGCGGCAAATTCGGAGAAATGTCAACGTTGAACAACTACCTCTATCAATCGTTTAATTTTCGATCCAAAGAAAAGCTGAAGCCCTTCTATGACCTCGTCATGAGCATTACGGCCGAAGAATTGGGTCATGTTGAGCTCGTGTCTCATGGCATTAACAAGTGCCTCCGAGGTTCAACCGAGTACAAAGAACCGGACGATACACCGCTAGGTTCCGTGAAAGATGCTCGTCTGTCGTATCACTACCTGGCAGGTGCACAAGGCGCAATGCCTTTTGACTCTATGGGTAATCCATGGACGGGAGCAAACGTCTTCAACAGTGGTAACCTGGTCGAGGACCTGCTGCATAACTTCTTCCTAGAATGTGGCGCTCGTACCCATAAGATGAAAGTATATGAGATGACGGATCACCCGGCAGCCCGGGAAGTGGTTGGTTTCCTGCTGGTACGTGGCGGCGTGCATGTTGTCGCATATGCCAAAGCACTCGAGATTGCAACTGGCGTAAATGTGACCAAGCTGGTTCCTATTCCCTCACTGAACAACAAAGCCTTCAACGAGGCTCGCAAATATGAAGAAAAAGGGGTACACACCAAGCTGTATACCTATAGTGATAAAGATTTCAATACGATTGGACAGATCTGGAAAGGAACTCACCCCGAAGATGGACAACCTCTTGAAGTCATCCAAGGGATACCTGAAGGATTCCCGATTCCAGAAGCTCCTGCGGCCGAGGAAGAATTTGCACCGGGCATATCGCAAGAAGACTTCAAGGAAATTGCACGTCGTCTGAAGATGGCAGGGAATATTGCGGATTAAGAAACAATTTGTTTAACAATTTCTTTCCCTATATATAGATTTTTTAACTCTATGTTTAAGTGAAGCCCTCGAACCCTGCTGCTGAATGCAGAGAGGATTTGAGGGCTTTGTTCTAATCAATTTTTGATACCATTTTATGATGCAAAATAAGTATTTTGTATGCCGTCATTTTCTGAGAATTTAGCTGTAAAAGTAAACCGGATCTCTGCTCACATCGTTAAACTTAGTTAAACTCCAACACCGATTCCTCCCGCTGACTCATGACTTCAATTAACATGTTGGCACCCAGACGAAAACCTTGTGCAAACGCTGCTTCCGTATGCATGCCCTCAGATCTGCCACACAAGTCAAATAACTGTTCAAGCTCACGGAATTCTTCCTCGCTCAATCGATTCTTCCATTGCTCTGTCAGAGCTGCAATCTGCCGCCCCAACGCTTGGTATTCAGGATGTGTCGGCATCATCATCTCATCCGGTCGAAGTCGTCCATTATATAATGCTTCTAATATCGAATTCATGTGCATCCTCCTGTATATCAATTCGCACCTCACTTGAATGAACGTTCTGCACATGGTAGGATATTTATGCAGTCGCTCATTTAAGTGATTGCGGGATAGGAAGCAGCGGTGTTCTTCGTGGGACTTACGCTGCTTCCTTTTTTCATTTTTGGAGTTCGTCGTAAATCTTCTCTATCCCTTTGCGAACGATGTCTGATCGGTTCGTATTCAGCTTCTCAGCCGAAATATCGAGCTTGTTCATAATTTCCTCGTCAACACGTATCTCAATCGTTCTGCTTTTGGGTTTGTCAGATTTAGGCCGCCCCATCTTTTTGGCGGACATTTGCTTCACCTCTTTTTTTGTCCTGACAATAATATATTATTGTCAGGACAAAAAGTCAATGCATTTGTAAAACATACGTTCGTTTTTGTGACAGCAGATTCATAGATAAATGTATAGTCTGTAATCCGTTTGAATGATAAAAAAACAACCTTGAACGGCTAGGCGCTCAAGGTCGTTAGAGTACTATTTCACTCTTCCATTGGCTTTCCATATCTCACTAAGACATGCCAGAGTAATTTTAACTCTTGTAGAACTTCTGTGTAGGTTCCTCTATCGCTCCAATGGCTTGGGTTTCGTTTCAAGTCCATAGCTGCAGAACCAATGATATCTGCATCAATCAAATCACTTTTTGCAATTCTTTTGGCTAGTGAAGGCATTGAAGGACCTCGAAAATCCATAGGAACGTCATTAACTAATAGTGTAAAGCCCATGTGCCAATGGAGATCAACAGCTGTCAGCTCACCCTTAACTTTCTGACGGGCTCAACACGATCAACCCAAATATTCACTTCTTCATATCCCTTTTGTACACGTACCTTCCCCATACCACCAACGCCGCACACAACAAGATCACACAATAAGCCCATACAAAAAACATGGCAAGCCCCAACCCGATGTTGGCATCCAGGCGCTTATCAAAGATCTCTGTGTATAGCGAAAAACCGAGTGGCACGGCGCCAACAACGAAAAGTCCAATGGACCATCCACCCCCTAGTCGGAAACCGGACCCTGCACGAGTACTGGAAAGTTTGCGAATCCCTTGAGTCAGTAGCCACCAAATCAGAATAAATAATAGACAGGTTATAAGAATTTTCAGCATATCGTTCAACTGCATATCGTGTACCTCCTATATCTTGCAAGATGATGAACATATCTTACACGTTAAGTGTTCTCTTTACTATATTACCCGTTTCCATATCCATGATCACAGGCAGATATGAGCACAGTACCCCTGACCCACAATTGATTATGAAAAAGAAAAAAACGCCGCCGTCCTGACCCCTTCCAAGTCAAGAACGATGGCGTTACTTCTCGTATTTACATTGTTACATCCACATCGAATAGGTTACGCGCCAAACTGCGCATAGTGAAGGCGGCTGTACACCCCACCTGCTGCGAGTAATTCTTCATGACGCCCCTGCTCCGTAATGCCTTGTTCAGCAACGACAACAATGCGGTCTGCATTTTTGATCGTAGCCAATCGGTGAGCAATAACCAGTGTGGTCCGGCCCTCGGACAGCTCAGCAAGGGATTGCTGAATGGCTGCTTCCGTTTCTGTATCCAGCGCGGATGTGGCTTCGTCCAGGATCAGAATTGGTGGGTTTTTCAGGAACATACGGGCAATAGACAAACGCTGTTTCTGTCCACCGGACAGCTTCACGCCGCGTTCACCAATTAACGTATCCAGCCCTTCCGGCATGGACTGAATCAAAGGTTCCATCTGTGCACGTCTGGCGGCCATCCAGATTTCTTCTTCGGATGCATCCAGCTTGCCGTAGGCAATATTCTCCCGAATGCTTCCATCGAAGAGGAACACGTCCTGTTGTACAATTCCGATATGACTACGCAAGGAGTCCAGTGTCATATCCTGTATCTCCTGCCCATCGATCGTGATGCGACCTTCCAACACATCATAGAATCGTGGCAGCAGACTGCACAACGTTGTTTTTCCTGCACCCGATGGACCGACAAGCGCTACGGTTTCACCTGCACGTACGTTTAGATCAATACCTTTGAGCACAGGCTCCTGATCTGAATAACCAAAGGTCACTTGCTCATAACGGATATCTCCACGCAAATGGGATACCGTAACGGCTCCTGGACGATCTTCCACATCCGGTTCCATATCAAGCAACTCCGTATAACGTTTGAAGCCTGCAATCCCTTTTGGATACGTCTCAATAACCGAGTTGATCTTCTGGATCGGTGTCAAGAACACATTGGATAACATAATAAATGCAATGAACTGACCGTAGGTCATACTGCCTTGAATGACAAACCACGTTCCACATACCAGGACAAAGAGGGATACCAGCTTCATCAGCATATAACTGACAGAGGAGTTCCAGGCCATGATTTTGTATGCGATTAGTTTGGTCTGACGGAAACGACCGTTGTTCACAGCGAATTGTGCTTTTTCATGCTCTTCATTAGCAAAAGCCTGAACAACACGGATACCTGTAATATTGTTCTCTACACGAGCGTTGAAGTCCGCGATATCACCGAACATTCGGCTGAATGCCTTGGACATTTTGCTACCAAAGTAGAGCGACAGATAAATAATCAGCGGTACGATGATAAAGGTTAACACCGCCAGATTCCCGTTAATGCTCATCATGATGCTAAATGCACCAATCAGTGTCATCACCGCAATAAATACATCCTCTGGACCATGATGGGCAATCTCACCGATATCCATCAGATCGTTAGTCATACGGGACACGAGGTGTCCTGTTTTTGTATTATCGAAGAAACGGAACGATAACTTCTGCACATGATTGAACAGACTTTTACGCATATCCGTCTCAATGTTAATACCCAGCTTGTGTCCCCAATAGGTAACCACGAAGTTCAAAAATGAATTCAATAAGTAGATACCCAGCAATGCCAGACACGCCCATAGAATCCAGTCCCAGCGGCCGCCTGGCAGCAGATCATCGACTACCCGGTTGACTGCCAGTGGAAATGCCAGCTCCAGCAGAGCGACTAAAATCGCACAACTGAAGTCAAGAATAAAGAGCTTTTTGTAAGGCCTATAATAGGCAAAGAAACGGCGAAGCATGGACTGAAGTCCTCCTTATGCAATCACACAATGGTGATTACGTTCTATTTCGTCTTGCTTAAGAGGTACAGGAAGTATGGCGCACCAATAATGGCAACCAGGATCCCCGCAGGAATCTCCGAAGGCTGCAGGATGACACGACCCAGCGTATCTGCAACCAGTACAAGCAATGAACCGATCAGTGCAGATGCGGGTAACAGGAATTGATGTTTTGGACCCACCAGACGACGTGCCAAATGCGGTCCGATTAGACCAACAAAACCGATCCCCCCACTCACAGATACACATGAGCCGGCAAGTCCTACAGCAGCCGCAAGCAAAATCAGTCGCTCACGCTCAACCGGAGTCCCGAGTCCACTTGCAGTCTGGTCACCCAGATTCAACACGTTCAGTACACGCGCCTTATACAGGACAAGCGGTACAAGAATGATCAGAAACGGTAGCAATGCCGTTACAAATTTCCAGTTCGAACCCCAGATGCTGCCTGCCATCCAGGTAGCTACAAATTGATACTTTTCCGGACTAAGCCGTAACGTAAGCACGATCATGGCAGAACTGATTCCCGCCGCTACCCCGATCCCCGTAAGTAACATACGAGTAGGCATAATGCCCTCTCCTTTTTTGTAAGAGAGAACGTAGATCAGAAATGCAGCAAAACCCGAACCGATCAGGGCCAGAATTGGCAAAAGAAATACCGGCGCTGCTGTCGTTGTCGGGAAAAAGGAAACAAATAACATGACGACCAGACCAGCACCTGCATTAATCCCCAGGATCCCCGGATCTGCCAACGCATTCCGAGATACTCCCTGCAAAATACAACCAGATAACGCAAGTCCGGCCCCGACCAGCACCGAAATCACAATACGTGGCAGACGGAATTCAAACAGGATCAATTCCTGTTTCGCCGTGCCTCCACCAAACAGGGTTCGCAACACCTCAAGCGGCGAAAGCTTGGTAAAACCTGTGTTCATGCTCACCACAAAAGCCGTAATAATTAATAGGGCAAGCACAATGAGGACAATCGTACTCTTGGTTCTCTTCTTGCGCTCTGCTCCAACTATTGTTGAGGATTCCATCGTTACAGAGTCCTCCTTTCTTTACGCGCCAGATACAGGAAGAATGGTACCCCGATGAGGGCAACCAAAGCGCCAATTGGCGTCTCGTACGGCGGGTTAATCATACGTGCAGCCAGATCCGCAAATACAAGCAACAGACTGCCCATCACAGCGGAACATGGAATAATCCAGCGATAATCGACCCCAACCAGCTTCCGCGTGAGATGGGGAATAATGAGTCCGACAAAACCGACCGCACCCACCACGGACACAGCTGTACCCGCGAGAATCAGTACAACAATCAGGCCTATGAGCTTGATCAGCCCAGTACGTTGCCCCAAGCCCACCGCAATATCTTCTCCGAGACTAAGCAGAGTAATGGAACGGGAGATGAGAAGACCTGCAATCAGTGCCGCGAGTACCCAGGGGAACATGACCTCAAGTTGAGACCACTTCGTTCCGGCTACACCACCAGCTGTCCAGAAAGCCAAATCTTGTCCAATCCTGAAATACAATGCAATCCCTTCACTGAGTGCCGACAACATCGCTGATACAGCCGCACCTGCAAGAACAAGGCGTAGTGGCGTAAGACCCGATTTGGAAGCTGCACCAAAACCATACACCAACAGGACACCAAGCCCTGCACCAAGGAAGGAATACATGATGATATACATAAATGGCAAGCCAGGGAAGAAGGCAAAACAAACTGCAAGCGCAAATCCAGCTCCCGCATTTAACCCAAGCAGACCTGAATCGGCCAGCGGGTTACGAGTCATGCCCTGCATGATCGCACCAGCTACAGCGAAACATGCACCTACCATCGCTCCTCCAAGGATACGTGGTAACCGAATCTCCCATATGATCTGATGTGGAGTCAGCTCAGGATTGAAATCAAAGATGGCCTTCCAGACTACACTAAGCTTAATATCAGCAGCGCCAAAAGAAATGGACAACGCCATACCCAGAGCGAGTAGCAAAACTCCCCCTGTAAGAATAAGTGTTGCCGCCCACGGACGAGTGTGTATCTTCGCTGTGGGTGAATCCGGATTATGTTTTTCTGGTGAAGCTTGTGAACTCATACGCTCCCACCCTCGTTATGAGTAGAGCTGCTCAAACCTATGTACATAACAATCACCTCTCTATAAATACCGAACTTTAATGATATTGATTCTCATTCCCATAGACCATTGTAAGTGAATCCACCGGCTCTGGCAATGGACAAATAGGACATGTTTATTGCATATATGAAGATTTGCACACAATTTTACCCGCAAAAAGGCTGCGCAAGAGCCAAAAAGCTCGAACACAGCCTTATCATTGCATATGTAGAACATGTAAAATACAGACTCGATTAACGGGCATGTACCGTAAGTAAGGATGCCAAGACATCTGGAACATCGGTAATGATCCCTTGCACACCCATATCAATCATGGCCTGCATCTCGGCAGGATCATTCACCGTAAATGGATAGGTAACAACGCCATGTGCCAGTGCAGCAGCAACATCTTCTTGTGTGACTGCCAGCTTGTAGGGATGAAGGCCTGAAGCTTCGAGTTTGGCGGCATAATCATAGGGACGATATAACTTTTCCATATATAGAAGTGCTGTACGAATCTCCGGGGCAAGACGTTTACATCTCACGAGCGAAGCATGATTGAAGCTCGACAGCACAACCTGTTGCTCCAGATTCCAGTCCCGGATCGCCTGTATAACCTTCTCTTCCATCCCTTTATAACTCACAATACCATTTTTCAATTCCAGATTAAGCAGTGTTCCTTTCCCCTGTACCAGCTTGAATAACTCCTCCAGAGAAGGAATACGTTCCCCGGTAAAATCAGCATGGAACCAAGACCCGGCATCCCGTGTGCGCAATTGATCGTAAGTCGTATCTTTAACCCAGCCTTCTGCGCCGCCAGTTCGGCTTAACGTCTCATCATGAATCAGTACCAGTCTGCCATCACTCGTCATCTGCACGTCGGTTTCAATGCCTGTCGCTCCAAGCTCCAGACTCCGTTCAAAAGCGCTCATCGTATTCTCCGGGCATACGGCAGATGCACCGCGGTGGGCAATAATCTCCAAGTTCCTCATTCCAGCGCCTCCTGTGTTCAAGCTTCACTCTATGATCCTTACTATAAACACCGTTTGTTAGACCTGTATTAACAGAGCGTATAATGGGTTACCTGCTTCGCTGATACTAGCGAACGGGTTCAACATCTAACGGGCTGGGGATTCACTCATTTTTGCGAACTCAATCTGAAAATCGACATAACATAGTATGAACGATGGAAGCACTGAACTCCGTTATAAGGAGGTTGACTATTGAATCCCTCAAAGAAAAAATCGATACCTACGCGTCCTCACACATCCCAGTTACAGTCGGCTTCCAGGCTTTCCAGAACATCTGTCCATATCAAAAACAAATCCGGTAAGACGGCTAATCAGCGTTCTCTTAACTCCAGTTCACCCAACACACTGGATCAGCTGGCTATTGTTGCAGCAATACTCTCCTTAATTGCAGCCGCCATCGGGCTATATATCGCCTGGAAATCGTTAAGTAATCCGGATCAAACTGCTGTTGTGGTGTAAGCTGCTTGTTGTGCAGCTAATGGCTCAGGAGGCTCTCTCCTGCTTCTGACCTTATTCAGGGGCAGGTTTTTGCTTTTTCAATTACTCAACGTATGCTGGAAACGTCAAAAAACCGTTCCCCTGAAACGCCGGCATATACCGGCGTCTCTTTGGAAAGGTCATTTTTTATTCGGGCGCTGCCTCTGCAGCATGATCCCCGTCCCGGGATTTGACCGAATTACAGAATGAATGTGCGAGAGATAATAACCAACAGAATGAACAATACCAGAATTGCACCTGTTGATGTCCATGCTCCACCACCGAAGCCTCCGCAATATCCGTAACCTGTACCTTTGAGTTCGCTCATCAGTGACACTCCCCTCTTCATCGAAGTACACTATAGACTATGTCCGATAGCGCAACTTGCTTGGGCAGATCAAAAATTCTCCCGAGGAACGAGTAGGTTCAGGCCCGTCTTCTTATGCACTCATTTCCCGTTGAGTTGTGACCACTTCTGAGTCAGCTCTGCAGGAATATAGGATGACATTTGTTTGATCAGCTCAGCCGGATCAGCTTCCAGACTCCATAGACTGAGATGCGAAGTGTTGGAGAATCCTTCCTGTACGCTATGTTCTACCATCTTCATTAACGGTCCATAATATCCGTTGACATTTAATAAGCCAACAGGCTTACGATGAATACCGATCTGTGCCCAGCATAGTACCTCGAATAGTTCTTCAAATGTACCCATACCTCCGGGAAGTGCAATGAATCCATCGGATAATTCAGCCATCGTAGCCTTCCGTTCATGCATGGTTCCCACTTCAATCAGTTGTGTGAGTCCTCCATGAACAACCTCGCCTCGGAACAATCCGGTAGGCATAACCCCGATTACCTCTCCCCCTTGCTCAAGAGCAGCATCGGCTACTGCACCCATCAAGCCCATGCAAGAACCACCATAGACCAGTGCATAACCACTATCAGCAATCTGTTTGCCCAGTTGAACAGCCTTCTCTGTATAATCGGGGTGATTTCCCGGATTGGAGCCTGCAAAAACAGCTATACGTTTCATTGGGTCTCACTCCTTCTCATGATCTATTTTAATAATATATAACATGAATGTTATGGGTATGTACAACAGGTTAACAGAACCAATGGACAAAAAAAACCCGACCGTTTGCAGCCGGTCAGGCTCCCATTTCAATACACATCAATTTAGAAGGGGTTGTTATTACCTAATATACAGACCAAATATTAAATCCGTATGATCTTTGCATGAAATGATTATTAAATCTTCGTATAACTAACGTATGCCACGGCGTGAACGTACGACAAACATATGCTTGTCTTTACGAAGAACCCGACCATCTGCAAGTTCAACCTGATCCTCGTCATGACGCAGAATCGTCGTGGATAACGCTACAATTTTGGCCCGGCGCCAGATCATCACCTGTGACTTGAAATAGATCGCATTTTCGAACTGAATCGCCTTTTTCATCACATATCCAACCTTGTGCACTTCAGAACGTGCTTTCTTTAAGGGAAGACTCTCTTCGGGAAGAGGTCTGATCATTGCGATGTTGTCAAACGATACCTTAATCCGTTTCGGTCCGATCCGTACACATTCCGCTTCTTCATCCCACTCGACCAGCGTTCCCTTTAATGGCTCCCGTATGCCTGTTGCACGATATACCGCTACTTTTCGTCCTATCCAATGTCGCAATGTTCTCACCTCCATCTGTCTAGTTTTCAGGTATCTTCCAATCGATCGGTTCAATACCTTTGGAGGTCAAGAAATCATTGGCTTTGGAAAAGGGACGACTGCCGAGGAATCCGCGATGCGCAGCCAGCGGACTGGGATGTGTAGACTCCAGTACCAGGTGCTTGTCCCTGTTAATAAAAGCACCTTTCTTCTGGGCATGACTGCCCCATAGCATATATACCATTGGCTCTGAACGTTCATTCAGCGCACGAATGACAGCATCCGTAAACGTCTGCCAGCCCAATGCCTGATGGGAGTTCGGCTGACCTTCACGGACCGTCAGAACGGCATTTAATAGCAAGACTCCCTGCTGCGCCCAATGAACTAGAGATCCATGATTCGGAATGGGCAGCTCCAGATCGGCCTGAAGTTCCTTATATATATTTTTCAGAGAAGGCGGTACACGTACCCCCGGTCTAACCGAAAAACTTAATCCATGAGCTTGTCCCGCTCCGTGATAAGGGTCCTGTCCAATAATAACGGCCTTAACCTGATGATATGGCGTCAGCTTCAGTGCGGAGAACAAGTCTTCTTTGGGCGGAAAGACCGTCTGCGTTTTGTACTCGGCGGCGAGAGTGTAACGAATCTTGTTAAAATATTCGGCTTCCGTCTCTTCCTGAAGCACCTTGTCCCAATCGTTTCCAAACATATGTATAGGCTCCTTTCCCCTGATGAATACAGTTTCGTTCAGCCCAACTACTGGGCTCTTCCTTCTGAGAGCCGCATGTCATGCAACTCATAGACTATCCACCATTTTAACATAACCGGGGACAGCAGACCAGAATTGCACATCAGGGTATACGTTCACCTCAAAATAAATCGTATTCTCGCTACATTCCGTATACTCATCCAAAAAAGTCACCTCGCTATTGCGTGGTGACTTGATGACTTTATACTTGAACGGGCACCTCTTCGACTTCTTTCACAAGCACACTGCTGATTCTCCGTAATCCTTCCTGAAGAACAGAACGCGGACAAGCCAGATTCAACCGAATACAACCCTCGCCATTCGCTACAAACATATGTCCATCTTCGAGTAGCACACCCGCTTGCTCCGCGAAGAATAAAGGTAGACTTACATTCTTGGGAGCATATGCCGAGATATCAATCCAGGCCAGATACGTGGCATCCGGAATGTGAAAGACAGCCAGTGGCAGATGCTGCTTCACATACTGTTCTACGCAGGCGAAATTGGCGTCGAGATAACCTTTTAATTGTTCCAGCCATTCATCACCCGTTTCGTAAGCCGCTTGAGTGGCAGCGATGCTCAGTGGATTTTTGAAACCATAATGGCGTGCCTGCCAGATGTCTCGAAGTGCCTTATTCGGAATGATGACATTGGAGAACATCAGACCAGCCATGTTGAATGTTTTGCTCGGAGACATGCATGTAATGATTCGATCCGTATCCGGGAACAGCTTTGCAAGTGGCGTATGTCTTTTGCCTGTCCGCAGCAGATCACAGTGAATTTCATCTGAAATGACCCATACATTGTTCCTCAGGCAGATTTCACCCACACGCTGTAACTCTTCGGTTGTCCAGACACGTCCAGACGGATTATGGGGGTTACAGAAAATACATACCCTTACCTTCTCATCCTTGGCCTTGGCTTGAAAATCCTCAAAATCAATCGAGTAACGCCCCTGCTCGTTGATCATATCCGAACACACCAGTTCAAGATTGTTATGCTCCGCTGCTGACTTGAAGAAACCATAAGACGGGGTCACGATCAGTACTTTCTCATCCGATTGACAGATATATTCCACCAATTCATACAAAGCGGGGATGATCCCGTTCGAGGTCTCCAAATGCTCCTTGGGGAAGGACCAATCATAGTATCTCTTCATCCAATTCGAGACAGCTTCATAGTATGCCGGATCAAATACCTGAGAGTAACCCATGATTCTACGGTCCAGACGCTCCTTAACTGCATCCAGAATCTCGGGAGGTGTGGCAAATTCCATATCTGCAATCCACATGCGAATAAATTCTTCATCTTTGAATGGAAAAGTCATGTCTTCAGTGGCGTTAAAAATATATTGACGGAAACCATCCGTATTCATCGCATTTGTTCCTGTGCGGTCGATAATCTCATCAAAGTTATATTTCATAGCTTCTGCTCCTCTATCTGCTTTACTTTTTCATTGTCGTTTCATGTCGTATTACATCTATTATTTCATGACGCAGGAATTGCATCAAATGCAATACAATCTATTCTGAAGAAACAAATGAAGTTTATTGTTTCTCCAAAATAGGTATTTCCGTGAAAAAGTGATATATTTCTCATATAACATCATTTTTATGAATGAATTTCATCATTTTCACGTACTCTCAAGAAACATTGCATAAGGAGAACCGGTTATGAACAATATCAATCAGGAAGTTGGCAAAAAAATACGAAACTTTCGGAAGTGGCGGGGACTGACCATTCAACAGCTTGCGGATCAGATCTTCAAAAGCAAGGGTACGCTGTCCAAATATGAGAGCGGAGATATTACACTTGATCTGGTCACGTTACATCATATTGCGAACGCGCTCAACATTCAGGTGGAGCAACTCTTGTACCAAGAACCAAGGCATGCATCTCCCCTGATGAATGCGGTCCCGTCCAGCTTTTTCAAGAACTCCACCCGTTTCTATTCTTACTTCTATGACGGGCGTAACAACAGTCTCATTCGTTGTGTCATTGACATGATGGCTCAATCGGATGCCAACCGTTATCGCACCGTGATGTATATGAATGTGAAGGATTTTGAGAACTACCAGGAGTGCGAGAATATGTATTGGGGCCACACCGAGCATTATGATACACTCACCACGCTGATTTTGAAAAATCAGGCCACGCCGCTGGAGAACCTATATATTAATATTTTGGCGTCTTTTCAGGAATCGGAGAAAAAATGGGGACTGATGGCTGGTGTCTCCTTCAGACCTTTCATGCCTATCGCGCTCAAAATGTTATTCTCCAGAACCCCGCTGCCCGAGAATCAGGAGTTATATAATGAATTAAAAATCTCAAAGGAAGATCTGCGGACCCTGAAAATATACAACATGCTCGCTGTCACCTGAACAACGCAGCGTGTCACACATTCTCATATGGGATGGAGACAGTCCCTCCCCATTAGAAAAGGCACTTCTATAAGCTGTTGAAACCAGCTCATAAAAGTGCCTTTCGCTTTGCTGCCTATTCGATCGGAGATAAGTGTGACTAGCGCTTAGTTTTTAATTAAATCCAGCGTTTCGTCAAACATTTGTTTCTGTTCCTCAATCTTGTTCTCATTACCGATCACGCAGCGCTGTTGCTGTTCAAGTATGGCCGATAAAAGCTCAGCAAAACCGATAATGTCGCTTTCCTTCGTGCTTAACACTTCGTCACGTTCCTGTTGCAGATCCGCTTCAGTCACATTCGACAGATAACACTCCAAAGAGAAAGCTCCTTCGCCATAAGGCGTTCTCGGCGTATCGAGATCCTGAATGGCACCAATGATATAACGCGTCATTTCCCGCTCGTCTGCCCGGAAATCTTTCAAATATTGCGGTATTTCTTCATATACTTTGTACGTTTTATCGAGGTTCGGATCACGATACGATGCAACGTAGCTGTCTCCGTTTCGTCTGAAGCCTGACATACAGCCATAGGCTCCGCCTTTGGCGCGGATATTGGTCCACAAGTAATCCAGAGACAGGATTCCCTGCAAGACCCGTAGTGAGCCGGTGTATTGATATCCTTTGTCGATATAATTGCCCGTTTGCACCACGTACTGCACCTCCGAAGGAGAACGGAATCCTTCCTTATGAATAGCCGGTGTGAATGTAAATTCTTCCTTGGCAACTTCATGTGTGAACAGCTTCGCTTTCAGGTCGGATACCTGTTGTTCCAGTCCTTCATATCCCTGCTCATCGGCAGTGTAACTAACAAGCAAATTCTCCGGTCTGAAAATATACCCCGTCAACTCTTGCAGACTGGAAGATAACTCTTCTTTTCTCGCCTCAAAGTTCGCCTGAAGATCCTCAAGCCACTGGTAAAAGGCAATGCCACTTACAGCTTCTCTGTAATCCGCGACCGCTGAATGTTTGGACGAAGACCGACCAATTCCCGCAGAGTGTCCGCTATTGATCAGATTACGTTGCAGGTTACCTTTCATCTGAGAGATGATCTCATATAACCGCTTCGAATTATCAAATTGGGAAGTGAACACGATTTCTTTGATCATATCAAAGGCAAATCCAAGCTTGTCATACAACACTTTTGCGTTGAACTCATAGGTCGCCTTGAATTCATTGTGCTTATGCGCGTTAGCATAAGATCCTATCCCGCTATGAATACCACCCGAATGGATATGGATTTCATTGGACAGTTCATTGAACGAGTAGTTTTGAGTATCCACGTAACCCAGTACATTTTTCAGCAACCCTGCATACGGCAGGAGATGACGTGGCACTTCTTTGATATCAAACAACAGTCTCAGATAACCAATTCCATTGGTATAAAGGTTATGATGGAGAATGGTTGTGCCGTCGACCTGTTTCACCGTTTGATACAACGTAGAGGCCTTTGGTTCAATATCTTCAATCGATAACGTTGGAATGACCTGCTGCTGCTCTTTAGTTGAAGGTGTATTCTGATACTCGGCGAGTGCCTCCGTTTTCTGAATCAACGTCTGAACTTCTTCCTCACTAAGACCAGCCTGAATAGTTTTCAGACGTTCTTTCAACGCTTCTTCTTTGCGTGAGTTCAGCCCCTTATCCGGGGTAAGCGCCACAAAGGAAGTATGTGTGTTTTGCAAAATATATTTCTCAATCAGTTGCTCGAAGTAACCTTCGTTCATTTTTGTCCGCAGTTCAGCAAATACGTCATTGGCTTCCAAATGAGTGAAAGGTGCATCTTCATCGTACAACCAGCTTTGCAGGGAGGAGAATCCGTAGATCAGACCCTTCGGCATTCTGCCATAGTCCGCTTCTCTATGATTGAACTCATACGAGTTAATTCCAGCAAGCAGCGCTTTTGGATCAAAACCTTCTTTTACCACACGCTCAAGCACTTCTTTGACCGTTCCCAGGAAATCCTCTTTGCTCTCCAGGTTGCTCTTCTTCAGTCCAACGGTGAATACAGGCTGATATAGACTATCATCATACGAACCGTAGACGTCCTTCGCAATGCCTTTATCCAGCAAAGCCTGTTTCAATACCGCTCCCGGAGCGTTCAGCAGTGCGTATAACAAAATTTGGAACGAAATGTTCAGTTCCTTGTCCAGACTTGTGCCGATCACCGCATTGTAGGTCAAGAAGCTGTTATCCACTTCCGATTCCGTACTTCCCGCAGAGTAAGTCTTAACTGTGTCTACCCGTTCTGCAAAAGCAGGTTGAAGTTGAATGGCCGAATCAATCTCGATTCGATCATATGCACTCAGATAGTTTTCATCCAGCCATTGCAGCTTCTCTTCCATATCCATATCCCCGTAGAGATAGATGTAACTGTTGGAAGGATGGTAGTATCTCGTGTGGAAATCCAGCAGCCCCTGATACGTTAGATCCAGAATAGCTTCCGGGAATCCACCAGACTCGGAGGAGTATGTGGTATCCGGGAAAAGGGAGTTCAGCACTTCTCTACGCACCATTCGTTCCGGTGAAGAAAAGGCACCCTTCATCTCGTTATATACAACTCCGTTGTAGGTTAACTCATCGTCAGCAGAGGTCAGGTTGTAGTTCCAGCCCTCTTGTAGAAATATCTTTTCATTCTCATAAATATTTGTATTCAATACTGCATCCAGGTAAATATCCATCAGGTTATGGAAGTCATGATCATTACGACTCGCGATCGGATAGATCGTCTTATCGGGATACGTCATGGCGTTAAGGAATGTATTTAATGAACCTTTCAGCAACTCAACAAAAGAATCCTTGGCCGGAAATTTCTTGGACCCACAGAGCACGGAGTGTTCGAGAATATGGGCTACCCCTGTATCATCTTCCGGAGGTGTGCGGAAACCGATACTGAATACTTTGTTATCATCCTGATTGGATAAGAGTACAATTTTGGCTCCGGATTTCTGATGTTCCAACAGATACGCATCCGATTTCAGTTCTTCGATTCTGCGCTCCTGTAACACCTTGTATGGCTTAAGCTGTTTCAACATAAACTTGAGTCCTCCGTCCATAAGATTGTTTTATTGGTTTTGTGACTCTACATAAGTTCAAATATGTTTATTTACACGGGCACTCCGATGACAGAACAACATCTGTCCTCTCCGTTATCGTGTACATGTGTAGTTGAACCTATATCGTTCAGCAAGGTAAAGGTAATATATGCCTACGGATAGTATACACCATTGTTCTCTCTCTTCATAAAAGTCAGGTAAATGTCCCTTCTGATATGTATTATGCAGGGTTTATGTTTATGAGCTGCATGGTGATGTGGTCTGCAATGAAGTGACGATCATATTAAAGAACACAAAAAAAGATCGCATGCAGCTTGGTTAACAAGCGTCATACGATCTTCTTTTTAAGATGCCGAGGACCGGGATCGAACCGGTACGGTAGTCACCTACCGCAGGATTTTAAGTCCTGTGCGTCTGCCAATTCCGCCACCCCGGCAGGATTATGTATTTCTTGGCGACAAGAAATATCTTACCATGAACTAATTAACTTTGCAACACTTTTTTATAAAATAATCTAACTATATAAGTTTAACTAATGATTTACACGATAACGGAGAGGACAGAAAAAACTGAAAAAGCGAAGCGTTCGCCTAAAAGCTTTCTGAAAGAAAGCTACATCGGAAGCATACGCTATCACCAGATTTTCCCTTGAGAAGAGGGAATCGAAAAAATCTGGGGATAACAGCGATTAGAAGGTTATTCTGTCATCGGAGTGTCAGTGTAAATAATCTTTAGTTCAACTTATATAAATGAAACAGGCACTGCAAGCGTCAGCTCACAGTGCCTAGAAAGTCCGAGTTGCGGTCCCGGACTTCCGGTAAACCAATCTATATTAAGGGAGGTGTGAGATAAGAATACCTCCCCAACATTAAAGAAACCTAAAATCAGCCTTAAATTAAACTAAAAAAGTAAAATAGGTCGAACACGAGCCGCTTCTTCCTCACTGCACTCCACGATAACCAAGATATGGTCCTTTAAGAGCCACTCTTCGTAATACCGCGCATCCTCCTCCGAGATTCCCGCTTCAGTCAGTGTAAGCACCAAATCATCGGTCTCACTCCCAATCTCATTACCAGCGAGTCTACGCACTGCATTTCCGATCGACATCGTCTGATCCATTCGCTTCCCCAGACCAGCCAATATGCCTTTCAGAGCGCCAAAGGCACCATCTGTTCCGGCACCCTTCAAAGGTTTGGGCAGCCCCGTCTTTTCGCTCACCAGCTCCAGATTAAGCTGCTCCTTCGCCACCGCTCCCAAATATTTATCCTTGATGCCTTCCTCTTTGACCTTATTCAGCATAATTATAGCCTCGTTCTCGGTACGGGCCAGCCCAATAATCAATTGTGTCATTCCGTTCCCCTCCTTTTACCCTAATATAACCCCGTAATCCCCATTCAAAAACGGATCGTCCACAGCTAAGACAAATCACCTAGAAGAATGTTGATTTCTCTTCTGGAAATCTATACCTAGTTCTGATAGACTAGATAAAGAAGACAAATTAACCATTGAAAACATTGACATATGGATTTAACATCTCATAATCAGGAGCAATGACTTATGAAAAAAGAGGTAGAAATTGCCATCCGGCGCAAGCAACAGATCATGGTTCGTAATACAAGCGGTCAGACGGTAACCGGATTTCCCGAGCGTACCGCTGATTCATCCATTCTCTCCTTACGTACGGTTCACGGCAGTCTGTGGATACCGTTTGATGAGGTTGAACATGTTACGCGTCTGTTAAGCATCCGGTCTCATCATTTAAGCGGAATGCAACTCGTTTAGTCGGCTCTGCAATCCTTGAAACTCCAGTTCCCGTATAGATACGTTAACTAGATCTATTTATGCCAGCACTTTACACCAAAAAACCAGACGCATGCACGTCTGGTTTTTCTCTTCTACTTATCCTGTACCACGCTGCCACTAACCTCACAACAAAGGCCTTACTATCCTTGTTTCTGCCCAACCATATGCTGTTGTTACTTCACTACAAACTTCACTCGTGTTCCATCCGGATATGTACTTAACTGATTCCCTACCCATGAACCTGCACCACGATTATCTTTCGGGGTGATGTACTGGATATCTGCACCTGTTCCTCCCTCAGCGCACATCGCCATGGGCCACTCGTCACGATCCTTACCTTTTTTGACCGGAACACCCTTAAGTGATAAATCCCGATTGCCTTCCGCTCCATTACGATCAATGGTGCATACATCCGAATGCCCTGCCTTGATAGCAGCTTTAATATGGTTGGCTGTTTCGGGGTAACGCTCTGAAGGGAACGTAATGGTATGGTCTACACTCTTATTAGTCCCACCGAATGGATTAGGTATCTCCTCGGGCCATTCTCCCCCAGCCCAGGCGTAGAGGGCTACCAGCAGCATTGCTACCAGCGTCAGTACCTGCTTTTTGAAACCTTGTTTGCCTTTCCGCTTTCTTCTTGTGCGTCTCTTACTCATGCTGTGTCTCCCCCATTCAACACTTGCATTATAACAGAACGCCCGTTCGTAAAACAATCCAATACAATAAAAAAACAGCCGAGACCGCCCGGCTGTCCTGCTTGATTGATTATCCTACATTGGGAATGGCCTGTTGGCGCAGCAAGGGCAGTGTCACCTCAAACTGTGTACCTTTCCCCTCTGTACTCTCCACCGAAATCTGACCATTCATCAGTTCCAGCAGTTCTTTGCAGATGGTCAGACCAAGACCGCTTCCGCCAAATCGGCGCGCATGGGAGATGTCGGTCTGGGTAAATGCATCAAACAATTGTTCGATCTGATGCTGAGGAATGCCAATCCCCGTATCGCGCACAGAGAATACCAATACAACGGTATCCATCAGTTGTTGCCTCACATCCACCTGTAACTGCACTTCACCTTGTTCCGTGAACTTGATCGCATTACTAAGCAAATTATCCAGTACCTGCCGGAGTCTTAGCGGATCACCGATAAGCACATCAGGAACATTCAGATCAGCATGACAGAGCAGACGTATTTGTTTATTCCGTGCCGCAGGCTCATGTGTCTTCACAATCTGTTGAATCAGCTTCAGAGGTTGAAACTCAATGTTTTCAACCTCCATTTTGCCTCTGCCCAGTTTCGCCATATCTAGGCTATTGTTAATGATGTTCAGCAGCGCCTCCCCTGATTGACGTGCAAGCTCCAGATATTCTGTCTGCTCATCCGTAGTTTCACCCATACTGGCAAGTTCGATCATACCCATAATGCCGTTAAGCGGGGTACGAAGCTCGTGATTCAGCTTGCCGATGAATTCCAATTGCCCTCTACTGTTCATCTCAGCCATGGAAGTTGCAAACTTCAACTGCTGTTCGGCATACTTCCGTTCTGAAATATCGTATTGAATGCCTACAAAATATAAACACTCTCCGGATTCATTAAAGATCGGATCAATATTCAATTCGTTCCAGAACTTCTGACCACTTTTTGTATAATTTAAAATATCAATCTTAATGGATTGTTGTTTCTTTAATGCATCACGAATCTGCATTACCGTTTCGGGGTCTGTATCCTGCCCTTGCAAAAATCGGCAATTGTGTCCGACAGACTCTTCATACGTGTATCCTGTCAGTTGGGTAAAGTGTTCGTTTACATACATGAGCGGAAGCTCAGGCAAGGTAGCATCGACCACCGTCACGGAGGATTTCACTTTCGAGATGATAAATTCCCATTGTAATGAGAGTTGATTATGTTGGCTCATGCCTTCCTCCTTCATCTCACACACATTAATGTTTATATATTCTGCAATCGTACATTATAAGGAGAGAAAACTAACCAGTCGGAATGTGTTGATATTAAATCAATATATTTTAATTGTAACATAGTTATTCAAGTCATGTGGTTTATGGGTAATAGTTGATAACTAACATTCCACAATAACCTAACTACTCACCAGGAGGAACATACATGAAATTTCTGTTAATTATCATCATTATTATTTTGATTGTAGTCTTTTTTACCAGACGCAAACGTTAAGATAAGATCCGTTATGTAAGTGAGAAAGGAAGATGGGTATGAGAACCCTCTTTTTTATATTCATGGTACTCTGTATCATTAATCTCTGTTTTCCAAAATTCGGCTGGTATCTGCGCTATGGCTGGATTTCCCGGGGCGAAGCCGAACCCAGCAGGCCATATATGACTATGGTCAGAACGACCAGCCTGCTGATGTTGCTCATCGCCTTCACACTTGCTATGGCATGAACTATAGGCATTAGAAGATGACTGCCCTGTTGGGCAGTTTTTTTGTGGTGAAATGACGGGAAAATGATAACTTTGTTTGTGGTGCAATGATGACAATGCCCGTAATATAGATATATCGTTTCGGAAAGGACATCATTGGCATGAACATCGCATTTTATCCGTACTGGGCCGCCAAAACGCTGCTCTCGCTTATTAATGTCATATATATCATGGTCATTACTACATTCATATACGGTCTCACTGGATCGGTACTCTCTGCTGCAATGTTTCCACTGATTCAGATCATTGCACGCATAATAGCCGGTCTCACTTTGCCATTACTTGTGAACCGTTTTCCATTCTCCAGACTATTGATCAGCATTTCCATAGCCAAAACATTCATCATGACCTGTATAGCCATTTCGTTGAATCACTTGATTTCACAACTGCCGCTTCTATTGCTCGGAGTGATTGTATTATCCTTCTTGGACGGATGGGAAACTCCGTTACTGAAGACTTTAACGCCACGATTGGTTCAAGGTGAAGACCTTATAAAAGCAAATAGCCTACTATCTTTCTCCAATCAGACTGTAACCATTGTCGGTTACGCCATGACGGGATTCGCCGTGATAAACTGGGGGGCGTCACAGACCTTCTGGGCAGCTACAAGCCTGTCCTGGGCCGTTCTGATCTTCATGATTGCCATGGGCTCGCTCACACGGAATGTAGAACAACCTCAGAAATCTGCTGTATCGCGGAATGTATTGAGGGAAGGTTGGAGTATACTTTGGAAGAATCCAACCTTACGACTGATTACGCTTATGGACATTGCCCAAGCACTTGCGGGTTCCATCTGGATCGGAGCTGTTACGCTGGCCTTTGCAAAAGAAGCTCTGGGACGAGGAGAAGGTTGGTGGGGACTCATGAACTCGAGTTACGCTGCTGGAACCATGCTTGGAGGTATTCTGGCTCTTGCACTAGCCAAACGTATTCAGAAGCATCTAATCGCTAGTATGACCATGGGTTCTCTTCTCTTCAGCCTTCTGACCGTCGTTTATGGTCTAAATAACCTGCCATGGCTCGCTCTGGTGTTATGCATACTGATGGGTCCAGTTCATCAGATTCGTGATGTGGCTCAGCAGACAGCGCTTCAGAACAGTGTACCTGTCGAATCCCTAACCAAGGTATACGCCACCCATGGCGTCCTGATATCCACGGTTATGAGTGTATCCATAGTTATCTTTGGTCTAGTCGCCGATCAACTGGGCGTTCGGTGGGTATACCTTATCGGTGGAGCCATGTTTATTGTATCTGCGATATGCTCATTATCGTTGAGCAGAGTTCACAGAAACCATCCCATTGCTAAACATACGAAAAATATGTAAATCAAAAGAGACGAGCAACATTCTGCTCGTCCCTCACAATCTCAATCCAATCGATAATCTGTAAGCGGCTTGCCTTTTTTATAATACAAAGTAGGTGACAATATATTGAAGAAAATGTGCACATCCGGCATATATGCTTCTTCCAAAATAGCTTGCACCGACGATGCAATCCGATTATGAATCTCCTGGTCACGTTGAAACATGAGAATCTCTATAGAAGCCGGAGAAGGTGTTAGCGCTTGTACATCATGACGCTCTGCCTTCATTCTCTCCCTTGGAATATGAGTAATTAGGGCCATCTGCTCTGTAATTTGGGGTACAACTTCCTCTAGCTGAGGACCTGTGAATCCTTTAAAGCGAATAAACGGCATTGCTATCCCTTCAATCTCTGTTAATAGTCTCTTATGTGATTTTAAGCACATTGTTTTCAGTTGTCAAATGTCATGGATGGCATATGTTGTTTCTTATAAACAGGAAAAGCCCCGCTGAAGTCTCAGCGGAGCCACTGTTTGCACGTTTCTACACGTGACTTACAGCCAGAAAGATTTTGTGATGATCACGAGCAGGATAAAAAGCACAAGAATTGCACTTGTAGAAGTCCATCCGCCACCAGTATTACAACAACCGTATCCAACTTGACTCATTTGATTGGCCTCCTTTGAATTTCAAGGTATGCCATAACATATGCGTATTCCGTGCAAGTGACCGGGCGAATCGGCAAGTTCAACAGCCCATTCATCCGGGATTCATACCCGTTGATTTAACCGGATGGGCGATGGAGATTTTCAGTTGTTTTTCTTGTGACTCCTGAGGTGAAGGGTCTGTATTTCCTCTGTCCAGAAGGATTGTAAGAGTACGTGTATCACTTCGGGATGCCAGAACAACCTCTCCATCAGGTGTTATACAATACGCGATTGGAATGGATATCTCGCTATCACGGTACGAACCATCCGCATGGCTTGTCCCCATGACAATACATTGATGCTTCAGTGCGATCTGCCGAGCCTCTTCGACCCACTCACTGTACTGTTCTTCACTGAACATGCCCACACCAATGGAATGCATCACAATGTCCACATTCCCTATATTCTCATTGCGAAATCCTTGCAGGACCAGCTCATCACACAACAAAGTGCTTATTACCCAACCCTGTTCCTGAGCCGTCTCAGCAGGTGTATATTTAGCTTTCTCCAATACAATCTCTCCAGCCTTACTGATGATAATTGATCGGTCCTTTGGACGTTCGTCCAGTCTGCGATGACCTGAGACAATCATGGTCCCATATTCAGCCGCCAACCTGCAAGCTTCCTCAACACTCTGGTTCAGATAACCTTCAGGAAAAAACAATATATCCGCATCAGGGTGTTGCTTGAGTTCGGCTTCAAGCTGCAGCAAATCCTGTTCCAGCCTCGGTTGTCCAATAATAATCTTCATCTGGTATCCCCCATTCATAAATAAAAGCCGGTTCATACCTGAATAAGGTACGAAACCGGCTTAAAGGTTGTACGGACAGAACTCCTGCTCATCGTACATCACTTCAAGAGTAATTGTTTCTCATGTTATTGCTCGACGACACAATTACCTTTACAGTTGAATGATATGTAGTTAGGCATTTCTACGTTCAATACTATCATATATAGCCTGCCCATCATAGCTTCGATCTGTAGCGATATCTTTCACAAAGAGGGCGCTGCCTGCAGCACTGTTTGCATTAACAGACAGAACGCTAAATGCACCCACAACCCACATTAATGGATATAATGCAATGGATAAGGCTTTTTTCATGTTTTTGTCTCCTTTGCTGTTGAAATAGATGATTGGTTGAATATCCCATTAATACGATTACAACCCAATTAGGTTTCAATTTTATATACAACCATCACTATTTCTAGACATACAGGAGATAAACTAAAATTGTTCCGTTCAGATCAACTCGAAACTCTGGAGCAAGGCTGCCGCCTCTTCATGATCAGGTTCCAGAGCCAATACTTTATGGGTATATGACAGGGTTTCTTCTTCCAGTTCAAGTTCATAACAGCACACAGCCAAATCGTATAAGACCGCTGGATTATGGTTACTCGGATCTGCAACCAACGATATCTCCAGAAACCGTTTTGCATCCTCATACATATACATCTCATATAACAGCTGCCCTGCCAGAAATGCGAGACCTCCTTGCTGCTCCATCACGTAGTAGGACGACCACATCGTATGAATACCAGACTGAATATCAAGCATTTCCTCATCACTTGCATCAGGAAGAAGACTGGAAATGTGGGTAGCACTGTGAATCAAGAACTCCGCATCATATCCACCCAGACGCCAAAACGGTAAAATATGCTTTAACTCCATACTCTCTATTCGAGAGTCTACCCATTGTTTCATGCTGAAAAAGTCATCCGGTCCAAAACGTTCAACAAATCGATGGTAGGCCAGACGTGTGTTCACATAACTGATGGGTTCGTCCACCATCAACATGCACCCAACATTCAGATCTTTATAATGATGTGTTGTGAATCCTGTATGGGCACCCTGTTGTTCCAAGACATATTGAATGGCATGGTAGTTAGCCGTTAGAGAAAAACTCCCGTGAAGAACAAATTCAGGTGGCTCTGCGAACTTCCAGTTATCCAGGCGATGATCCCCTTTATCAGCGGTAATCAACACATAACCTGACTGTGACAGCTTGTTCAACCGTTCGAGACAGGACAACCCGATTGCAGGGAAAAGAATGTGCGAATCCTCCAGTTCCTCTTTGTACAATGTAATAAGCTCCTGATATGGATAGTTATCCGCACTGTATTCCGGCGCTCGGCGATACTCATAACTCAGCGTCATATTCTTCAACATCTCAGCGGGCTCAAGATCAAGACGACGATCTGGAGACTGAACAAGCAGATCGCACTCATAGATCTCGCCATCCCCAATGTAGATTAATTCCTGTGGAATGCTGTCAAAAAAGTAATTAGCAATCAACAACAACGGTTGTTTCAGATCACCGGGCCGAATAACCGTGCCTGCAACGGCCAGATTCAATTCCGTATCCGCTACAGCATCAAAACGAGCAAAATCCACTATACCTTGTTCAATAAAGGATTGCATGGATGGATGCTCCTGCCAACCCAGCACATTCTCCGCTACGAGATCCGTCATCACATATCTGAAAGGCGGTAACTGTATTCCAGCAAATTCCTTTAACTCAAGCAATTTCAGGAGAACTTGATGTGCCAAACGCCCTACACCCGCTCCAAGTTCAAGAATGGTTACGGTCTCGTTGATCTTTCCTTTGTTCGAGAGGTCCTGAAGAAAGCCAAAGATCATCTCTGCATACGCCGTGGCAATCAACGGATTACTCGTAATATATTGAGGGACTTGGTTCTCTGTCCAAGCTTGTAGCCCCTTCTGCTCATAATAAGCTCTTTGCCAATCCCATACCGGAGCTTCACTGTAACGAAAACGTTGACCTTCATTTGACGTCATTAAACGGAAACCTGCTTTCTATCACTAATTTCATACGTTTCTCAGATGTTCACGTATTATTTGATGTCCAATACCATTCAATCTCTGTAATGCATTATATCATAGAACCCTACCTACTCGATGAAGTTCAGTTTTCCCCTTCAACAGGAAAAAAACCTGCTTTTGAGGGCAGGTCCTTGAGGCCTTTCAATTAAGAAGACTATTGATCTAGTTTACTTAGGCAAGGACACTCAACATTAGTCGGAATACACGGCTCCATCAAAGTTCTCAGGGCCTACACGGATCGTACCGAGCAAGTTGGAACTGATAAATGCAGTGTAAGTCAATTGAGGCGTGATAGGCGGGTTGAAGTCATCTGCAGAGAACGTAATAATCTGAGGTGCAAGGACACTTAAGCTAAACGTAGACGTTGCGGAATAAATTACAGGGTCCGTAGCCAAAGTCCCCCTAACAATTGTGATGGTTATACCAACGAGTGCCAAAGGAAGTTGCACAGACACCGTTCCTTTGAATTGTACCCGTGGGTTTGCCCCTGCTCCTGCTGTTTGCAGACCAATCTGACCGAATAATTGTGGTGTATTAATAACCAGGATTGGTATTGCAATAGAGTTAGCCAAACTCGCATTCTGAGATGTTCTTGCATCAAGAAATTGACTCATGAAATCTACCTCCTATGGGTTGGGATAAGGTAGTATATGCGAGATTTGAGATATGGCATGGACATACATCGTGATTCAAAAAAAAGGGCATACTAGAAAGACACCATTAAAAAGATACCTTTACTTCAGAGCTTACATGCAGACAGAAAAAAACCCTTGCTAGGCAAGGGTTTTAAGAGTATGGGCCCTACAGGACTCGAACCTGTGACCAATCGGTTATGAGCCGACCGCTCTAACCAACTGAGCTAAGGGCCCTAGACATAATGTATAACGTGCAGATGATGGCTGTGAATCATCCAAGTGAAACTAAATTGCGGGGGCAGGATTTGAACCTGCGGCCTTCGGGTTATGAGCCCGACGAGCTACCGGGCTGCTCCACCCCGCGTCAGTAATAAATATTAAAACAGCGACTTAATTAATATACACCATTCTATCCCAATAAGTCAAGGGGTAATGTCAGGGAATAAAACGTACACCGTAACGTCCTTTACGTGATCGATAAACTTCCACTTCCGCTGGTTCATTATGACCGTAAATCCACCCATCCTGCTCCATACGTTTGGCCAGACATCCTGCCTGAAATTTGGTTGCATACAACTTGCTGAAATATACCCAGTGCATACCGCTCGTCCTTTCCGGAGTCGTCATTTATTCCTGCTTTTTGTAGAATACCCCATTTTCATAAAAATAGCCGCCAAAGATTAAAATCTTCAGCGGCTATCCTTAAATTATGATATGACTACTTCATCAAATCTCATTGAAACGTAGCTTTAGGATCCTTTTTCAATTTCTCCAGCATCTCGTTTCCTTTAGCTGCCCACTCACCAAGTGCTTCTTTTGGTGTCTTTTTGTTCTCTAGTACTTGGTTGAAATATTCCATACCTTTTTCATTGACTTGCCATAAGCCTGGGGATTTTTGATACATTTTATCCAGATTGGTATTTGTTGGCGGAATCGGCTTCAGCGAATAGAATGCTTGAATGTTATAATCCAGGCCGTCTTTGGGCTTGATGAAGCTCTTCCGTGATACCATCTCATAGCTGCTGCGTGCTTTAATCTTAGCCCAGTCCTCACTGTTCATGTACTTGATCAGTTCCCACGCATCATCCGGGTTCTGAGCCGCACTATTAATCGCCATGAGGTTGCTCAAGTAGATGCTGCCTCCAATTTCAGGAGCTTCCGGGTGAACTGGAGGTGTTACCACATCCCAATCCACTTTCGTAAAGTCTTTCATTTTATCCGCATTTTTATTAGCATCAATTAATTGATTAATATAGCTGTAATCACCAATAACCATGGCTGACTTGCCACTCAGGAATAGGTCACCCTGTACCGGATCATAACGCCCACTCGGATTCTGATCCTGTGGCTCGTCGCCTTTAGGAATAACTTTGTCAATCGCAAGTTTGCTGATGGTGCTCCACACTTTCTCCCATTGAGGAGAATCTACTGTCATCTTCTCTGCTTTGTCATCAAACGTCTTCAGCTGCAACGAGCTGTAGTACTGCTGCATGGAGTAGTACGGCGGACCACCCTGATATGTCGTGAAGGAGAAACCAAATACATGATCTTTACCTTCACCTTTCGTTAGACGGGTACCCAGATTGAAAATATCATCCCAAGTCATATTGTCCGTTGGTGGTTCCACGCCTGCTTTTTCAAACATACCCTTGTTATAGAACAAAGCGGAGGAGGAAAACGTTGGTGTCAATGCATAGATGCTCTGGTCCCCAAGGTCCTTAATTCCCTCCAGCACACTAGGCACAATATCACTGGTATCAAACTTGTCTTCCTGCATCAATGGGTCCAGCTGTTTCACCAGATTCTCCTGAATTAATGATTTGACTGTAGAGGTATCAGCCACGATGACGTCAACCGGATTATCCCCAGTCATAATCTTCTTCAGACTTTCCATCGTATCCGGAGCTTCCTGCTGTTCTTCTGTGTTACCGTACCCATACATGCTGCTCTGATCAACGGCAGCCACAATCTCGATCGTTACATTGGGGTGTGTAAGTTCAAAAGCATCGGTAAATTGCTGACGGAAGTAACTGTCATCCTGTCCGCCCCACATCGTAGCCACACGCAATACACGCTGCTCCGTATCCTTCGCCTCACTTGCCGTACAGCCGGCAATCAGCGGCAGTGCTAGCGTCGCAGTAGCGATGACAGCCAGCACACGTTTTCCCCACATACTATTCTTCATTTCCCAGTTCCCCCTCTTAATTATCTTGGCGGTGTAATGACAATACGTTCACCGTCAAATTCCAATGTCGCCCGGTTATCAATGGATAAGGCCTCCAGATACTCTTTTGGCACCTGAAGTCGTCCTGCACGGTCTATAATGACAAATGCTTCATGGATGTCTGGCATACCCGCCTCGGACAAGTTATGCTCATCATCCAGATTCGGGTTGCGCTTCACAAACTCGGTACTGGTCAAGCCGTCCCGAATCGCAACGATCCGGTCCACCTTGCCAGCAAGCGTCAAGTCATGGGTAACGATGACAATCGTAACGCCAAGTTCCTTGTTCATTCTTCGAAAAATGCCCATGATTGTATCACATGTCTCGGAATCGACCGAACCGGTAGGTTCATCTGCAAGCAGAATTTTGGGACGATTGGATAATGAGATCGCAATCGCTACCCGTTGTTGCTCTCCTCCTGACAATTGATGCAATTTGTTATGCATCCGATCCTTAAGGCCTACCCATTCGAGCAACTGTTTCGCGTAAGCACGATCACGCTTGCCTCCCAGTATCATGGGAGTCTCCACATTTTCCAGTGCAGTGAGATAAGGCAGCAAGTTACGACCGTTATTTTGCCAAATAAAACCTACCGTATGACGTTTGTATTCGACCAATTGAGCATCTGTCATCTTGAGCAAATCCCAGTCTCCCACAACAGCCGTACCAGCCGTAGGACGATCAAGTCCGCCTAGAATATTCAGCAGCGTGGATTTACCGCTACCGCTGTTACCGATGATCGCCATCATTTCACCTTGATTGACAGTCAGGTTGAGACCCTGAAGGGCAACGACTTCCACATCGCTGGATTTAAAAATTTTGACAAGTCCTTCGCATTGGATCACGTTTACCTCTCCTCTCCCATTTTGACTGCCTGGTGAACTCGCAATCTGCGAATCTGCCAGAGCAACATCGTTGCACCAATGACCAGCATCACTACGGTGACCCCATACAGTTGCAACATATCTTGCTGTTCAAACACAATCCGGAACGGAGGTACCTGAGCAGATACATTATCCGTCGTTTGCAGGAATGGCAGGAATAAACGACTGGAAACCTGACCAATCCCAATACCTAGCAGGATCGATAGACCTGCTGTGAACACCTGTTCCAGCAGCAGCATGCCGCTTAGTTGTGCCCGGGATAACCCCATGGCCCGTAATACACCAAACTGCACAACACGCCCGGACAAATTGAAGAACCAGTACAGCACGTATCCGATCAACGAAATAATAACCGATACCAGGAATCCAAGGCTCAGTATCCCGAATACGCCACCTCGAGACGGATGTTTAGCCTGAGATACCAATTCTGTGCGGACGTCACGTACAGATGATAACTCAATGCCTTCTGCTGCAAGTTTCTCCATTAGTGGAGCCACTTTGGCATCCGGTTCCATTTTCAGCCACACCTCATAAGGAATCAGAGGCACCTGATCATAGATATAATCCAGATTCGCCACGAAAAATGGCATCTGATCCGGATACTGGGCTGGCCAGTAAGGTATGATCCCAAACACGACGAATTCAATCGCCTGTCCCTGTACACCCATGGAGACGAGGTCTCCAGTTTTGAGTTTGAACTTGTCAGCAAATTTGGAAGAGATCAATACAGCCCCTTCATATTTACCAAGCAAGTCAAGGTACTTGTAGGGATGTGCCGGGAACAGATCATTGCGGAACCAAGCCACTTGAGCAAAGTCCACATTATCAATTCCGACCAGCATTCCCTGTCCACCCGATTTACCAGAGACGATAATATTGCCTTTGGTCTGTAGCACGCGTGCTGCATGTTCAACCCCGTCTAATCTGCGGAACACTTCAAATGGAGGTTCGGAGTAAATGACTTTGGATGGCTGCGAAGAACCGCCACCACCACCTGGAGCACCTCCTCCATTGCCACCACCTTGTTGACCTCCACCCGTACCGCCATTCTGTCCGGAACCACCGGGTTTAACCTCAGGTGTTCCTTCCCACACAGTCTGCATAATCACATCAGAACCATAACGGTACAAGGTACGCTCAGTGGAATTCAGATCAATTGTCCGAGCCGCAGCCGAGTTGTACACCCCAAGTCCCAGTGTCAGTACAAGGAGGATCATCAGCGGATAATAGGAAGAAGATGAACGCGATAACTGTGTTAATGTCAGATACAACGGGACCGGGAGAAACTTGCGACCGATCAACTGAATGAGCTTTAATATCCACGGGAACAAGCGCAGGAAGAATAGTCCAAGCGCAAAGATCGCGAGTGCGGGTACAAAAAACAGAAACGGCTGTACCTGCAACTGATCCGTTGTCATTCCGGTCTGGAAGGTCAACATCTGACGTTCATAGAACAGGTAGTATCCATATCCAGCCAGACCCAGCAACACAACGTCCAGGAACCAGCGTTGCCATACTGGAGCGCGGTCTGTACGTGCTTGTCGCCGCTTGGCTGATACAATGGTTGCCCGTGCATAGGTTATCGCAGGGATAAGTGATGCGATGATCGCAACAAGGACCGCTGCTACGCCCAGGAGAATAGCTTCTTTTGATACACCGATCGGAATAGACTTCCGATCTACGAACGAGAGAAAGCCACTTGCAGAGCCAATACTCTTGGCCATAAACCAACCGAGAAACGGTCCAATAATCAACGCAATAACGCCCAGGAATATACCTTCAAGCAGGTAAAGAGAGAAGATCTGCCGAGCTGAAGCTCCACGGCTGCGCAATACCGCAATATCACTCTCTTGCTTCTGTAATGACTGTCTGGCGTTCATCGCAATAAAATAAAAGACCATCGCAATCATCGGTGCTGCCAAGGTAAACAACATGGTCTGCAGTTGCAGACTCTGACTGCGGAACTGCTTAAGCAGATCACCAAAGGTGATGTCCACTTTTGTATCTTTCAGCCGCTGGTACAGATCGATATCCAGCCTTTCCAGCATGGAAGTCAGACCTGATAACTGGCTGGTTTGAATTTCTTTCAGATCAAAGGCATAATACCAACGTGAATTTTGAAGTGGAATCCCTTTTTCCTTCAGTAAAACATCATTAAAAACCGATTCATCCACATATAGTCCATTCATCATGCCGTCAAATCCTTGTACCCAGTAAGGACTGTTCGGATCATCTGCCTTGAAGGACCCCGTAATCTTTACACGTAACGTGATATCAAGACCGCTATACACCGGATATTCCAGAATATCGCCGATATGCAGGTCGTTACGGTACATACCCTCTTCCAACATGACTGCCTCGATCGTGTCATCTTTGACCTGGTTTCCAGGTTTCACCCCGGCAGAGTAATTCACCTGTGCATCCAGTCCACTCATCGTGCCCAGACTCATACTGCGCGCCCTGCTGGCATCCACTTTGGTTGGATCTTCCGGGCTCACTTCTGTGCTGCGAATGGATCTCGAATTCACATAAGTATGAAAAGGAAACCCTATGTCGCGAGGGACATCCTCACGAATATAACGATCTACTTCATCCAGACCCCGTGTGTCTGTCTTCACGCCACCAGGTGCCTGATAACTCATCAGCAACGAACCGGCTGGCAACCCTTCACTGTTATCCTGCAGCGTTTGCGCGACGACCCGTTTCAACGCACCATCGGCATACATTGGAATACTGACGGTGAACGCTACCGCCACAATCAATCCGATCAGTGTGCTGAAGGTCATCCAGCGCGTGTTCCACATTTTGCGGAACAGCAGCCGAAGCAATGGCAGCCCCATTAGCGTCCCACTACTTTCTGACCTACGGTCAGACCTTTCAGAATCTCGACATCTGTCGATGTCTGCTGTCCAACTTCAACGTCCACTTCACGCTTGCTGCCATCACTCTCCACCACTTGTACATACGTTCTTGAACCGATGGAGCGTAAAGCGGATACAGGAATCACAATTGCGTTCTCGGTACGCTGCGTTACAATCGAGACCGATAGTGGTGTGCCACGTTCGACGCCTTTTGGCATTTTTGCAAGTGTAACGATGACATACTTATCCAGCGTTTCCTTGGTTGGAGGCGTACCTCCTTCACCCGTCCCTTCGCCACTGCCGCTTCCCGATGCTTCCGCGATAGGCATAACTTTAATTTTGCCAGCGACTTTACCAGCTCCATTAATATCTACTTCTGCCTTCATACCGGCCGAGAACTTCTCCAGATCTTCCTTGGCAAAGGTAGCTGCCACAACCAGATTCGATGTATCCGCAATCGTAGCAATCGGATCATACGCTTTCACGGTTGCACCCTTCTCTACCTGCACTGCAATAACGGTGCCGCCAAACGGAGCGGTCAACGTGGCTTTGCCCAGTTGTTCCTCCAGATCAGCGAGTTCCTGGCGTAGTTCTTCAAACGCAATCGTTGATTCTTCGAACTCTACCGGGTCCATCTCATCCTTCTTGCGGAGTGTTTCCTTCATTTGAACTTCGGATTTGCGAATAGCCAGTTTCTTGCCACGGATCTCCTTTTCTACACTCTCCACATCGAGGACAGCAAGAAGTTGACCCTTTTTCACTTTATCCCCTGGTTTAACATTTAACTCTTTGACATGCATGCCATCAAGCGTGAAGTACACCTTCTCTTCCCGCTGACTCATCATCTTGCCGCTGCCACTTACTTTTTTCTCCAACGTTTCCGTCCGGACTTCATATTCCGGTTTCTTGGAGATCGTTGGTGGTGTAATAGGCGGAAGCACTTCTTCCTCTGTTTCTGACGGCAGCAATGAGCAGCCGGACATCGTTGCAACCATTATCGCACCGAGTACAATAATCGCTGCGCGTTTCCCCCTCTTCGGAGCGGCCCCTTTACTTGATAAATCTGCCGTCCGCCATTTCATAAACATGGTCCGCAACCTCCAAAATTGTAGGATCGTGTGTAGTCATACATATTGTTACTTGTTCTACTTCAATAATATTGCGGAATACGGCCATGACCTGAGCGCCCATCTTGGAATCCAGTTCAGCTGTAGGTTCATCCGCAAGCAACAATCTGGGTCTATGGGCAATCGCCTTGGCTATAGCCACCCGCTGCTGCTCTCCCCCGGACATCTCGAAAGGTCGGTGCTTCACCCGTTTGGATAGTCCAACCAGATCCAGACAGTGACCAACCCTGTCCTTCCACTCCGCTCGCGGAACGTCCGCCATGCGCAGCGACAGTTCTACATTTTCCCAAGCAGATAATAAGGGCATGAGTGCATACGCCTGAAAAATAAAACCGATCTCTTTGCGCCGCAAAGCGGTCCGCCGCCGGTCTCCCCAATCCTGAAGAGGCTGGCCAGAGAACAGAATGTCTCCACTTGAAGGCTGATCCAGTCCACCGAGCATATTCAGCAGTGTTGTTTTGCCTGAGCCCGATCGCCCCTTCAACATGACCAGTTGTTGCGGATTCACTTCCATATCAATGCCTTTGAGCACATGGATAATGCGACTGCCTGTCTGGAAACTGCGATGCACGTTACGCACCTCCAGTACAGGTCCATCATATGGAGGCAGCGTATCCTTCTTTGGTTTGATCTTCTTCTGGGGTTCATCAACAGTGATGACAGCAGCTGCAGCCACTTCATCTGAAGCGATTTCACTTTCAGGTAACGGAGGTTTACTCGTCGGGTAATCATGTTCATTGTTGTATGTATTTTCCCCCGACTCCGTCGATGCCTCCAACGGTGTTTCCCCCTGTTGATGTTCATCGCCTGACTGGCTCTTGGCAGGTCTTTTTCTGAGAAATAAATTCTTCATGCCAGCAATCACGCTCATCCTTTCTTGAAATCCCGTTCATTTCTTCAAAAAACCTAAAATTAGAAATCTGTTCCATCCTACACTGAATTATAAACGACCGATCCCAACTAAAAGTTACAAGCTTTTTACAACGGTAGAGTGAAAAAGTTAATATTTTGATGAACAAACAAAAAAAGCACCCCAAAGTGCGGGATGCCTCTTGCATATTCGATGGTTTTGCCGCTATGACGGCAATCATTACAATTTTGATACCGTTCATTCCTGAACATTTTTTCGAGGTATCAATGATATTATTTACCAAATGAAGAAGGATCTTCACGCCAGGATTTAAGCAACTCAAAGTCACTCTCCTGAATCGTTCCCTGAGCCAAAGCCACATCCATCAGCGCCGTGTAATTGGACAACGTCTGAAGTGGAATTCCAGCATCTTCAAATGCTTTAACACCTTTATCCAGCTGGTAGCTGAAAATGGCAAGCACGGCGAGAGGTGTTGCACCTGCAACGCGTACAGCTTCTGCTGCTTTGATCGAGCTTCCACCTGTAGAGATCAGATCTTCGATGACAACCACTTTCTGTCCTTCGGTAATCAGACCTTCGATCAGGTTCTCCTTGCCGTGTCCTTTCGCTTTATCGCGAATGTAAGCCATCGGCAGATTCAGCTTCTGAGCCACCCAGGCAGCATGCGGAATACCTGCGGTTGCTGTACCTGCGATGACTTCTGCATCCGGATACTGGTTCCGAATGATTGTTGCAAATGCTTCAGCGATATCGTTGCGAATCTCCGGATAGGACATCGTTAAGCGGTTATCACAGTATATTGGTGATTTGATGCCGGATGTCCATGTAAATGGCTGCTGCGGACGTAACGCCACGGCTTTAATTTTCAAAAGTTGGGAAGCAATATGATTCGGAATCTCATTCAGTTCGATCATGCGTTCAACATCTCCTTCAAAATGGTTTCTACCGCTTCTCGCGGATTGGGAGCGCCTGTAATGGGTCTGCCTACAACAATGTAATGACTGCCTCTGGCGATGGCTTCACCTGGGGTCAAGACGCGTGTCTGATCTCCCAGACCACTACCCGCTGGACGAATTCCTGGAGTAACGGTGTGAAAAGCACTGCCACACGCTGCCCGAATTGCGGGCACTTCCAGTGGAGAAGCAACAACCCCATCCAGTCCGGCCTCTTGGGCTAGTCCTGCATAACGGACCACCGCAGCTTCCACACTTCCCGGGATGCCAATCTCGTTATTCATCGTTTCCAGACTTGTACTGGTGAGTTGGGTGACTGCAATGATCTCGGGCTTGCTAAGGGAAGGATCGGCAGCGATTGCTGCCTCAGCACCTTCACGTGCAGCACGCATCATAAGGGCTCCACCCGCTGCATGTACATTGAACATGTCTACACCCAGACGTGTGATACTCTCAGCTCCGCCACGAACGGTGTTGGGAATGTCATGCATTTTCACATCCAGAAAAACGGAGTAACCTTTGGATTTCAGCTCCCGAATAAAGTCAGGTCCCGCTGCGTAGAACAGCTGCATACCCACCTTGAGATAACAGGGAATGCCCTCAAGAGCTTGTACCAATTCTTGAGCTTCTTCCGCTCCAGGATAATCCAGTGCCACCATCAGACGGCCAGCCATTTCATTGAAACTCGCTTGATTCATCACCAGCGCTCCCCTCCACTTGCTCATTTTTTCCGTTTTTGCCCGATATAAAGGACATCCCGCCAGCCCGCAGGCTGACTGATGTCCTTCATCAGAGAGTTATTTATTTTACAAAGACAGGCATTGCTTCCGAAGAGAAGTTGATCGTTTGCAGCATGATCAACAGCGCACGAATCGTATCCAGTGAAGTCATACATACAATGCCGTTTTCTACCGCTTCACGACGGATACGGAATCCATCACGCTGCGGTGTTTTGCCTTTGGTGAGTGTGTTGAAGACAAAGTTTGCTTCGCCGCTACGGATCATATCCAGAATGTTCGGCGAACCTTCACTTAATTTGTTCACAGTCGTTACCGGAATGTTCGCTGCTTCAAGCGCAGCTGCTGTTCCGCCGGTAGCCATGATTTTGTAACCCAGTCTGTAGAAACCTTCGAGCAAAGGAACCGCTTCGTCTTTGTCTTTGTCTGCTACAGTTACTACGATCGCTCCGGTTGCCGGAATTTTCATTCCTGCGCCGATGAGACCTTTGAACAACGCTTTAGCGTAATTCGGGTCACGGCCCATAACCTCACCTGTAGACTTCATCTCAGGTCCGAGGGTTGGTTCTACACGACGCAGCTTCGCGAAGGAGAAGACCGGAACTTTAACAGATACATGATCCGATTCAGGCCACAGCCCGTCAACATAACCAAGATCTTTTAGTTTCACACCCAGAATGGCTTGTGTTGCCAAGTTCGCCATCGGAATGTTGGTTACTTTACTCAGGAATGGTACGGTACGGGATGAACGCGGGTTCACCTCGATAATGTACACTTGGCCATCATGGATAACAAACTGGATGTTGACCAAACCTACCGTTTTCAGTTCTTTCGCAATTTTGATTGTAATCTCTACAATTTTCTCTTTCAAATCCTGGGACAGATGTTGAGGAGGATATACCGCGATGGAGTCACCAGAGTGAACCCCTGCACGCTCGATATGTTCCATGATTCCCGGAATCAATACCGTTTCACCATCACAGATGGCGTCAACCTCAACTTCTTTACCCATCATGTAACGGTCGATCAGGACCGGATGCTCCGGATTGATTTTAACCGCCTGTTCCATGTATGTCAGCAATTCAGCATCGGAGTATACAATCTCCATCGCACGACCGCCGAGTACATAAGAAGGACGAACCAAGACAGGGTAGCCCAGACTTTGAGCTGTTTCTACTGCATCATCAACGGAAATGACCGTTTTACCTTTTGGCTGTGCAATCTCCAGACGGGAGAGCAGACGCTCGAACTTCTTGCGGTCCTCCGCCTCATCGATGCTTTCCAGATCCGTTCCGAGAATGGTTACACCTGCATTACGCAGTGGTGCTGCCAGGTTGATGGCCGTTTGACCACCGAACTGTACGATAACCCCTACTGGTTTCTCCTGTTCAATCACGTTCATGACATCTTCGAAGAAGAGCGGTTCAAAGTACAGGCGATCCGATGTATTAAAGTCCGTAGACACCGTCTCCGGGTTATTGTTGATAATGACTGCTTCATAGCCTGCTTTTTGCAATGCCCATACTGCGTGTACAGTTGAGTAGTCGAACTCGATCCCTTGACCGATCCGGATTGGTCCTGAACCCAGCACCACAACTTTTTTCTTGTCTGAAGGAATTACTTCATTTTCTGTCTCGTAAGTTGAGTAGTAATATGGCGTTGTTGCTTCAAACTCAGCCGCACATGTATCTACCATTTTGTACACTGGGCGCAGGTTCTCTGCTTCCCGACGAGTTCTAACTTCCGCTTCAGTTGTTAATGTGCCTCCTGGTTGACCTTGCGCACGCAGTTCAGCAATGGCACGGTCCGTGAATCCAAGGCGTTTCGCTTGATACAGAATGTCGGAAGACAATTCGGATTCTTCACGAATGCGATCTTCGAATGCGATCAGACCTTCGATTTTGTCCAGGAACCACCAGTCAATCTTGGTCAGATCCTGTAGCTGTTGCAACGTATAACCTCTGCGGAATGCTTCGGCAATCAGGAAGATACGCTCATCATCTGCTTTGATCAGACGCTCGTTCAGGGTGGCTTCGTCCAGCGTTTCGGCATCCTTCAGGTAGAGGCGATGTACGCCAATTTCCAGGGAACGAACTGCTTTGTGAATCGACTCTTCGAATGTCCGGCCAATAGCCATTACTTCGCCTGTTGCTTTCATCTGAGTTCCCAGTTTACGGTTCGCCGAGATGAACTTGTCGAACGGCCAGCGTGGGATTTTGCTCACGATGTAATCCAGTGTAGGCTCAAAGCAAGCATACGTTTGGCCTGTTACCGGGTTCACGATTTCATCCAACGTGTAACCCATGGCAATTTTGGCAGCCATTTTTGCAATCGGATAACCCGTTGCTTTGGAAGCCAGAGCCGATGAACGGCTTACCCGTGGATTTACTTCGATAACATAGTATTGGAAGCTGTGTGGGTCCAGTGCAAACTGTACGTTACATCCACCCTCGATATTCAGGGCACGAATGATTTTCAAGGAAGCTGAACGCAGCATTTGATATTCACGGTCCGACAATGTTTGGCTTGGTGCTACGACGATACTGTCACCTGTATGAATACCTACCGGATCAAAGTTTTCCATGTTGCAGACAACGATACAGTTATCGTTTTTGTCTCGCATAACCTCATACTCGACTTCTTTCATGCCTGCAATGCTCTTCTCGACCAGACATTGCCCAATCGGGCTGTAACGAATTCCCGCTGCCACCGTCTCGCGCAGCTCTTCTTCGTTCGCACAGATTCCGCCGCCTGTTCCGCCCAGTGTATAGGCTGGACGCACGATGATTGGATAACCAATCTCATTCGCAAATTCAAGTGATTCTTCAAGTGTCGTTACGATTACACTCTCTGGTACAGGTTGTTCCAATTCACGCATCAGGTCACGGAACAGATCACGATCTTCCGCTTTCTCGATGGATGTTAACTGTGTTCCGAGCAATTTCACATTTTCACGTTCCAAAACTCCGGCACGTGCCAGTTCCACAGCCATGTTCAGACCTGTCTGACCACCTAGTGTTGGCAACAAGCCATCTGGACGCTCCTGACGAATGATTTGGGTCACGAAATCCAGGGTGATAGGCTCGATGTATACTTTGTCAGCCATGTTTGTATCCGTCATAATGGTCGCCGGGTTGCTGTTGATAAGTACAACTTCCACGCCTTCTTCTTTCAGAGCCTGGCAAGCTTGTGTACCGGCATAGTCGAACTCGGCCGCTTGACCGATGACGATTGGACCGGAACCAATCACCAGGATTTTTTTGAGATCTTTGTTAATCGGCATGTTATTGTGCTCCTTTCACTGCGGCTGCCAATACGGCTTGACGCGGCTTTTGCGGGTTAGTGATCTTGTGCTCGCGAATCATCTCGATGAAGCGGTCGAACAGATAGCTGTTGTCGTAAGGACCCGGGGCTGCTTCAGGGTGATATTGAACCGAGAATGCCGGGAATGATTTATGTTTCAGACCTTCAATGGTCTTATCGTTATTGTTGATATGTGTAACTTCCAGGTCCGTGCTCTTCACAGACTCTTCGTTTACAGTAAATCCATGGTTCTGGGATGTGATGAAACAACGTCCGCTCTCCAGTTCTTTCACCGGGTGGTTTCCTCCGCGATGTCCAAACTTGAGCTTTTCGGTGTCTGCTCCTGCTGCAAGTGCGAACAACTGGTGACCCAAGCAGATGCCAAAGATCGGGTATTCGCCAAGCAGTTCACTGATCATGTTAACCGCGTGAGGTACGTCTTTCGGGTCCCCAGGGCCGTTGGACAGTTGAATTCCGTCCGGGTTCAGGCGACGAATCTCGTCTGCTGTTACATCGTGTGGAACAACAACTACGTCACAGTCACGTTTGCTGAGTTCGCGCAAAATCCCTGTTTTTGCACCGTAATCCACGAGCACAATACGCTCAGCCGTTCCCGGGCTGTTGTAGACATGCTCTGTAGAAGTCATTGGCACCTGGTTACGCAGCTCAGCAATGGTGGTGTCTCCCATCATCTCCAGCAGTTCTTCCACAGGTTTCGATCCTGTTGTGAGAATTCCCTTCATTGTGCCGTGGTGACGAATCCGGCGAGTCAACATGCGTGTATCAATTTCGCTGATTCCTACGATGCCGTATTCTTTGAGCAGATTGTCTACGCTATATTCCGCACGCCAGTTGCTTGGCGTTGGCTCATGACGTCGCACAACGAAACCGTGCACGTATGGACGAATCGACTCAAAGTCATCACGCGTAATGCCGTAGTTTCCGATCAGCGGATACGTCATGGTTACGATTTGACCGCAATAGGAAGGATCCGAAAGCACCTCTTGATAGCCTGTAATTCCCGTATTAAAAACGACCTCACCTGTAGTTTCACCTTCAGCACCAAATGCTTTCCCGGTGAACAGTGTGCCGTCTTCCAACAATAATCTTGCCTGTGCCTGCATCCCATTTCACTCCTCTGTGTTTATCAACGTTGAATGCATTGGGGTTGAACATGGGGGACGTTACGATTGTGCGGCTCCGCGTACAGAAAACCCTTTGATCGCTGTTATCACCGGATTACTTTTTATCATTTTTTAAATGATGTAATCCGGTGATAAAGGCGAACGCTTTGCTTCTTCGGGTCTTTTCTGTCCGCTCCGCAGTTACGTTGGTGTCCAAGTTCAAAATCATGACATTCAACTTTGCTTGTTTCGTATGTTAGACTCTCGGCATGATTTGCCTCGAGTTAGTTGAAAAGATGTTACTGGTGTAAAAGTTGTAGATTAAGTTTTAGAGTTAAAAAGATTTGTTGTTTTAAAAAGTTAAGATTTACTGTTACTGATTTAAAGAGTTAAAGATATAGAGTTACTGTTTTATTAATTTGCTGAGTTACCGTTTTACTGTTGTACCGTGTTATTCCACACGCTTTTGCCATCCACCCAAGTTTGTACGGCCCAGCCTTTCAGCTTCCAGCCTGTGAATGGTGTGTTTCTTCCTTTGGTTGCAAACGTTGCAGGATCAACCGCTTTTTCCTCGTTCAGGTCAATCATCGTGATATCGGCTGGTGCTCCCTCTTCCAGTTTGCCTGTATCCAGTCGGAATACACGTGCCGGATCAGCTGTCATGCGTTTCACCAGGAATTCCAAGCTCCACAGTCCTGTTTCCACAAACTTGGTGTACAGCAGCGGGAAGGCTGTTTCGAATCCTACGATTCCGAAAGGTGCCAGCTCCATGCCTTTGGCTTTCTCTTCTTCACTGTGTGGCGCGTGATCAGTTACGATCATGTCCAGCGTGCCGTCCAGCAAACCTTCGATACAAGCCTGCACATCGCGTGGTGAGCGCAGCGGCGGGTTCATTTTCCAGTTGGCGTCCATGCCCGGGATATCTTCATCCGACAACACCAGATGGTGTGGACATACCTCAGCAGTTACTTTAATGCCGATGGACTTCGCTAGACGAATCAGACGAACTGATTGCTCTGTACTTACGTGACAGACATGGTAGTGAACTCCTGTTGCTTCTGCGAGCAAGATATCACGGCCAACGTGGATGGCTTCGGATTCATTCGGAATCCCTTTGATGCCGTGACGTTTCGAAAACTCACCTTCTGTCACATATCCACCAACAACCAGTGAGTCATCTTCACAGTGTGCGATCACGGGCATATCCATGCTTGCCGCGAGGCTCATGGCATCTTTCATCATTTGTGCGTTTTGTACGCCTACACCGTCATCTGTGAATCCAATAGCGCCTGCTTCTTTTAATGCGGCAAAATCGGTAAGTTCACGACCCAGTTCATTTTTTGTAATGGCTGCATAAGGCAACACTTTAACCAGATCAGCTTCTTTGGCTTTATCCAATACCAGTTTCACAACTTCCGCTGTATCTGTAACTGGTCTCGTGTTCGGCATGCAAGCGATTGTTGTAAAACCACCTTGTGCTGCTGAACGGGCACCTGTCTCGATCGTCTCTTTGTGTTCGAATCCAGGTTCACGCAGATGCACGTGCATATCGATCAATCCCGGAATGACCAGTTTGCCTGATGCGTCTGTCACACTTTGCGCTGACTTTTCGGCATCCAGAACGGCTTGGTCTTCCAGACCAGCGATCTTTTTAATTTTACCTTCATCTATAATGATGGTTTTCCGTTCAAGTTCCCCTTGTTGGTTCAAGACGTTTGCGTTTTTTATAATCTGTAGCATAATTGCCCTCCGCTTCGGTTCTGTCCGGCTTACCAGGCAAGCCGGATGATTTTCTTTATCGTGTACTCTCTTATTGCTCTATAAGAACTACCGTACCGTCAGCCTATGACCTACAGCCAGACCCTGTTACAGTTTCATCGCACGTTCCATAACCGCCATGCGGATTGGAACGCCGTTTGCCATCTGCGGGAAGATCCGCGATGCTTCACTTTCCACAACCGCGTCATCTACCTCGACGTTGCGATTCACTGGAGCAGGGTGCATGATAATGGTGCTTGGTTTTAGGCGTGATGCCCGTTCTTCCGTCAATCCGTAGTGTTCGCGATAATCCTCAGCTGAAGTAATTAAGCCATGTTGATGACGTTCCAGTTGAACACGAAGCATCATGACTACATCTGCATCCAGCGCTTCTTCAAGACCGACATAAGGAGCATGCTCTGCGAGTTCCGGTGCCTGCATCGTTTGTGGTGCACAGAAGCGTACATCTGCACCAAACTTTTGCAGTGCCCACAGGTTAGAACGAGCTACACGGCTATGCAGGATGTCACCAATGATGGAAACACGCAAGCCTTTCAGTTCGCCAAATGCTTTCCTCATCGTGTAGAGGTCCAGCAGTGCCTGTGTGGGGTGCTCATTGTTGCCATCTCCTGCGTTCACGAGTGGTACATTCACTTTCTGAGCCAGTTGTTGCAGAACGCCTGCCGGTTTCAACCGGATCACGCCTGCATCAATGCCCATCGACTCAAGTGTTCGTACCGTATCGTAGATGGACTCTCCTTTTTCCACACTGGATGCGGCTGCCGTAAAGTTCAGTACTTGTGCGCCCAGGCGTTTCTCTGCCATTTCGAAGGAGAAGCGGGTACGTGTGCTGTTCTCGAAGAACATGTTCGCAACAAAGCGTGATTCCAGTACAGGAACCAACTTCTCTTTCTGTGCTTCCCAGTGAGCCGCACGGTTCAGAATGGACTCGATTTCTCCTCGACTAAGTTCCTTCAGTCCAAGCAAGCTTCGGTCTCTCAATGCTGTCTGTGTAATCATTATGCTTGCTCCCCCCGGTTCTGAGTGATTTTGACTTCATCCTGTCCGTCCGTTTCCATGAGTGCAACTTCGATCTCCTCTGATTTGGAAGTCGGCACATTCTTGCCGATAAAATCAGGTCGAATTGGAAGTTCCCGGTGTCCGCGGTCTGCGAGTACAGCCAGCTGAATGTTCTGTGGTCTTCCACAGTCCATCAGGGCATCCATCGCTGCGCGAATCGTCCGTCCGGTATAGAGCACATCATCGAACAAAATCACCTTTTTGTTATGGATCGAAAGTGATTCAGGTGTCATAATCAACATTTCCTTGCGATTCGCTTTATTTTCGTCCAAGCGGTCATCGCGGTAAGGAGTCACATCCAGCTCTCCCCAGGGGACTTTGGCGCCCTCGATTTCTTCAATCTTGGCGGCAATCCGTTCTGCAAGGTAAACCCCGCGTGTACGGATACCGACCAACACACAATCGTCGATTCCTTTGTTTTTCTCCAATATCTCATGGGCAATCCGTGTTAATGCGCGGCGGATCGCCGTCTCATCCATAATGACATGTGTCTCTGTGCTCATGCGTTCAGCCTCCTCAGGATTTCCCTTCAGCATCATGGCCCCGTGACGAGGAGAAAAAAAAAGACTCCTTGCCGTGTTTATTGGCAAGGAGTCTCCGAACTTCAGACCGCTCTGAAGAAAGTTTACTCTCGGGGATGCATCGCTTCATTTGCCGCAGCAAAAAAACGATGTATCGTTCACGTTACCTTGCCAGTCTCACGGGACTGATTTAAAGGTGCTATTCATGTCGTTCATATTGCAGGACCTCACAGGGTTCTGTAATCAATATGTCCGTTTGTCTTCATGAATTATGACAGAAAGACAACCCCCTGTCAACACCTCACCATCGCAGGTGAAAACCCTCTGCTACGTTCTTCTTAGAATCAGCAGTTAGGCTGAAAAACATCCATGCACAATACATCTCATTGGTTATTCATAATTATACAACATTTCTGCATATTTATCCATAGGCAAATGAGAAATTTGATATAACCAAAATAAACCTCTTACTGTACTCAAAAGAGATAAAACACTTCTTTTTAGAACAGACAGTGAGTTTCATTTTACGCAATATATGAAGGCTCTGAATTAGTACCAAGTGAAATGGGTACAGTTTATAAACATGAACCCATTATTAGATACTGCAATAATGCCGATATACATACGATTCACAAATATGAGTCATAGAAATAAGTTAATCCCTACATTTATGTACATTTAGGAGGAAGTCATGCGTCACATTTGGCACGTTTACAAAACAGACTGGTTGCATATTCTGAAGGTTCCCACAGGTATATTTCTAATTGTGGCTATTATTCTACTGCCCGGGGTGTATGACTGGGTCAACGTGAAGTCCGTCTGGGACCCATACAGTAATACCCAGGGGATCAAAATTGCGGTGACAACTGAGGACGAGGGTGCGACTGTTGAAGGAACCCATGTTAATATCGGAGACGAACTGGTATCCAGCCTCAAACACAACGAAAAGCTGGGCTGGACTTTTGTGGACCAGGCTGAGGCTAATCGGGGTGTGCAAACTGGAGAGTATTATGCAAGCCTGCTCATTCCGGGGGACTTTTCATCCAAAATTACAGGCATCGTTGATGGGAAGCTGGAGCGACCGGAAGTAATCTATACCGTCAATGAGAAGGTGAATGCCATTGCTCCTAAAATCACAGGCTCTGGTGTATCTGCCATAACAACACAAATCAATGAAAATTTCACTGAAGCCGTCAGTGAGGCCGTTCTGACCAAGCTCAATGAAGCCGGGGTTGAGATTAATTCCCAGCTTCCAACATTACGCAAAATGAAGAATGGCATTTTTACGCTGGAGAAAAATCTTCCGGCTATTCAAGCCGCAGGTCAAAAGGTTCTGGAAGTAGAAAAAGCCATGCCCGAGATTGTAAAAGATGCTCAAAAGATCGTTGAAATCGAGAAAAAACTGCCTGAAATCAATGAAGCAGCACAGTATGTGCTCAAGGTGCAGGAGTATTGGCCACAAATTAATGATGCGGCTTCCGAAGTGCTGGCTATTCAAGGGCGGATACCGGATATACAAAAAGCGGTAGAACGCATTCGAGAAGTGGATGAAAACTTTGGCCAGGTATCAGATGTCATCCAAACGGCGCTGGATAAAACCAACAAAGCTCTGTCTATCGTAACGGCAGCAGAGCAAGATTTGGACAAAGTATCACAAATCGCTGGCAACGGGATTGAGCTTGCAGAGGGATTAAATCAGTTCGTGGATTCCAGTGAAGAAGCGTTTCAGACAATTGGCCCGACGATCCGCCAAAATCTGCTGCTGGTGCAGCAGATTACTAACGCTGCAGGAGACGTATTTGCACAATTGCAAAATTCGGATCTTAATAACCTTCCTACAGTAGAAGATCTCGACCGGATTGCTTCACGTTTAGGGGTTGCGGTAAAACTCGTGGACAGTATGGCAGAACTACTGGGCAACATCAATAACTTGCTTCCAAGCCAACCACTTGCCGATAAAATCGCACAACTGAACTCCATCTCAGATAAACTTCAGTTGCAGATCCACTTGGCTGGCATCATCAGTGATGCCATGCGTCGTAATACAACTCCACCAACAGATGTCATCGCTCAGTTAAATACTCTCTCGAAGGACATTAGCAGCGGGATTGCCAATATCTTAAGCACCTATGAAAGTGAAATATCGCCTGCACTGGCAGCTGGTGCGGATAAGCTCAGATCTATCCTTTCCACTTCAGCAGAAACTCTACAAGGAGCAAAGGATCGTATTCCGGATATTGCGGACATTCTTGCATCTGCCAAAGAAGGAATTACGTTTGGGCAGACCGAGTTGACAAAAATCCAGAGCGAACTGCCTCAAATACAATCTAAGATCCATGAGATATCAGAGACACTCGCGAACAAAAGTGAAGGTTTTATCCAAGCTTTGAACACAGTGTCTTCATTAATTCAAAATGATCTGCCCAAGTTGGGAAACAAACTGAACGAAGCAGCTAATTTTGTTCGTAATGATCTGCCTAATGCCGAGAAACAGATAGGCAAGGCATCCGATTTTGTCCAGAACCAGCTTCCGGAGGTCGAAAAAGGAGTACATCGTGTTGCCACTCTGGTACGTGATGATCTGCCAGCATTGGAAAGTGCCATCAGCAAGGCTGCGGAAAAACTCAGGGAAGTTGAAGGTAATAACCAGTTTGCCGAACTTGCCAAGCTTCTGCGCGGCGATATCGAAGAAGAAAGTGCTTTCCTTGCAAGTCCGGTGCAAATCAAGGAACAACAACTTTACCCGATTCCGAATTATGGATCGGCCATGTCACCATTTTATGGCGTGCTGTCCTTGTGGGTTGGCTCAACACTGCTGATTTCTCTGCTTCGTGCCGAAGCTGAGAATCCAGAGGGCAAGTTCCGGGGATATGAATTGTATCTTGGACGTCTCGCTACTTTTCTGACCATTGGGTTACTTCAGGCGATATGTGTCACCCTGGGAGATATTTTAATCCTGAGTACCTATGTCGCAGATAAACTGTGGTTTGTCCTGTTTGCCATGCTGGTGAGTGCCGTATTTGTCACTATAACGTACACGCTGCTGTCCGTATTTGGAAATATCGGAAAAGGGATCGCCATTATCTTCATGGTGTTCCAGTTCTCCAGCTCCGGCGGTACGTTCCCAATCAGCATGACATCACCCTTTTTCCAAGCATTGAATCCGTTCATGCCCTTCACGTATGCGATCAGTCTGCTGCGTGAGTCGGTCGGCGGCATATTGTGGTCTACTGCCATCAAGGATATTCTGTGGTTGTGTATGTTCATCGCGCTGAGTCTCATTGTTGCTCTCGCTTTGAAACGTCCACTCAGCAGTCTCACCAAACGTTCAGCCGAGAATGCCAAGAAGACCAAAATTATTGCTTAACTCATTTGCTCAACACTAAATAAGAAAAGGCCATTGGACTTTCCATCCAATGGCCTTTTCTCGTTTCATTATATGAATCGATACATTTACTATTTGACTATTTCACTGAGCGTTCCTGTTCCAACTGATTATAGGATTGTTTGATTGTTGTTAATGTTTCTACATGGCGATAGATGTTGTTACTTGCCGTAACGATAACACATAACATGATCAAGCCTATAACCACTTTTTTCCCCAATCCCGGACGAAGGCTGATGACGAAACTTCCACCCAACAGGAAGAACGCAAACAGATAATGTCCCGCATACAGGTACATATCGTATTGAAACACAGCTAGACCAAAGCCCACGACTACATGAAGCAAAAAGGCAAACAAAATATATGGCACAAGGGTCCACACTTCTCGTTCACGAATGCCTTTAATGAAGCCCATGAATGCCAGTAGTAAAATAAAGATACCTGTCATCTGCACATGGATTGGATTGGAACGGGATAGATCCGTAACAAAGGCCGCCATGCCCGGGTCCAGTAAATGCATTTTCGGTGTCAGCATCGGATTAATAGTTAACATGTTCAATGCTTTCCAGTGAACAGCGAACTGGAATGGCGTTGCATAGCTGGTTCCACCATTTTGAATGCCCAACAGCCAGTTACTAACCCAGCTGCGACCTCCAAAGGCAACGTACTGGACGCCAGTTAATACGACGATGATCAGAACCGCTAATGCCATGATACCGATGTATTTTTTCAAATTCGCCTTATTGCGCCATGCATGCATATTGAAGAATGTGGCAGCAGCAAATGGTACGATATTGGTCGAGGTTAGTCCAAAGTTAATCGATGTAAGCAATGCATTGGGTACATAACGTACGTCCTGACGCTCACGAGTATACTGCATGTAAACCACCGACAACAGAATAACGAACTGTACATAAGGATACGAATCCGGGATCAATGCAGTAAACATTAAGTAGGAACTGAAACCAAACAATAAGGCAAACAGTAGCGGTACGATGGTCGGTTTATCTTCTTTTTGACTCAGGAACAGATACGCCAGCACCACCGAACCCGCATTCACCAGCGATTGCAGGATTAGAAAGAACCAGTTGCCTCCCAGCAGTTTCGCTACAGCCGCAAGGGTGACAGCGAGAAAGGAAATCAGCGGATGGATCACTGAAGAACTGTTGTCCCCATAATACATTGAAGGATCAAAGTTGAATAAATTGATTGGAAACAGCGTTGTATTAAATGGGGTATACGCCCCAAGCATCTCTGCATTATTTTCAATGTACAGAACATACGAGCCGTTCATTAAACCATAGAACAGAGCAAATCCCGCAAACAGGTAAAAGGCTGTCCAGTTGGCTCTGCGATTATAAAATAAGTGATCTAAAAATTTCATGCTTTCATTTCACATCCAATAAATTTTATAAAAACTATCCATAATTTGAACTAATCATTTACACAAAAACGGAGAGGACAGAAAAGACCTGAAAAAGCGGAGCGTTCGCCTTTATCACCGGATTTCCCCTTTGAAAAAAGGAAAAAAAATCTGGGGATAACAGCGATTGGAAGGTTATTCTGTCATCGTAGTGCTCGTGTAAATAACCATTAGTTCAAATTAGAACACCAATAAACATAGGCCACCCATAATACATGCCACACCTATCCAGCGTAAAGGGCCCACGGTCTCTTTAAATATCAGCCGAGCTATGATAAGAGTCCACACATATGTTAATGCGTTTGCAGGCAACACTACGGTTAATGGAAGAAACTTCAGCAATACAATATTCAGCAACGCGCCCGTTCCGTAGAATCCAAGTCCCATGAGTACATGCAGACGATTGCGACTGGATGCATAAGCTTTCAATCCGGCCCCGCCCAATGCACCGCACATCGTCATGACGATTAACACGGCAACCATCCAGCTATCGATCAACACTGGTTAATGTCACCCCGATTCCAAGCAACACAACTGCTGCCAGCTTTTGCACCGTAATTTCTTCCCCAAGCAAAAAATACCCATAGATTAAGGCAAATACGTAGCTGGCACACATCAGAGGATAAGCAACAGAGAGTTTTTCCAGAGCAAAAGCTTTAATCATCAAAATCGCTCCAAGTCCATAACACAGAAAACCAACACCCAGGTAAATCCACTCGGTTAGTCCCCATTTCCAAAACAATTGACCCGTTGCTGTCAGTAAAGCGGAAACGAGCATCAACCATTTACCAGTATGACGCGATTTTATTTCCCCCACGTTAATGCCTCCATGTCCGGAACACGCTTGTTAATAAAGTATCGTTGACTTACAAGTTGCATGACTGGAAGGTCGGATAAGGAGTCCGAGTAGGAACATGACTGGTCATAATCAATGACCATATTCTTCTCACTCAGATAAGCCTGAATTCGGCGTACCTTCTCTTCCCCTTTGCAATTGCTGCCATCAACTCTGCATGTGTAACCATTCTCATGACGGACAAGTTCAGTTCCAATTACATGATCCACCCAGGGAAAATTATTAAAGTATTTCATATAGGCATGCGGAGATGCAGTTACTAGCAAGACATGATACCCTGCTTCTTTGCGATGTTGCATCTCTACACTGGCCTCGGCAAAAATGGACGTACGCAAGCGAGTATCAAAGAAATGTTCGAGATCTTTTTCAGACATACGCTCAATTTCTTGAAAGTAGGATCGTTTGACTTGTTCAACCGTCATGAAGCCTGCCTTGAATAACACGGTATGTAATGCAATGACAGGTAATCTCCATACCTGCCACGGGTAACGGCGAACACCGTAATGCACAAATTGAAACATGGAATCACTGCGTATGATCGTTTTATCAATATCAAAAATTGCGACTTTCGTGCTTTTCACCCTGATCCCCCTCAGCCTTTATTCAAAGATTGCAAAGATTGTAACAACACTTATCACATACAACATAACCGTAATTAATATAGGCTTGTCCTCAAACAGCACACGATCGGGCGAACCTCCCTGGTTTTTTATGTGGATCAGATACAGGTAACGGAACATGCCGTAAATGACCAATGGAATCGTCCACATGAGATGAATGGTTCGATCTGAAGTGAATGTGAACAGGGAATAACTGATAATCGTAGCTGTCGTCACAATTGTATTGAATTGATCCAGTAACGTAATGGAGTAGTTATCTAAAACCTTACGATGTGATCCCGTGTTTCCCTCAAGCAACGTGAGTTCATTTCTGCGTTTTCCAATGGCCAAAAACAACGACAACAGCATTGTACAGATCAAAAACCACGGTGTGAATGGCACATGGATCAGCACACCACCTGCAATGGCACGAAGTACAAAGCCGGCTGCAATGGTCATCATATCCAGGATAACGAGATGTTTCAGCACAAATGAATACGATACATTCAACAGGAAATAGACGATACATAACACCCCGAATAGAAGGTTCATCATGAAGGCCGTTCCTACGGAAAGGATTAATAGAATAATGCCAAACAACAAAGCATGACTCGGATTCACCTGCCCAGAAGCCATAGGACGATACCTTTTCACCGGATGCTGTCGATCCCTGTCCCGGTCTACAAAGTCATTTAAAATATACACACAGCCTGCAACAAGGCTAAATAGAATAAAACCAAGCAACGTCGCAAGAATGGTTTCAGTCCGAATCTCCTCAAAAGAAAATAGTAACGCAGCAAATAACAGCAGATTTTTAGTCCACTGTTTGGGTCTTAACAATCTGAATAATCCTGACACTGTACTGCCTGTTCCTGTAGCCGGTGAGGACACCGTACTTGTTCGTGATGATAACAATTGTAATAACTCCCTTCAACAACAACTTCTGTATATAACAAATAACGTAAAGATCTAATCATATGTTGCTTGTATAATTTTGTAAAGGGAGTAAATGAAAAAATTCTAATATGGGCATAAAAAAAGAGACCGTTTCCGGTCTCTTCGTTAGTACATGATTTAACTATTGGGTGATGCAATTAAAATTCAAATTGTACGTCGCTCAGACGACGTTTGATCTCAGCAATAACACGTTTCTCTTCCTCTTCACCCTTCGCTTCAAAGGTTACGGAGAAACGAACAAAGTTACCGGCATCATCCCAAGGTACAGATGAAATCAATTTCTCACGGATCAGGAATTGGGAGAAATCTTCGCCGGATTCGAAACGACGTCCACCAACCACACCTTTTGGTGCTTCAACATACAGGAAGAATGAACCTTTAGGTTTTTCAGCCTGGAAGCCCAGTTCGTTCAATGCGGCAACGAGCATGTCGTGACGACGGGAATATTTCTCTGCAATTTTTTCCGTAATTTCAGGGTGATTCAAGCCATAAGCAGCTGCCTTTTGAATCGCGATGAACTGACCGGAGTCATTGTTGTCCTTCACGTCGCTGAATGCTTTGACTACAAGCGGGTTACCCGCTACGAATCCGATTCTCCAACCCGTCATGTTGTAGGACTTGGATAGAGAGTGCAGCTCTACACCGACATCCTTCGCTCCAGGTACCGACAGGAAGCTGAACGGTTTTTTGCCATCATACGTCAATGCTGCGTATGGAGCATCATGTACAACCACAACATTGTATTTCTTAGCCCACTCCACAACTTCAGTGAAGAACTCTACCGTCGCGCTTGCGCCTGTTGGGTTGTTCGGGTAGTTCAGGTAGAGCAACTTCGCACGTTTTGCGATGTCTTCCGGAATCGCCGTCAGATCAGGCAGGAAGTTGTTCTCTTTCGTCAATTGAATGTTGAACACTTCTCCACCCAGATACTTCGTATGTGTACCCATAACCGGGTAACCTGGAACCGTCATGATGGTCACATCACCCGGATTGATGAAGCATGAAGGCATCATCGCCAAAGCCGGTTTGGAACCAATGGAGTGCACGATTTCAGTATCTGCATCGATACCTTCTACGTTAAATACGTTTTTCAGGTAAGAAGCAGCAGCAGCCTTGAATTCAGGAATACCATTGTCGGCATAACCACGGTTCTCAGGTCTGGAAGCTTCTTCTGCGAGTGCAGCTACAATGCCTGCATCCGCCATTTCGTCCGGTTCACCTACACCAAGGTCGATCAGTTCCACATCGGGAAAATCTTTTTTGGCCGAAGCTTTGGCACGTTTGATTTTCTCGAATTTATAAATGTTCGTGTCTTTACCATAGTTGGAGCCACCGATACGGTCGGCAAAATTAGTCTGAATGTAAGTTTCTTGATATTTATCGATACTCATAACGTTGTTCATCTCCTCATTTGACGCAAATTTCTACACTTTAATATGAAGCATTTGCGTGATCAAAGCCATGGACAAAGTATCCGAACATTTGTACTTTCTTGGAACTGTTAACGACTGCGTAGCGAGGCAAGCACGTCTTCCATATCTTGCGGAATCGGAGCTGAAAATTCAAGGTATTCTCCCGTTGTTGGATGCACAAATCCAAGAATGGCCGCATGAAGAGCCTGTCCTTGCATTTTGATGCCTTTATTCCGTCCATAAGTTGGATCTCCTACAAGCGGGTGACCGATAAATTTCATGTGAACCCGGATCTGGTGGGTACGTCCTGTCTCCAGTTTCAAATCCAGCAAAGTATAGTCATTAATGCGCTCTGAAACGGTAAAATGCGTAACGGCATGTTTACTGTTGCGTTCCGTGACTGTATACATTTTGCGGTCATTGGTATCTCGTCCAATCGGTGCATCAACGGTCCCTTGATCATGATTAAGATGACCATGAACGAGCGCAATATACCGTCGGTTCACCGTATGGTCCTTCAACTGAGCAGCCAGTGATGCATGGGCACGATCGTTCTTGGCAGCCATGATCAAGCCTGATGTATCCTTATCGATACGATGCACAATACCCGGGCGCAACTCTCCATTGATACCCGAAAGGTCTTTGCAGTGGTGCATGAGTGCATTGACGAGTGTGCCAGACGTATGTCCTGGTGCTGGATGCACCACAAGACCACGCTGTTTGTTAATCACGATCAGGTCGCTGTCTTCATATACCACTTCCAGCGGAATATCTTCGGCAATGATCTCAACGGCAGCCGGTTCAGGAATCTGTAGTTCAATCAGATCCCCTTCGGATAACTTGGCATTGGCTTTGACTACAGCACCATTTACCGTAACCATTCCGTCTCCGATCCACAATTGAACTTGGGAGCGAGATACGTTATCCACAGCTTCCGTAATATATTTGTCAATTCGTTCTTTTTTATGTTCAGCGGCAACGGTCCATTCCATACGTTCATTGCCATTCATTAGTTCTTCGTCGTTAATCTGTTCCTTATTCGGATTACTCATGATGTTCATTCCCTTCAATCTTCGCGGCTGCTTTTTCGCGCCGTCCTTCAAGCAATGTCTCCACTATGATCAACCCTACACCGATGCAGATTGCCGAATCGGCGATGTTAAAAATGGGAAACGTATAACTCCCAAAATTAAGTTGTACAAAATCTACAACTTCTCCGGTCAATGCCCGGTCAAGGAAGTTGCCAATTGCTCCACCAAGCACCAAACTAAGCGCCACAGGCAGCAATTTGTGCGGAGTATCTTTTACCTTTTGCAAATACCAAATCAAGGCAACGACCACAATCAACGTAACCACAATAAAGAACCAACGCTGGTCTTGCAGAATGCCAAAAGCTGCTCCTGAGTTACGATGTGATGTGATGACAAAGAAATTGCCGATGACCGGAATTTCTTCTCTGAGTTCCATCCGGGTTGCAATCAGATACTTGGTTCCCTGATCCAATAAAAATACGATAAAAGCGAGGATATAATACACCACGTTTGTTTGTCACTCCGTTCTTGTCTTTTCCAAACGATACCAGGCTTACGCCAGACTTGTTTATTGTAGCACAGCTGTTTGGAAATCGTCCACGACGCGCTACATCGCAATGCTTATGGCAAAAACGATAACATTTCCCTTCTGTAATCTTGCCCTCAATAGCACATCCTACAATAGAGTCAAAATCCGGATTCCAGCATGAAAGCAGAAAGGGGAAAATCATGTCACACTTTACTAACGAACAACTACAATTTTTACGTTCCCAACTGATAACCGATAAGCGAGATATTGAACATAGACTGTCGGAGAACGAACATTATGGCCTTGGTGACTCCCTTAAACTACAGACAGGTGAATTATCACCAATTGATAACCATCCTGGCGACATAGCTACGGAGGTGTATGAACGCGAGAAAGATATTTCCCTGCTGGAACATGATGAATTCCAATTGGAACGAATCGATTCTGCACTGCACTCCATCGAAGAAGGACATTACGGTACATGTGCGGTCTGCCAGCAACCCATCCCTTATGAACGCATGGAAGCTGTTCCCTACACCAAATACTGCAAAAAACATCAACCGGAAACCGTTGTCTCTGAGAACCGTCCTGTAGAGGAAGAATTCCTCGCCCCGGCATTTGGTCGAACCAGTCTGGACGAGCGTGATGATCAAAATGGCTTCGATGGTGAAGACACTTGGCAGATTGTTGAAAGCTGGGGCACATCGAACTCACCAGCCATGGCTGAAGGACGCGATATCGACAGCTATGATGTTATGGCGATTGAAGCCACCGATGAAGTGGAAGGCTGCGTTGAAGCGTACGAAAGCTTTGTTGCCACGGACATCTATGGTCATGACGTCTCCATCGTGCGCAATCGGCAATATCGCCAGTACCTGGAGAACCGTGAGGGCGAGGGTCTGTTAGAACCGGATATGGAGACGGATGACATTTACTAAAAGCACTTTGATATCCTTCACCTTTAATCACTGCTCATCGCTTAGTATGTGTTCATATCAAGCTGGCGCTGGACAATGCGTACAATATCAGCGATGTAATCTCCAACAATGGGAAGATTGAGCGCCCCAAGTAGCTGCAAAACGTAAATAATCGTTGCTGCGAAAAAGGTAAACCCAATCGCAATCCCCACACCTCGTGCGGCTCCAGACAACAGGTTCAATCCGATCAATTTCCATGGTCTGTTCAGCAATTCTGTGTATTGCGCTATTCGTGAACGTTCCAGTTCATTCGCCAGACGGTTCGTCAGGGTATGTAACTCTTCAATTTTGTCATGGGAATTGAGATTATCTGATGTTGGTTGTTGTGAAGTGGATGCGGTTTGCTTGTCATGTTCGCTCATGTTTTGGTCAGTTCCTTTGATCAATATAGATTGACTGCACTATAGAATCATTGCCTTATTGCCTAAAAAACAAACGAGCCCAGATACAGGGAATATGTCCCTGCCTCTGCGGCTCGTTTATTTATATCCTATATTCTGTCCTTGTTGAATATTACATAATCCAAATTATGCTTCGATGTATATACCGATCGATTTGCCTCCGGCTTCAACACGTTCCATGGCCTCATTTGTGCCAAATGTCACTTCGGTTACGAGAACATTTTCACGCAACACATCATCAAACGCCTGAATAGCTTCCTGAAGGGATGCATCCACATCCAGTGTCAAACGTACTCTTTTCTCAATTGGCAGGTCCAGTCGTTTCCGGGTATCCTGCACAGCACGAACCACTTCACGGACCCAACCTTCCTGTTCCAATGCAGGCGTGATTTCGGTATTGAGTGCAACCGTCAGACCGTAACCTGATGCTGAAGCAAAACCTGATTTGGCCTGTTTATCAACCAATAATTCTTCGCTCGTCACTTGCAGCTCTTCGCCTTCCGGAGAAACGATGTTCAGCACACCCTCCGAAACCACTTTACGCGTCTCATCAGCCGACATTCCCTTGAAGAAGTTTTGCAAGAATCCTACGTTTTTACCGTATTTCTTACCTGCAACTTTCAGGTTCAGCTTCAATGTAAAGTCAACGAATTCCGCATCATTATGCTCCGTACGGATTCCTTTTACATTGATCTCTTCCTTGATGATCTCTTCATAACTTGTCAGGTCAAAGCCTTTATCCAGGGAAACGATCAATTCGGACAGCGGCTGACGTGTCTTGATGCCTGTTTCGTTACGAACGTTACGGGCAAGTTCAACCACGCGGCGAGCCGTCTCCATATCCTGTTCCAGTCCTGCATCAATCAGCGCTTCGTTAGCTACCGGATAGTCTTCCATGTGCACACTCTCGCCTGTTGCAAGGTTCAGATAGATGTCTTCTGCCAGCATCGGTGTGAACGGAGCAACCAACTTCGCGGTAGTCACCAGTACCTCAGTCAATGTACGGTAAGCGTCCAGTTTATCCTCTGTCAGCCCACTTCCCCAGAACCGGTCACGGGAACGACGGATGTACCAGTTACTCAACTCATCAACAAATGCTTCAATCGCTTTGGAGGAGTTCAGATAATCGTTAACCAGCAATGCTTTTTCTACAACCAGGATCAGACTGTTCAGTCTCGACAGAATCCAGCGATCCAGCTTGTGTGCGGACAGTTGGAACGGGTGCTCCTGTGGATCAAATCCATCAATGGTAGCATAAAGCGTCAGGAATGCATGGGTGTTGACCAGCGTATCCACCATTTTGGATTTTGCTTCGCCTACGATACCTTTGGAGAAACGTTTGCTGTTCCACGGTGCACTGTCAGACAACAAAGCCCAGCGGAATGCATCTGTACCGTATTCTTCAATTACTTCCCAAGGATCGATAACGTTACCTTTGGATTTGGACATCTTCTGTCCGTTCTCGTCAAGAACGTGTCCTGTAGCCATAACCGCTTTGTAAGGCGCTTTGCCTGTCAAAAGGGTGGAAACCGCCAGCAAGCTGTAGAACCAGCCACGTGTCTGGTCAATCCCTTCACAGATCATATCCGCAGGGTACTGCTGTTCGAATACTTCTTTATTTTCAAATGGATAGTGCTGCTGGGCAAACGGCATGGAGCCGCTGTCGAACCAGACATCGATCACTTCCGGTGTACGTTTCATCTCATATTTGCCACAAGAGCTCATGACTTTAACGTCATCCACATATGGTTTATGCAATTCAAGATTCTCTGGCACATCACCTACCGCACGAGCACGCAATTCTGCAATGCTGTGTGGTGCAAATTGTTCGCCAGTCTCCTCACACACCCAGATGTTCAGCGGAGTTCCCCAATAACGATCACGGCTGATATTCCAATCCACCAGATCCTCAAGGAATTTCCCGAAGCGACCTTCACGAACGTGACCTGGGTACCAATCCACTTCACTGTTGTTGGCAATCAATTGGTCCTTGATGGCTGTTGTTTGGATAAACCAGCTGTCCATCGCATAGTACAGAAGCGGTGTATCACAACGCCAGCAGAATGGATAGCTGTGCTCATATTTTTCTTTGCTGAACAAACGTCCATGCTCAGACAGATATCGCACGATATCAATATCACAATCCTTCACAAAACGTCCGGCAAAGTCAGTAACCTCAGCGACAAATTTACCTTCCAAGTCCACCATGTTCACAAAGCTGATCCCATTCTCACGGCATACACGGTAGTCATCTTCACCATGGGCAGGAGCCATGTGTACGATACCCGTACCACTTGCATCCGTTACAAAGCTTGCACCCAGAATGATATTGGCTTTCTCAGCCTGTACGTAGTTGAACGGAGGATCATACGTTTTGCCAACCAGATCGGCACCTTTCAGTGCACCGATGATCTCATACTCACCCTTGGTATCTTTCATTACTTTTTCAACCAGATTGGTTGCCATGATGTACACTTCATCACCTTGACGAACACGGGAGTAGTCCATATCCGGATTCACGGCAAGTGCAACGTGTGAAGGCAGTGTCCAAGGTGTTGTCGTCCAAGCCAGTACAAATTCTCCGCTGTCATTCAGTTTGAATTTCGCTGTAGCGCTTAGGTCTTTGACGTCTTTGTACCCTTGTGCAACTTCATGGGAACTCAGTGTTGTCTGACAAGAAGGACAATACGGGCTCACACGGTGACCACGATACAACAGGCCTTTCTCATGAATTGTCGCCAGGATGTTCCATACACTCTCGATATAGTTGTTATCAAGGGTGATATACGGGTTATTCATATCCGTCCAATATCCGATGCCTTCTGTCAGATCACGCCATTGTTGCTCGTATTCGAATACGCTCGCTTTACATTCGTTAATGAATTTCTCCACGCCGTAATCTTCGATTTCCCACTTGTGGGAGATACCAAGCTTTTTCTGTACACCCAGTTCTACAGGCAGACCATGTGTATCCCAGCCTGCTTTACGAACGACACGGTAACCCTTCATCGTGTTATACCGTCCAACAAAATCCTTGATTACCCGTCCCAGTACGTGACCGATATGCGGTTTACCGTTTGCTGTAGGCGGCCCTTCATAAAATACGAAGTTTGGCTTGCCCTCCCGGTTTTCGATGGATCTTTTGAATGTATTCTCCGTTTTCCATTTATCTAACACGCGTAATTCTCTAGCACGTGCCTTCTCTTTGACGTCAACTCGTTGCATGATGATTATCTTCCCTTTCTTTGGTTGGATTGTGGACCGTCCACAAAAAGCGTTTCAATCCCCCTAAATCCCCCTTGCCAAGGGGGACCCCATAGGCGCTCCGCCCTCTGGACACCCGGGATGGGTTGTTGTTGGGGGAACGGTGGCGCTTATGGGCGAGGGTTAATGTGCGTGATGGCGGCCATTTTGCGGTTGTTCCCTGCGTGAACGCCGCATGGCCTTACCACGAGGCGGGTGTTGCCGGGTGCTTCGCTTTCCCGGCGGGGAGGCTCTCTCCTTGAGGTCCCTTCGGGCCTCATGGGCGTTCGCCTTTTTTGGACACAAAAAAGCCCCGTCCCTGGAAAGGGACGAGGCTATACTCGCGTTACCACCCTAATTCTGTTCATCACAAACCACATCCAGGCAAGCCTGGGTATGCTCTGTCATCAACAGCGCTTATGCCCCGCTATACTACCGCAGGGTGCCGTTATAACGTACGGCTTACGGTTCGGCTTACACACGGCAATCAAGATCACCGCTTCAGCGTCACTTCTCCGGGGAGATATTCGGCTATAACTCATCCATTGGTTTGCACCAACCACCAACTCTCTGAGGGATGAGATCATAACGTACTGAACCCGTCATGGAATCACTATTCATTATGAATATAGTTATAGCCTCTTTGCAGACAAAAGTCAACCAGGCGACAGACTAATAAATTTCTTTCATCTCCCGCTCACGGTCACGCACTTCCTGCTCCCGGCTCTCCAGCACTTCCCAACCATCCTGAGTCAACAGTTCAAGCTGCGCTTCAACAAGCGTGCGGAAACGGGCACGGTAAATCGAGGCCTGCTTTTTCAGTTCTTCCACTTCCAAAGCAATTTTGCGAGATTTGCCCAACGATTCGTTCACGATCCGGTCTGCATTTTTCTCTGCTTCCTTCACGATCAACTGCGCTTCTTTCTTCGCATTACCCTTCACATCATCAGCAGCTTCCTGCGCAATGATGATCGTTTTGCTAAGCGTCTCTTCAATTGTAGAAAAATGATCCAGTTTCTCCTGAACGGACAGCAACTGATTGCTCAGCTCTTTGTTCTCGCGAATGACGCCTTCGTAATCTTTGATGACTTGATCCAGGAATTCATTGACTTCATCCTCGTCATACCCGCGCAAACGTCGGGAAAATTCCTTGTTGTGTATGTCCAGCGGCGTTAATGGCATGCTGTCCACCTCCTGTTAAAGTTCCTTCCCGTCCAGAGAAGGTTTGCAGCATATGGGTACCACCCAAGGGGCCGTATCGTTGATGCCTAACCTTGGCAACGTATACGGAATGCAGGATCAGAATTGCATCCTCCAACGTTCATGTAAAGCTTTGACTTAATGTTTATCGGATACACCGCGTATTTTCTACACCTTTATGATAAACATTTCGACAAGAAAGCGGATTTTCCTGCAACAGACTCAGGCAAATTTGCCGATTTTCACTCGGCAACGCCCTTTTTTGGTCATCCCATCCTGTTCCATAACCTTGAAGCGGCCAAATCCCTGAATGGATACGACATCACCCGCTTTTAGCGACTTGGAGGGATCTTCCTCAACTTTCCAGTTCACACGGCAGCGACCAGCTTTGATCGGAGCCAGCACTTTACTGCGACTAAGCCGATACACATCTGCGCAGATTCCATCCAAACGAAGCGAAGCGACCGTAATGTCCATCGTCTCCAGTTTACTCTCTGACCATCGCATCTGATCCAAAGGAAGTAACTCTGTGAACACATGTAACCGATGCACCTGATTCAGTTGAAGCGATAAAAAAGCGCCGGTTTCCGCCGCCACCACTGTATGGCAACCGTCCTCCAGCACTTGGATATCCCCGATCTTTCCACGTTTCATCCCAAGCCCGAGCAGGGAACCCATATAGTCCCCATGCTCCAGCTCCGAGATTTTCTGATCATCAGACGTAATACTGAGCACCTGCATACCCATATCCTCATCATCCAGATACATATAATCAGGTGCAACCAGCGCACGCTTGCGTTCAGCAGCCTCGTAACCACCATCCAGACGAATCTGAACGTCGTTACGGCGATTGGCAAGAGTCTGTAAGATAAAAACCTGTCTTGGATCAAGAAAGTCAGTTAGCTTCATGTCATGATACTTACCCGCCTGCTCAACCCAATCCGAAGCCTTATCTACAAAATCCCGCTCATCATGGCTAAAATGTTCGTAAATTTCACCGCTCATCTATGTCACCCTACCCTAATATGCAAAATACCGAAGTATGGAGATCAGCCCATTAAGCGCAAGTTGCAGAACAATCAGCGCCACAATCGGGGAAATATCCAGCACACCGAACAAAGGCGGTATAAATCGGCGAAACGGTCTTAGATATGGTTCCACTAATTTGCCCAGCCATTCACCGATGAAGCTTTCCCGCGCATTGGGAAGCCAAGACATCAATATGTAGACAATGACCATGTAAAAGTAAATCTGGTATAACGTGTACAACACGCTTTCAATCTGATACAAAAGTGGCTCACCTCATTCTGTTATAATCTTGCTCGCTGTCAGCCAGTATTTCCGTAATTGATCCCTGAATTTCAACCGTATCTGGCGTACAGAGAAAAATGTTTCCGCCGATTTTGGAAATACCGCCACCCAATGCATATACCGTGCCACTCAGAAAATCAATAACGCGCAACGCTTGGTCCTGGCGAATTCGTTGCAAGTTCACCACAACGGTACGATGCGAACGCAGATGGTCGGCAATTTCCTGAGCCTCGTCATAAGAACGCGGTTCATACAGGACAACTTTAACATTTTTCTGGGAATGAATGCTCACCACATTATTCCCCCTTTGGTTTCTACGTTTATCGAGACTGGAGGTTTCAGCTTCCTGATGTTCAGCCTCATTTTCCTCCTGCGCAGCCATTCGTTCACGTTCCACAATCTCTTCCTCTTCCTGAAGTCCGAGGAAATTCATAAATTTATTCATTACGCCCATCGTGAACCCTCCTCTTTTCCTACGAGAATCGATCCTAGCCGTACCCAGGTTGCACCTTCTTCAATGGCCACTTCAAAATCATTGGACATCCCCATCGACAGCTCAGTCAATGGCTCTGCTGTAAGGGCTTGTCCATTCAATTGATCTCTCAGCTCACGCAATCCACGAAATACGGGACGCGTCAGCTCCGGATCTTCCTCATGAGGTGCCATAGTCATTAGGCCAACGACCTTGAGATTGTTGAACGAACGAATATCACGCAAAAAAGAACTTGCCTGTTCAGGCTGTAATCCATACTTGCTCTCTTCACCCGAAATATTCACCTGCAAAAACGTTTCCACTTGGATGCCAAGTGAGGCTGCTTTTTTATCCAACTCCTTCGCCAATGACAAACGATCCAGTGAATGTATGTAACGAAACTTGCCAATCACGTCTTTCACCTTGTTTGTCTGCAAATGACCGATAAAGTGCCAGGTACCCTGCTGACCAAAAGCTTCCCATTTGGCCTGTGCATCCTGCCACCGGTTTTCTCCAATATGCTCAAGACCATGATCCAGCACCGATCCCGTTGTTTCAAGTGAGACATATTTCGTGACCGCAATCACATTCACATCATCACGATGACGGTTACTGCGCCGACATGCATCCTCGATCTTCTGATTTACCTGTTGTATACGCTCCTCCAATGACACAGAGGGTCACCTCTCTTCCAGCCCAATCCAGCTCGCCATCCGCCCTGTAACACCATTTTCCTTCCGATAGGAGAAAAATAGTTCGGGATGACAACTTGTACACCATGTTGTACATTCGATATGATCCGGCATTATTCCTGCTTTCATCATAATGTGTCGATTACATTCTTTCAAGTTTAACATCGTTTTACCGTTATTCACGGCTCGATATGCTTGTTTAGAAGCAGAATCCTTGTATTTATCATTAACCGGGGAATCATCAAACCAAACCCGTACATGCTGCATGACCGCCTCATCCACTTCATAACAGCAATCTCCAATCGACGGACCGATTGCAGCTCGAATGTCCTGCCTACGGCTGCCATACTTCCGTTCCATCGTCTCCACCATGGATACAGCGATACCCGCGACTGTACCTTTCCAGCCGGCATGAGCAAGACCTACCGCCTGCTGCACAGGGTCATAGAAATAAAGCGGAACACAGTCAGCGTAGAAAGAAGTCAGCAGCACACCAGGCACATTCGTGACCAATCCATCCGTATCCTGCAACGCAGATTGACGATCAAGTAATCCTCTGCTCCGATCTTCAGCGGTAATTACAGCTACATGTTTGCCATGCACCTGCTCTCCACAGGTCCATGCTTCTGCTGCAAAGCCAAGCTTCTCGGTTACAAGCCTGCGGTTGTTAAGTACAACTTCAGGGTCATCCCCCACATGATAAGCACAATTGAGCGTAGCATACGGAACTTTTCCAACTCCACCATGCCTCGTCGTAAACCCGACTGACAACTGTTCAAATTGCTGTGACCAGGGCTCAACATATAATAATAACGGATCAGGACCGAAATCTGAATTTGGGTTCTTGGTCCGTTCATGTAATTCTTTATCCAATACAAAGGATTCCATTATCTCACCTCACCACTTCCAGTGTACCAAATGAGCCACATTCTGTCTCATTTATATCGTTCGACGCTGATTACGTTCCGACCGTTCAATGCGTTCCACTCGCTCTGTGCGGTTATGCTGCTGTTCATCATACAGGCGCGCTTCGCGATCACGCTCGTCATACGTATTTTCCTTCACCTCATCCATCTTCACCAGTATTACATCTGAACCAATCTTCACAATGTTTCTCCATGGAATCACCAGATCCGTTCCCCCGCCAAAAAGACCCATAAAACGGCTGTACCCTGGCACAACAATCGCTTCAATTCGTCCCTGCTTCAGATCCAGCTCCAAATCACTGATCTGACCGAGGCGTTTACCATCCGTAATGTTAATGACATCCTTTGTCTGAAAGTCCGAGATTTTCATGCCTCGTGCCGCTACTTCGCTCGTATTTACTTTCATTCATTCCCGCCCCCTGTTATTCCTCTTCTGCCCGTTCTTCACGCTTCTATACAATATATGTTTCAGGGGCGAAAAATGTCCTGTTTTTCATCGAATGTGGAAACGGTCCAAAACAAAAAGACGACCAACGGTATACACTGCCCCGATTGATCGTCCTTCTGCCTTTGCATCGTGTTATGACTTTACATGTTTTTGCATCTGCTGTATCGCTGATTTCTCCAGACGTGATACCTGAGCCTGGGAAATGCCAATTTCATCAGCCACTTCCATCTGGGTTTTCCCTTCGAAAAACCGCATCGACAGAATCATTTTTTCCCGCTGACCAAGACGATGCATCGCTTCACGGAGTGCAATTTCCTCGATCCATGACACATCTTTGTTTCTGTCATCGCTGATCTGATCCATAACATAGATCGGATCTCCACCATCATGATAAATCGGTTCGAAGAGCGAGACCGGGTCCTGAATGGCGTCCAATGCAAAAACAACATCTTCCTTCGGCACATTCAGTACTTCCGCAATTTCGAATATCGTCGGTTCCCGGGAATTTTTATTCGTCAGGCTGTCACGGACCTGAAGTGCTTTGTAAGCAATGTCCCTCAAGGAGCGAGATACCCGAATTGGGTTATTATCACGCAGGTATCGACGGATTTCACCGATAATCATCGGCACCGCGTAGGTTGAAAATTTGACATTCTGGGATAAATCAAAATTATCAATGGCTTTCATCAGGCCGATGCAACCAACCTGGAACAGATCATCGACAAACTCCCCCCGATTGTTAAAACGCTGAATGACACTGAGTACCAGACGCAGGTTGCCATTCACTAATTTCTCTCTTGCTGAGCGATCATGGTGTTGCTGAAGGGAATGAAACAATTCCCGCATTTCAGTGTTGGTGAGGACAGGCAATTTTGCGGTGTCCACGCCACAAATCTCGACTTTGTTTCGGGTCATCGTGATTTACCTCCCAAGGAGAAACATTAATGTACATTATCTCCGGGGCAGGCTTTTTTATTCGTACTTGGCACCCTTGCCAGTAATACCCATTCTGACCAATGATGTATTTCAGACCATTTTATTGAACTCCTTGCGAAGTCTTTTAATGATTCTTTTTTCGAGTCGAGAGATGTAGGATTGGGAGATTCCGAGGAGATCAGCTACATCTTTTTGTGTCTTTTCTTCCCCATCCGTCAGGCCAAAACGAAGCTCCATAATCATTCGCTCGCGCTCCGTTAATTTTTCCAGTGCCTTGTGCAAAAGTTTCCGGTCTACCTGCTCTTCAATATTCCGATAGATTGTATCGTTTTCTGTACCCAATACATCGGATAATAATAGTTCATTTCCATCCCAATCAATGTTGAGCGGTTCATCAAAAGAAACTTCAGTTCGGATCTTACTATTACGTCTCAGGTACATCAAAATTTCATTTTCGATACAACGTGAAGCATAGGTTGCCAGTTTGATTTTCTTTTCCGGGTCAAATGTATTAACTGCCTTAATCAATCCGATAGCTCCAATGGAGACCAAATCCTCAATATTGATTCCTGTGTTTTCAAACTTTCGTGCAATGTACACCACCAGACGCAGGTTGCGCTCAATGAGCATCGCGCGAATGGCCGAGTCTCCCGAGGATAATTTTTGCAGCAAAAATTCTTCCTCTTCCCTTGTCAAAGGCGGCGGAAGTGCCTCACTTCCCCCAATATAATAAATCTCTTCACTTTTGAGTCCCAACAAAAATAACAGACGGTAATATTGCAGCTGCGCCACCAGTTTCCATTTCACAAGCATGTACGTTCCTCCTATACCACATTCAGCGGCTTTTCTGTTGCTCCCGCAGAGAGAGCCGTAGACTGCGCAGAAGCAGCGTCTTGCACAAGTTCAGGATGAATCACGGCCTGGTATTTCCCATCCGACGACAAAACACCTCCATCCAGCCCAATAAGTACCCTTGTCGTCTCATAACATGTTTCCTCCATCGTCACCTTCACCCGGTCCGGCTTTATTGCCAGCATAAACGCAGTCCCTTTGTTAATGCCCCGATAAGGCACCAGCCGCAGTCGATCCTGCCACTGAAAACTTTCCTGATCAAGCTCCAGAATAAGGTTGTCCGGCGCCTCGTCCTTGAGTCTACCCTTCCATGAAGCGGGTAACATGTCTTGCCATAACGAAACCTCCATCACCATGACCGGCATGCGCGATAAGGGATCTGTAAGTTGATTGCCCGTATCCAGAAGGCCTGTACAAGAAATGACTACCTCATCGATGCAGACCTCAACTTTACCCAAATAGGTCGTCATGCGATCCGTTTTCCGTTTTGAGCTCTGCACAGCTTTGAATAAAAACAGGACAGAAAAAAATACGATAAACGTGAACCAGAAAGCAATTTTCAGATCAAATGACATACCGCCAGAAGCCGTGAACCAAATGCCGTTAAACAACTCACCGGAGCTCTGAAGCATGTAATGCACACCCAGAATACCTCCGGCAGCGACAAAATTAATCACATAGAAGGTACCGAGCGTCCTCGCAAAAGCCTGCAGACCTTTAAAACCAAAAGCAATCGTAAGCATGACCAGCGAAAACCCGAACTTGATCAGAAAGGTGAACATAAAATCAAACTCCGGTACAAACATCATGACCACGTATAATGCACCCACAATGGCTGACAGCAACCATCGCCACCAAACCAGCTTTGTCTTGCGCATCCAGGCGGTCATTCCGATGAGTGCACCGTCAATACACAGGTTTGTCAAAAAAATCAGATCCACATAAACAACCAAAGTCTTCACCTGCCTGCGCGCAACATATCGAAATACCGGTACCCGATATCCTGATATTCATGAGCATATTCACAAGTATACGGAGCCCCCTGTTCAAAGTCTGTCTAATCATGGGGGTGTGGTTCCAACTTTTTTTGTCGGAATTGCTCAGGCTCTTTGTTCAGAATTTGTTCATTGCTGTATGCTATGATATCTAAATAAACAGAAAAAACCCGGTCGCTCCATAAGGAGTACCGGGTTTCCAATAAATTGATTTGCGTATTAATCGTTGTTATTATTGCGTGAACGATTGCGTAAAAATGTCGGAATGTCCAGCTGATCATTGCTCGGCTGATTTCCGAAAGGACGCAGGTTCGGCGAACGCGTATCCGTCGTCTCCGCTGTTGCTGGAGCTGGCTTACGTCCTGGTGGTGGTGGAGCAGGTTTATCTTCAAAACCGGTTGCAATAACCGTAACCTTAATCTCCTCTTTCAGGTCTTCGTCAATGATGGCACCAAAGATCATATTCACTTCCGGGTCGGAAGCAGAAGTTACGATCTCTGCCGCTTCGTTCACTTCATACAGGGACAGATTAACGCCACCCGTAATATTCATGATTACGCCGCGAGCACCTTCAATAGAAGTTTCCAGCAAAGGACTCATAATGGCTTTCCGTGCTGCTTCTGCGGCACGATTCTCACCAGTTGATTCACCAATTCCCATAAGAGCTGAACCACGTTCGTGCATAATCGTTTTGACGTCAGCAAAGTCAAGGTTGATCAGACCCGGTACAGCGATCAAATCAGAGATACCTTGTACCGCTTGACGAAGTACGTTATCCGCTTGACGGAATGCTTCAAGCATAGGAGTCTTTTTGTCTACGATTTCGAGCAAACGATCATTAGGAATCACGATCAGTGTGTCGACTTTTTCCTTGAGAGCTTCAATACCTTGCTCTGCATGGCTGGAACGCTTGCGTCCTTCAAATGTAAATGGACGAGTTACAACACCAACGGTAAGTGCACCACACTCTTTAGCGATTTCGGCAATAACCGGAGCCGCACCTGTACCTGTACCACCGCCCATACCGGCTGTAACAAATACCATGTCTGCACCTTTCAACGTGTTCATGATCAGATCGCGGGACTCTTCCGCTGCTTTTTTACCTACATCCGGGTTGGCGCCAGCACCAAGACCACGAGTCAATTTATCACCGATTTGCAATTTATGCTCGGATTTCGCCAGGTGTAACGCCTGAGCATCCGTATTCACCGTAATAAATTCAACACCTTGTACACCATTTTCAATCATACGGTTGACTGCATTGCTTCCGCCGCCGCCTACACCGATGACTTTAATTTGAGCCAAGCTCTCCATCTCGAAATCAAATTCCAACATATTATTCCATCTCCCCCTCAATGTGCATGGATGGCCCGTCCAATTTTTGATTTGAACCGAATCAATTTCATATATCGACGAACGAAAGCGTTTATTTTAGTACCGGCGCATTCAGACGGCTTCAAGAATGTATGAAATGGATCCAACCTGTTATATAAATTCGCTGAACATATTCTTCAGCCGCTCGAACAGACCGGGTTTTTGCTCCGATTCCTGTGCCGTATTTGGCTTCGGACGGTTGGTCGGTTTCTTGTTGTTATTATTGTTGTTGTTATTTCCACCGCCGTTATTGATCGAGGGACGAATGCGCAAACTGCGAATTACACTGTGCAATATGCCGACTCCGCTTGTAAACCCGGGGTCACGCACACCAATATAATCCGGAACTGCAACTCGTACCGAAGCAGCAAGCTCATGCTGAGCGACCTGCAGAACCCCCGGCATAGAGACCGTACCTCCCGTTAGTATATAACCTCCAGGAAGCTCGTTGTAACCAAGACGCTTCACTTCTTGGGATATCATCTGGAATATTTCTTGAACCCTAGGTTCAATAATTGCTGCCAGATCCTCCTGTGAAAACTCCTTGTCTACATTACTGCCAATTCGGGTGACTTTGAACATCACATCCGCAGCAGCATCATCCAACCAGGCACAGCCATATTTCAGTTTCACCTTCTCCGCCTGATCCGTTAACGTGCGTAAGCCATAGGCGATATCATTTGTTACGAATTCCCCACCTATAGGCAACGTTGATGTTGCAACAAGACTGTCTTCTTCAAAAATGGCGATGGTTGTTGCACCTGCTCCAATATCAACAAGCACTGAACCCATCGTTTTTTCATCTTTGGACAAAGCCAGTTGACCCGCTCCAAGCGACATGAGAACCAGATCGCTTACTTTCAGACCCGCTTTTTCCACGCAGCGCAAAAGATTATGTATCGCGGTTTTTGCACCCGTTATGATCGTTGCTTCAACTTCCAGACGAACACCAATCATACCACGGGGGTCCTGTATGCCCTCCAAGCCATCCACAACATATTGCTTGGCGACAACATCAATAATTTCCCGTTCCGGTGGAACTGCAATGACTTCGGCTGCTTTCAACACCCGTTCCATGTCTTCTTCTCCGATTTCACGATCCTCGTTAGACACAGCCACGACGCCGTGACTGCTCATCAGTCCGATATGATTTCCCGAGATTCCAACATACACTTCGGATATTTGAATACCTACCATACGTTCTGCATGATCCACTGCGTTGCGAATCGACTGCACCGTCTGATCGATATCTACGATTACACCTTTGCGAATTCCCTCCGAGTCGGCAGATCCAACTCCTATAATATTAAAGGTTCCATTATTCATTTCCCCAATAATAGCGCGAATTTTGGATGTACCGATGTCCAAACTAACAATGATGTCATTGTTGCTCAAGTCTGTGGCACCTCCTGACTCCAATAGTAAATTACGTTCGAATTTAAACACTCTTAAAACATATTCAACACACTTCAGGCTTTCCCTCTTTTTTCTACAATGTTTTTGGGTGTCAAAATCTGGTTGCCAGACATAAAACATTGAAGAAAAAAGAAGGAGGCAACTCATGTGCCATAAGTTCAAGTGTATCATTTTTTCTTCATCTCAGAAAGAACAAGTTTCATTGCTCTGACGGGGTCAAACCCCGACCTGCCTAGGCTTTCATATTCAGTCCAGCCTCATCATGGCAAAGATCAGGGGCTTGCTCCTGGTTCAGCATCATCTTCCGGGTCATCCGGGATGAAAGGGACATAGGTATCTGCCTCAAGCATGGTGATTTTCCCAGGCCGTTCGGTCTCAATCACCTGATTCAGATACTCCACTTTATCCGATAAAAGAGAGACGGTTGTAATCACTTCAAACTGCGATTTGGTATACATCCGAATCTGATCCGGAAATGAAGGCGTTGGATTCGGAATAATTTCCGAAATATCCGTCGTCAATTCATTCGGAATTTTAGCCAGTGTCTGGCTCAGTTTGGCTTTGAGTGGATCATCAGCCTTCCATTGGGTCAATATAGGCTTCTCCACAGCAACACCAATTGTTGCCGGAACCGTCAAGCTTGTCCCACTGGCTAATATCGCTTTTAGCGTACCATCAGAACCAAGCTCATAAGCAACCGTGGCATATTCCTGAACCTTGATATGGATAATCCCCGGAAACTTTTTGTCCACGGTAACGGTGGAAATCGCCTTGATTGTCTTGAGACGCTCAATAACCTCGGCAGTACTTGTCCCAAAAAATTGTTCGCCTTCTTTCAGTCCGCTTTTCTCCAGCAGTTCTGAAGTTGCTGTATATACATTACCCGTAATTTCAATTGCCGAAATCCGACTCATGGAAGAACGAAAGAATAATACAGCCAGCAATACAATAAATAATAATAAGAGAATAATTACAATTTTGCGGCTTGTGTTTCCTTTTGGCCGATTCTTCTTCAGAACCGGAATTTGACTTTTAGGCATAAGTAGCGCTCCACAAAGCCTCAGGTCCCCTCCCTTCAAGAAGGGGACGCCAAGGACGTTAATTGGCAAAATCCAACTGTTTCGAAACGGGCGACTGTCGCTCAACCGATGCTCCAAGACTTTGGAATAACTTCTCGATCTGATCGTAGCCCCGGTCAATATGATGCACTTGCTCCACAACCGTTTTGCCTTGAGCAGCCAGACCAGCAATGACCAGGGCTGCACCTGCACGAAGATCGGTTGCTTCTACTGTAGCCCCGTACAGACGGGGAACACCACGGATAAATGCTGCGTTCAGATCGACTGAAATATCAGCCCCCATCACATTCAGTTCATCCACATGTTTGAACCGGCCCTCGAATACCGTTTCCTTCATCACACTGAATCCGTCTGCCAAACTGAGCAGCACCATGATTTGCGATTGCAAATCTGTCGGAAACGAAGGATACGGAGAAGTCACAATACGGTCTACTGATTTGGGACGGCTCATACAGCTCACCGTCATTATATCATTGCAGACTGTGATTTGAACACCAGTGCGCTTCAATACATGTATAAGTGAAGTAAGATGAGCAGGATTGCAGTGTGTAAGCGTAACATTGCCTCGTGTTGCTGCTGCTGCAATCATCACGGTTCCGGCAACGATTCGATCCGGTATAATCTCATAGGAACAAGGTTTCAGTTTCTCAACACCATTGATCGTGATTGTATCCGTTCCTGCACCAATAATGCTTGCACCCATAGCATTCAAAAAGTGTTGCAGGTCCTGGATTTCAGGTTCTCTTGCGGCGTTGCAGATGGTTGTCGTCCCTTTAGCCATAACGGCTGCCATCATGATATTCTCCGTCGCTCCCACACTCGGGAAATCCAAATGAATATCTGTACCCACCAGATTGTGCCCATGACAGATAATCTGTTGGTCCTGCTCTTCAATCAAAGCTCCGAGCGCTTCCAGGCCCCGGAGGTGAAGATCAATTTTGCGTTCTCCAATGGCACAGCCGCCTGGCTGATACACTGACACTTGCCCAAACTTAGCCAGCAATGGTCCCATCAAAAAAATGGAAGAACGCATCTGCTTCATTAGATCTTCTGGCACATCATATGACCGGATAGACGAGGTATTAATCGTCACTGTTCCCTGTTCATGCCGACACGTGCATCCAAGCCGTTCCAGGATATACAGCATCACTTCAATGTCCAGCAAGTGTGGAACGTTATGCAGTGTAACTTCTCCATCTGCCAACAAACTTGCGGCCATAATCGGTAAAGCGGCATTTTTTGCTCCATGGATGCGTATGGATCCTGAGAGGGGTTTCCCGCCTTCAATCACCAATTTGTCCAATGTATCACCTCCGGGGTTTACCGCTCACCCACTACGAAGACTTCCGGTACCAGGTTAATACCGTTTTGAGATGATATAGTGCTCTGTATCTGCTGCATTAGGGTGATAACGTCCTCTGCTGTTGCTTGGCCTGTATTAACAATGAAATTGGCATGCATGGTGGATACCTGTGCGCCTCCCTGGGTCATTCCTTTCAGCCCTGCTGCTTCAATCAGGCGGGCTGCATGATCACCCGGTGGATTTCGGAATACACTACCTGCACATGCCATCTGCAGTGGCTGTGTGCGGCGTCGGCGATCTTTGTAAGCCGCCATCGTTTCCGAAATGACGTTGCGCTCTCCATGCTGGAGTTCAAACGTAGCTTCCAGCACGATGCCTCTCCGGTCATGCAGAACAGAGTGGCGGTAGGCAAAATCCATGTCCTCCTTGCTGTAACGTACCAATTCCCCTGTTTCCAGTACAATCTCAGCGAATTTGAATATCCGTGACACATCCGATCCATGCGCGCCTGCATTCATGTACACAGCTCCACCGACAGTGCCGGGGATACCGCTGCCAAATTCCAGACCGGCCCATTCCTTTTTGGCAGCAACCACGCTGAGTTTAACAAAAGAATGCGCCGCTCCGGCGGTTACACCGCCTTCGTGAAATTCGGCATAATCAAAGCCCTCGCCTGGTTTCACCACAACACCACGTATTCCTTTGTCTGACACCAGCATGTTTGAGCCCCGTCCAAGTTGCATCCACGGAATCTGATACATGTGAAGCAATTGAACGAGATTCATCATCTGCTCTTTATTCTCGGGAATGACCAGTGCATCCGCAGGACCGCCGATCTTCCATGTGGTGTATTTGGCTAGCGATTCGTTTTCAAGAACTCTGCCAACATTATTCTGGGATAGTAACGATATCCACTGATGCATGTTTGCTTCCTCCTTTGCTTCAAAACCGATGAGCACGGTATGTTCTGTTGTTACAGACCGTGTTCTGGCGCCATGGAACGATGGTCACGATTTATACGGTATCTTATGTCAGCCCCGTCTTGTGTGTGACAATCGCCCACAATCACACTTTATCGGCGTGCAGCAAGACGCTGAATTTCATGAACAAGCACTTCAGCTGCATCGGGTTTCCCCAGTTTCCTAGAGGCTTCAGCCATTCGTTTGCGTCCCGATTCATCATTCATAATCTTGGCGATGGCTTCATACAGGACTTTGCCTGTAAGATCCTTCTCCAGCATCGTGAGTGATGCGCCTCCACCTTCAAGCGTGCGTGCATTGGCTTCCTGATGATTATTAGTCACGTTAGGTGATGGAATCAGAATCGAAGGAATACCCAGTGATGTAATCTCCGCAAGGAATGATGCACCGGCGCGGTTTACAATCAAGGATGTGCAGGCAAGCACCTCAGGCATATTATGCACGTAAGGCAGGACATGCAGGTGGTTTGGCATCGTACCCAATGAGCTGCGAATGGCTTCACGCGTTTCATCAAAATAGGTATCGCCTGTCACGTAAACGACATGTACATCGTCCAGTTGTTCCAGCATTGGAGCCATGTCCACCATGGCCTGATTGATTGCTTTTGCCCCGCGACTGCCACCAACCACAAGAACAACACGGCTGTTCATCGGTACACCTAACGTGGCAAAACCACGATCACGGCTAGCCTGGGCTACCGTAGTCGCTCGCGGATTACCGGTGTAAATCACTTTTTTCGCGCCGGAAAACGATTTTTCAGAACCTTCAAAGCTAACGGCAACCGTGTCCACATAACGCATCAAAAATTTGTTCGTCAGGCCAGGGATGGCGTTCTGTTCATGAATTATACTCGGAATCCCCAGTTTTGTTGCTGCATATACCACAGGTCCACATACATATCCACCTGTACCAATCACAACATCCGGTTTGAATTCCTTCAGCATTTTTTTGGACTTGCGTACTCCTTGAATGAAACGCATGACCGTCTTCAGGTTTTCGATGGACAATTTCCGCCGAAAGCCCGTAATATCAATGGATTTAAAAGGAATATTTTCTTGGGGAACCAGTTTACTTTCCAGACCTCTGGTTCCTCCGATGTATAGAAATGTCGAGTCCGGATTCTCCGCCTCGCATTGTCTTGCTATGGCAACGGCCGGATAGATATGTCCACCCGTACCGCCACCGCTTAGAACGACTCGCATCGCATAGTCACCTCGCATAACGGGATAAATTCACTAAAATGCCCAGTGCTGTGAGCATGAGGGTCAGTGATGATCCGCCGTAACTGATCAGAGGCAATGTAATGCCCGTAACAGGCATCATGCCAATGACAACACCAATGTTAATAATGACCTGTACGGCGACCATACCTACGATACCAACACCAAGCAGACTGCCGAAGGCATCCGGAATGGTCATGGCTACACGCATCCCTCTCCACACCAGCACCAGAAACAACAATAATACAATCATTCCACCTATAAAGCCGAGTTCTTCGGCCAAAATACTAAAAATAAAGTCCGTTTGCGGTTCAGGTACATAACTGTACTTCTGCCGGCTCATACCCAGTCCCAATCCCGCCAGTCCACCAGGACCAATTGCGTATAAGGATTGAATGATCTGATATCCGGCACCCAGCGGATCGGACCACGGGTCCAAAAACGCTGTGATACGCTGCAACCGATAGGGTGCTGCTGCAATCAAAGCTGCAAACCCCGCTACGCCGCCAAGAGCAAGCAAGCTCAGATGTTTCATTCGCGCTCCGGCTGTGAAAATAATAAGCATCGATGCGCCCATCATCACAGTGCCAGTCCCCAAATCAGGTTGCAGCATAATAATCCCAAAAGCCAAACCAATCAATCCCAGCGGTGGCAGAAGCCCCGTTGTGAAGGTTTTGATTTTACCCGGTTCCTTGCTCAGCCAGTGAGCGAGAAACAGAATCATGCCCAGCTTCATGAATTCTGAGGGCTGAATACCGAACGAACCAATGCCCAGCCAACTTCGTGCACCACCGCGAACCACACCGATTCCAGGAATGAGCACCGCAATGAGCATAATAAAACAGGCAATCAATATAGGCTTGGCATATTTCCTCCACACCCGGTAGTCTACATTAGCAGTTACGAACATGGCCACAAGCCCAAGCACCGCAAACAGAGCCTGTCTTTTTACAAAATAAAATGAATCGCCATAGTCATGAAAGGCAAGCACCGAGCCCGCACTATATACCATAATAATGCCGATGGCAAGCAATGCCAAAATACAAATCAGCAACCAAATATCTGGTGCTGGTCGCGTCTGTTTCATCAGGAGGCCACCCCTTGCATGGAAGTAGGGGCTTTTCCACCCCCCTACTTACAAGTTATGCGCCGCCTCTTTAAAAATGCGTCCCCGCTCTTCATAGGAAGCAAACATGTCCCAACTTGCACATGCCGGGGATAACAAAACGACATCTCCAACAGTGGCAAGCTTCGATGCTTCCTGCACAGCAACGGTTAACGTCCGGGCAGCGTCCTCCTCATTATCGACGACCTTAATTTGCTTTAATCCGGCAAGTTCCGCGACCTTGGCAATTTTTGTCCGTGTCTCTCCAATTGCAACGACAGCTTTTACCCGTTCCTGGAACAAGGGTAACAACTCCATCATGTCTGACCCTCGATCCAACCCTCCAGCAATTAATACGACCGGTTCCTTGAACGAATTCAGGGCCATAACCGTAGCTTTCGAATTGGTCGCTTTGGAGTTGTTGTAGTATGCAGAGCCGTTATGCTCCAGGACATATTCAAGTCGGTGTTCAACCGCCTTGAAATCTGCAAGCGGAGCAGCCAGCACTGCTGGATCAGCTCCTGCCGCTACGGCAATGGCCACAGCGGCCATTGCATTTTCCACATTGAATCGTCCAGCGATGCCAATGTTCTCGATGTCAATAATGGTGTGGTGATTTCCGTTTTCATCCGCGTAGATAATCTGACGCTTCACATCATCCTCTTCTCCATCCACATAAGGAGGATCTGCATACACACCTACATCCAACTTCTCAATCATTGAGAAGGGAAGCAATCTGCCTTTGATGTAAGGAACCAGACCACGACATACCGCATCATCCCAATTCAGAATGGCCACGTCGTCAGGCTGCTGATTCGCGAACAGTTTCGCTTTGGAAGCCACATAATCATCCAGATCCCCATGATAGTCCAGATGCGTCTCTGCAACGTTAAGCAAGCTGGCAATCCGGGGACGGAAATCAACCGTTCCTTTGAGCTGGAAACTGCTAAGTTCAACAACCATCCAATTATCTGGAGAAGCTTGCTCTGCCGCTTCACAGAGAGGTGTTCCGATATTACCGGCAACGATCGGCTTGAGGCCGGCATGCACCAACATTTTACCCACCCAAGTGGTCGTTGTTGTTTTACCGTTGGAGCCCGTAATCCCGATCATGGGTGCAGCACATAGATGATAAGCAACCTCTACTTCGGTCACCACTTCAATGCCCAATGCCAAAGCTTGCTGCACAGGAGCTGCATGGTAGGGGATACCCGGGTTTTTGACAACCAGCTTCACACCACTGTGAATCAGATCATCCGGATGCCCTCCGCATACAACAGAAATTCCCAAAGCCTCCAATTCGGAAGCTTCGGGACATTGATCTCTCTCTTTTTTATCATTTACTGTAACCTTCGCTCCGGCGCGATCCAGCACTTTGGCGACCTGTACGCCGCTTTTGGCCAATCCGAGCACAACGACTTGTTGTCCGCGATATGATTCAGGATGGTTCATGATCTACAACCCCTTGTTGAGATAAAGTCCAAGAGCGGCCAAAATTGCGCCTACCGCCCAAAAGGTAATAACAACCCGCCATTCTGACCAACCGCTTAATTCAAAGTGATGGTGAATGGGGCTCATTTTGAATACACGCTTGCCACGAGTCTTGAATGATACCACTTGAATGATGACAGACAGGATCTCGATAACAAAAATACCGCCAATGATGACAAATAGAAGCTCTGTCTTGGTTACAATGGCTACCGCACCAATCGCACCGCCAATGCCCAGAGAACCGGTGTCTCCCATAAATACTTTGGCCGGATGTGCGTTATATACCAGAAAACCGAGTACGGCCCCGATCATCGCTGCTGCACACACTGCTGCCGGCATAGACGTGGCTTGCATCGCCACAATGGCAAACGCGCCAAAGGCAATCGCACTTACCCCTGATAGCAAACCATCCAAACCGTCGGTAAAGTTAACCGCATTGGTAATGGCAAGCATCATGAATACAACAAACGGATAATAGAACCATCCGGTCCAGTCAAACGAGAATGACGTACCCGGAATAGAGATGGCTGTGCTGTGTCCATTCTGGATCAGCAAGACACACATCACTGCACTGAAGAACAATTGGCCCAGCATTTTTTGTCTGGCCGTCAGTCCCAGCGAACGTTTGAACACAATTTTGATGTAATCATCCAGGAAGCCAATCAGCCCGAATCCCAGGGTAGCCACGAGCAAGACATAAAAGTCTGTATTCTTGACTGCCGAAAATTTCAAAAAGGCCAATGTGAACGCAACTAAAATGACGACTCCACCCATTGTAGGTGTTCCGCTTTTTTTCAAATGGCTCTGAGGCCCATCTTCCCTAACTTGCTGTCCGAATTTCATTCGACGTAACAGCGGAATCAGGAGCGGTGCGGCAATCACCGCCAGAATAAATGAAACGCCGATTGTTAACAGTAATACCTGAAAATCCATGGGTTCACCCCTCTAGTCTACTCGATTCTGTAATGGTGCTATTTGTAGTGCTTCGACCACGTCCTCCAGCTTCATGCCTCTTGAAGCTTTGAACAAAACAACGTCTCTGGGATGTAGTTTATCCAGTAGATAACGGGTCATTTCTTCTTTATCTATAAAAGCATGCACAGCCTCTGTAGGCATATGCTTGCTTGCTCCTTCAGCAATCTTGGCTGATAGCGGACCATATACCAGCACCATGTCCATTTTGGCCGATGTGATATACTCTCCGATTCCGTAATGCAGATCCTGCTCTTGGGGACCGAGTTCAAGCATATCACCAAGCACAGCCACTTTCATGCGGTATCCTTTCAGACCTTCTAGTACATCGATTGCGGCCTTCATGGAGGTTGGACTTGCATTGTATGCATCATTCAGCAGGGTTAGACCACTAACGCCTTGCGTAACCTCAATACGCATGCCTGTCAGTTTCAAGCGAGACAATCCCGCGGCAATCTGCTCCGTCGTCACTTTGAAATGACGGGCTACTGCCAAAGCAGCCAGACAGTTAACAACATTATGCGTTCCTAGCAGAGGTAGCGTAAATGCATGTTCTCCAGACTGTTTGGTGGTGAAAACTACCCCGTTCTGCGCATTCATAAGTCCGGTAGGATAGTCATCATTATCGGTTTGCAGACCAAATGTAAACCGCTGCAATCCATCGGGTTGTTTCGTTGCGGGTTCTTCAAGGACTTGTGCAATTAAAGGCTCGTCTCCGTTGTAGATCAGTAACCCGCCAGGCTTCAATCCCGCGGCAATCTCGGCTTTGGCTCTGGCAATCTCCAGTCTGGACCCCAGCTGAAGCAGATGTGATTCACCAATATTGGTAATGACCGCTACATCAGGCTGCGCAATAACCGACAGATCGTTAATTTCCCCGCGACCACTCATACCCATCTCCAAAATGATAATCTCGGTATCCGGGTCCATGCTTAGTACAGTCAGTGGTAAACCAATGTGATTATTGAAGTTGCCTTGCGTCTTATGCACTTTGAACGTCGTCGAGAGAATGGTATCTACGATGTCCTTTGTTGTTGTCTTGCCGTTGCTGCCTGTAATGCCGACTACAGCCGCTTTATTCTCCGTTAGATAAGCAGATGCGAGTGCTTGCAGCGCGACAAGTGTGTCGTCAACAACAATGACAGCTCCTTGTGGCGGAATACCATGATCCTTTTGCCAGATCGCGCCTGCAGCCCCCTTCTCTAGACAGGCTTGCACAAATTCGTGTCCGTCAAACCTTTCACCCACTAGCGGGATAAATAAACTGCCTTCCAGAGGTTTACGCGAATCGGTAAACACCCCTTCGACCATTACATTGCCATGAGCAGCAACGTCACTTAATGTTCCTCCACACATCTCGGCCAATTGTGCCAATGTTCTTTTTATCAATTGGATTTGCCCCTTATCGCTTCTTTAGCTATGATTCGGTCATCAAAATCGGTTTTGGTTGTGCCGATAATCTGATAGGTCTCGTGACCCTTGCCCGCAATCAATACTACATCGGCTGGGCTTGCCATTTCAATAGCTTCATGAATCGCCTGGCGTCGATCCACAATCATCGTATAACGTTCAGCAGGAACGGATTCTTCAATCAGGCCCTGTTCAATGTCTTTAAGAATCAGATCCGGATCTTCTGTCCGTGGATTATCGGAAGTAACCAGTACAAAATCACTATAATTCGCAGCAATTTTCCCCATGAGAGGGCGTTTGGTACGGTCCCTGTCACCACCACAGCCAAACACGCAGATCACACGTCCTTCGGCAAATTCCTTCACCGTACGCAACACATTCTCAAGTCCATCCGGTGTATGGGCATAATCGACAATAACAGCAAATGGCTGTCCTTCGTCCACTCCTTCAACACGTCCATCCACGCCCGGAACCGTCTCCAGACTGCGCTTGATCTCTTCCAGCGGAATTCCTTCAACCAGCGCTGCAGAGATTGCTGCCATTGCATTGTATACATTGAATTTGCCTACCATGCGCAAGCGAATATCTGTGCTGCCTGCAAATGTATCCACGTGGAAAGAAGTTCCCTGAGACGTGATTGAGATTTGGGATGCGCGTACATCCGCCTTTTCACCCATGCCATATGTAATCACTTCAGCCGCAGTCACAGAGATGAAATAATCCGCTGCCGGGTCATCTGCATTGATGACAGCATATTTACGCTGTGTAACATCTTCCGTATAACCGTTACCCAGACGTGCAAAGAACAATCCTTTGGCCCCGCGATATTCCTCCATGGAATGGTGGTAGTCCAGATGATCTTGCGTCAGGTTAGTAAATACCGCAGTACGGAAATTCGTTCCCTTTACTCGCCCTTGTTCCAATGCGTGAGAAGAAACTTCCATAACACAGCAGTCCGTACCCTTCTGAACCATATCATGCAGACTACGCTGCAGATCAAGCGCCTCTGGTGTTGTTCCTGACATCGGGTAGGTGCGACCGTCATACCGCATTTGAATAGTACCGATCAATCCCGTCTTGCGTCCGTAATCACTCATGATTTTTTCAATCAAATAGGTGGTCGTTGTTTTTCCGTTCGTTCCCGTTACACCAATCATATTCATCTTCTGGCTTGGCGAGTCAAAAAAGAAATCTGCCAGAACAGCCATCGCAAATCGGCTGTCCTTCACCAGCAATTGTGGTACAGGCAGATCCAGCTGCCGTTCAACCACCAATGCAACTGCACCGGCATTTACAGCTTTTTCTGCATAATCATGACCATCTACCGTATGTCCCGGAAGACAGATAAACAGATCACCCGGTTTTACCTGCCGGGAATCTGTCTGAAGGTTTTGGCATTCTGTATTTGATTCGCCCACGAGGCGGGCGGTGGTCAGCATCGATGCAAATTGTTTTAAAAGCACATGAATAACCTCACTTTTCCAATTATACTTCTGTTTTAACATATGTCTGTATTTATTAATATCGTCAATACAACCCAATAATGAAACGCACTTGGATGAATTTTGTTGCGCTAGAAGCCTCAAACTACCCCTAAGCCCCGTTATTCATCCTTTGTGTGATCATGTGCATCGTTCAGTACATTCCCCATATAAATGCGGATAGTTGATCCCTGATCTACCCTCGCCCCAGGTTTGGGTGCCTGATTAATCACGTATTTACCACTGCCAGACTTCGCCAGCATAAAATTCATGTTCAGGTCTTCGTACAGATCTTCAACAGTAGCTCCTGTCAGGTCTGGGACTGTCACGATTTTGGTTTCACCATACTTGTATTCTTTGGCGACCTGATCCTTCCGAACAGGTACATTCATATAGTGCAAAGCATCTTCAAGGATGTTCTGTACAATCGGGGCGGCAACCACACCTCCGAACTGAATTCCTTTGGGATTATCAACTGCGGTATAGACCACAATCTGTGGATCATCTGCTGGTGCAAATCCGATAAAGGATACGATATGCTCGGTCGAGGAATAACGTCCGTTGATAACCTTCTGGGCTGTACCTGTTTTGCCACCGACCCGGTATCCATCAATGAATGCCGGACGCCCGGTACCTTTTGCGACAACACTCTCGAGTGCTTCACGTACTTGTTTGGATGTATTCTCCGAGATCACCTGACGAACCAGTTCCGGCTTGGCTTCTTCCATGACTTCTCCTGTGACCGGATGGACCCACGCTTTCGTAACATAAGGCTTGTAAAGTTTCCCCCCATTGATGGCCGCTGACACAGCTGCTACTTGCTGAATGGGCGTTACGGATACACCTTGACCAAAAGCCGTCGTTGCAAGCTCGACAGGTCCCACTCTGGACAGTTTGAACAGAATTCCACTGGCTTCTCCGCTAAGGTCGATCCCTGTCTTGGTACCGAAACCAAAGTCTTTAATATAGGAGAAGAGCGATTCTTTGCCCAGCCTCTGCCCCAAAGCCACAAAGCCCGGGTTACATGAGTTCTCCACAACTTGTAAGAAGGTCTGACTTCCGTGGCCGCCCTTTTTCCAGCAACGCAGACGGGCCCCACCCACCTCAACATATCCGGGATCAAAAAATTGATCCTGTTGCAGATTGACCTTTTTCTCTTCAAGCGCTGCTGCCAAAGTAATGATCTTAAATGTGGAGCCCGGCTCGTAGGTCATCCAGATCGGTAAATTTCGATTGTATATCTCCGCGGGATATTGCTGATAATCGGCAGGTTCGTATCCCGGCCTGCTGGACATCCCCAAAATTTCACCCGTTTTGGGATTCATCGCTATGGCCAATGCTGAGTTCGCCTGGAACTTCACCATGGCCTGATCCAGTTCTCTCTCCATGATGGACTGAATGGATTTATCAATGGTCAGCTTGAGGTTAAGGCCGTCCTTCGGTTCCACATACTTCTCGGATGAGCCCGGCATTAGCCTTCCGGCCGCATCGGACAAGTAGGACACACTGCCATTCAAACCATTCAGCTTATCATCATATTTCTTCTCGACACCCGTTAAGCCCTGATTATCAATGCCCGTAAAACCAAGAATATGGGCAGCCAAATCATCATAAGGATAAAAACGTTTATTGTCTTCAGCAACAACGATACCCGGAAGCTTCAAATCACGGATGCGCTGAGCTTTCTCCATCGTAATTTTGCGGCCGCCGGGTTGTAGTCGTACAATGAGTTCTCGTTTCTTGATGGTTGCGAGCACTTTTTCTTCCGTCATCCCAAGCAATGGGGCCAGCGCTTTAGCCGTCGTTTCAGCTTCTTTCACCTGAGCCGGAATGGCCATAATGGTTGGTGTTGTCACATTATAGGCCAGAGAGGTTCCATTTCGATCCAGGATCTCCCCTCGCTTGGCTGAGTAAGGAATATTACGCCGCCAGGATTCTTCTGCTTTTGCTGACAATTCAGGGCCTTCCCCGAGCTGTACATAAGCAAGCCTGATCATCAGAGCCGAAAATAACAAAACTAAAATCATTAAACTCCATAGCAACCTGCGCCGCAGATTTACGCTTGATCCCTTCACGAAAAGATCCCCCCACTCGTCCCAAAATCATGACATTCGTTCCATTCATGAATATTCAGGACAACCGGGGGTTAGAACAAGCTGTCAGAGCTCCCTAAGGAAGCGTAGCTCCGTTTGTTGCTGGATCGTCAGAGGATTCGGATTCATTGGCAGGAGCCTTGCTGTTATCTGTTTCGTCTGTTTCGTCGGTTTTAGCTTCTCCGGCCGAAGCCTCTTGTTCCTTCACTTCAGCTTCTGATGACGGATCAGAAGAGATTGGAGCCTCATCGGCTATACCTGTCACTGCAGCTTTAGCAGTTTGCAAGTTCAACTGCACAGTTCTCTGCTCACCTGCGACCTGCTCGGTTTGCTTCACGACATAACCCTCGCCCTTGACCGTAACCCCCACTTTCATGAGAGAAAGTACTTCTAGGGCATCCCGGAGAGATTCACCTGTTAGATCGGGAATCTTCATCTTGCTGCTTTCTTCCGTTAGCAGATAGATTCGTTGGCCTGGATTCATAGAAGCGCCAGCAACCGGATACTGCCGAATTACATTATCACCTTGACCAAGAGTCACATAAGCAATACCTGCGCTTAGAAGCTGGCTTCTGGCTTGTTTGGCTGTCTTGCCACTTAAGTCAGGCGCCTTGGCTTGCACGACAGAGACTTCTTTTGACTTTTTGTCAGGAGTTTTGGCTGTATCTTTGGGTATTCCCATGTATTGAAGAGTCTGGCTGACAATCTTTTTGAACACCGGCGCAGCTGCGGTTCCTCCCCCAATGTTGGTTCCATCCGGTTGGTCAATGACAACAAGTATAGCAATCTTCGGATTATTCACGGGCGCGAATCCAATAAACGATACAACGTCTTTTGACTTGCTGTATGCTCCGTTAACAACCTTTCTTGCTGTACCTGTCTTACCAGCTACACGGTAACCTTCAATATAGGCGTTACGACCGGTACCAATCGTTTGGTCTGCAACCACTTGTTCCAGATAACCGCTCACCAGTTTGGAAGATTCCTTGGAAATCACCTGACGAACAACTTTGGGTTTGATGACTTCCGTTGTTCCATCATTCGGGTTCTTGATCTCCTTCACCAGATGTGGCTCCAGCAATTTGCCGCCGTTGGCAATCGCAGAGATGGCTGCGACCTGTTGAATTGGTGTTACCTGTACAAGACCGTGACCGTAAGCAGCAGTAGCAATCTCGGATTTGTAAACCAGTGGCTTGATCGGGGACGCTGCCTCATTTGGCAGATCAATACCCGTCTTTTTGCCGAAGCCGAATTCGTCTATGTAATGACGCAGACGTTCACCGCCAAGCATGTTGTAACCCAAGTTAACAAAAGCAATGTTACTTGACCGTTTGACACCTTCGAGATACGAGATCCAACCATAGGAATGACCATTATCACTAATCGGGAAACCACCGATATACATACGTTTGGATTCAAAACTTGCATTGGGATCAAAGAGTTTTTCTTCAACAGCCCCTGCTAGCGTAACTATTTTGAATGTACTCCCTGGCTCATAGATTGATTGAGTAGCATGGTTGATAAAATTCTTTTGATCAGGTGTACTCCCATACGTATTCGGGTTAAAGGTTGGCCAGTTCGCCATCCCTAGAATCTCCATCGTGTTTGGGTCCGCGGCAATGACCGTCATGCTCAGTGGATTATACTTGGCAACGGCTTCTTTCATTGCATCCTCAATGTAGAACTGGATCGTATCATCGATGGTCAGCGTAAGGTTATTACCGTTCTGAGGTGGCAGATAGTTATCCTGTGAATCCGGAAGTTTAATGCCTTTGGCATCCTTCTGATAATTCAAATATCCATCTGTACCTGTCAGTGCTTCATCATATGAGACTTCAAGTCCATTGACAGCTTTCCCATCACGGCTCATATATCCCAAGAGGTGAGAAGCAAGTGTTTCTTCAGGGTAAAAACGCTTCGACTCCTGAGCCATCACAATTGCATTACGAGCCTTGTACTCTTCTTGTAATTCCTCACGCAGTTCGTTGACTTTTTCCGCAAGCTCTGGACTTATCTTATATCCTTCACTCCGTACTTCACGTTGCTGAAAAAACTCACCATCTTTTTTCTTCGCTGTGACCAAAGCACGCATCTCACTCTCATTTTTCCCAAGAAGGGTAGAGAGTTTCTCCGTAACAACATCCTGAATTCCGAGTTCATTAATTAATAACGGATTAACAGAAACCGTATACGCAGGGGCATCGGTAGCCAAAATATTACCATTTCGATCCGTAATCGTTCCACGTGCAGCCTTAATCGTCTGTTCCCGCTCTACCAAACCGGCTGCCCGTTTCTGCCATTCACCGCCATTCACAACCTGAATGAAAAAGATTCGGGTTACGAGTACAAGAAAAAAGAGGGTAATACATCCCCCTATAAGCAACGTGCGCATCTTTATTCTTTTTATCATCGGAACACCTCTTTACTTACTGCTTGCTGTATTCGAGGACGACTCAGTGCCAGTTGATTTCGTACTTGTTGAGCGAGGTACATAAATGACATCCTTACCGGAAGCTTCAACGTAACCAAGTTGTTTTGCATTTTCGATGACCTGGTTGTTCAATGTTTCTTTTTCCACTTGCAGGTCTGCAATCGTCTTCTCATACCCCTTGATATCCGAAATAGTGGACTGCGCCTGCTTGTTCAGATCATAGATATGAGCATAACGAGACATCAAGGCTCCTCCAACAAGGATAACTGCAACCAGGGTAATCAGATACAAAATCTTCTCGCGTGCCGGAAGACCCGTACGACGGGTCACCACTTTGGTGGTTTCTTTGTATCGTTGCTGGGTCACACGTTCCTGGGACGCTTTTTCTTTTACAGCGAGATTACCACGTGTATATGCCATACTCCGATTCTCTCCTCCACTCTTGATCTACAATTTCTCGGCTACGCGCAGCTTGGCTGAACGAGCACGTGAATTTTCGGTCAATTCCGTTTCCGTTGGAATCAACGGTTTTCTGTTAACTAAACGCAGGGTCCCCTTGCCGCCGCATACACACAACGGAAAATCGGGTGGACATGTACATTTTTCCAGATAACTGCTGAAAATCTGTTTACATATCCGATCCTCAAGGGAGTGGAAGGTAATAACAGATACACGTCCTCCTGGTGCCAGACAACGAACAGCCTGATGTAAGCCTTCTTCAAACGCACCCAACTCATCGTTGACGGCAATGCGTAATGCCTGGAAGCTGCGTTTGGCAGGATGTCCACCTGTACGGCGAGCTGCCGCCGGGATGCCTTCCTTGATCAGTTCCACGAGTTCACCTGTCGTCTCAATGGTAGATTGCGCTCGTTTTCCCACGATAACACGGGCAATTCTTCTCGAAAACTTCTCTTCACCATAGCGATACAAAATTCGAGCAATCTCTTCTTCTGGCCACTCATTCACAATCTCTTTGGCCGTCAGCATTGCATCCTGGTCCATTCGCATATCGAGCGGAGCATCGTGATTGTAGCTGAATCCACGTTCTCCTTCATCAAATTGCGGGGATGACACACCCAAGTCGTACAAAATACCGTCGACCTGTGGTACACCATCCTTCATTGGTACATCCAGATCCTTGAGTACCTGTTCCAGATCCCGAAAATTGGTTTTCACCAATGTTACACGTTCTCCATAAGCTGCGAGCTTCTCGCGAGCATTATCCAAAGCCCAATCATCCTGATCAAGTGCGATCAGACGTCCCCCTGGACCGAGCTTGGAAGCAATCACGGAGCTATGTCCGCCACCGCCTAAAGTGCAGTCCACGTATATACCGTCCTGCTTGATGTTTAATCCCTCTGTTGCCTCTTCTTTGAGTACGGTTATGTGGTGAAACAACCTGCACCCCTCCTGACTTTATAAATCAAAATTAAAATCGACCAGCTTTTCGGCAATGTCGTTGAATGCTTCTTCGGATTGATTGAAATAACTCTCCCATATGCCTTTGCTCCAAATCTCCACCCGGTTCGACACGCCAAGAACAACACAATCCTTGTCCAGCTTGGCATACTCTCTTAAATTGCCCGGCAGATTTACCCTGCCCTGTTTGTCCAGTTCACATTCGGTTGCACCCGAGAAAAAAAACCGGGTAAACGCACGTGCATCAGATTTCATCAATGGCAGTGCTTTGAGCTTCTGTTCCATGACCCCCCACTCCTCCATGGGGTACACGAAAAGACACTGGTCCAAACCCCGTGTGACAACGAAAGACGGTCCCAGAGATTCGCGGAATTTAGCCGGAATGATAACCCGACCCTTATCATCAATGCTATGTTGGAACTCCCCCATAAACATTGGCCCACTCACTCCTCACCCGTTTCTCCCACTTTGCCCCACTTTCCACCACCTAAGCATAATAGATTCGCACAAAAAAATCAAAACCCTTCTTGCATGACTTGATTTTTTAATTTTTCAGCATAAAAAAACGTCCTTGATCCTGTAACTCAGGATCAAAGACGCTTCCCTTAAACGGGCAATCGTATGTCTACCCGCACATGAGCCATATCATCAATAAACCATTCTATACCTATTGAATCATTTCATCAGCTTGTAATTATTGGATAGTGCTTAAAATTTCCAGCTATCCAGATATTTCTCTTGCTCAGCTGACAAGGAGTCGATGCCAATATTCAGGCTTTCAAGTTTATAGCTGGCAACCTGCTGGTCAATATCATAAGGTACATTAACAACGTTTTTACCCAAGTTTTCATAATTCTCACTTACATAACGCAGACCAAGCGCCTGCAGAGCAAACGTTGTATCCATGATTTCGGCAGGGTGACCATCTGCTGCACCCAGGTTCACAAGACGACCTTCAGCAAGAAGGTACATTTTACGACCATCTTTGAAACGATATTCCTCAATGTTGCGACGAACTGTGCGAATCGATTCGGAACGTTTAGCCAGTTCAGGTTTATTCACTTCAACATCAAAGTGACCCGCATTACTCAGGATCGCTCCATCCTTCATCACATCGTAATGCTCCCCTGTGATAACATCCTTATTGCCTGTAACTGCAATAAAGAAATCGCCCAATTTGGCGGCTTCCACCATCGTCATGACCCGGAACCCGTCCATGTGTGCTTCTACCGCTTTGATTGGATCGATCTCGGTTACGATCACATTTGCACCAAGACCTTTGGCGCGCATCGCTACACCTTTACCACACCAGCCATAACCTGCTACCACTACGTTTTTACCAGCGATAACCAAGTTAGTTGTACGAATAATCCCGTCGAATGCAGATTGTCCAGTACCGTAGCGATTGTCAAACAGATACTTGCAGTATGCGTCATTAACCGCAACCATCGGAAACTTCAATTGGCCTTCTTTCGCCAATGCTTTCAAACGGATAATACCCGTTGTCGTTTCTTCTGCTCCTCCGCGAATGGTTGTTGCGAGGTCAGGGCGCTCGGATGCAATAATGGTTGCAAAGTCTCCACCATCATCAATAATGAGATCAGGCTTCACCTCAAGCGCACGCAGTTGCAGTGATTTGAATTCCGCAGGCTCCGGATTGTACTTCGCATACACCGTAACGCCGTCTTCCACCAATGCTGCGCAAACATCATCTTGTGTAGACAATGGATTGCTATGCGTAATCGTCACTTCTGCTCCACCGGCTTGGATCACTTTTGCCAAGTAAGCTGTTTTCGCTTCCAGATGAAGACAAATAGCAACCTTCAAACCTTTGAAGGGCAGATCCTGTTCGAACTGGCGACGAATGCGGTTCAGTACCGGCATATGCGCTTCTACCCAATCAATTTTCAGGTGACCCTCTGAAGCGAGTCCCATATCTTTAACAATACTGTTTTGCAATGCAGGTGTAGTCATTTCACGTCCTCCTCGTTTATGTGTTTCTTCTATTATAAAGGGCTCTACAGTGCAATAACCTTATGCTCTCCAAGGAATTCACTTGAGGCCTTAATCAGTTCATCGATCCACTCGGTGCCATAACGATTCAGGTAAAAGAGTGCATTATGTACTCGTTCCTGTGGTTTGCCCGTTGGGAATAAGGAGTTCTGAATGCCGTTCCAGTGCCTTAGACTCACATTGTGTTTATCTTCGATAGCTTTGTGAGTCTGTTGTTTCAGATACTGCATTTGCTCGTTGATTTTACTCAAATTGGTGTCGCCAATTCGTTCCAGCCCCGGATGAATCTCCGCGATCTCATCTAGCAACGGTCCATACAGATCAAGAAACGCTTCCTGAACCTTGTCAAACTGTTCATCTACCTGGAACGTCTCCTGCTGTGCGAGCCATTGCTCCTTCTTTTCTTCCATATGATATTGAACATCCTGAAAAGAAAGTCCATATTGTTTCATATGTTTGTGATGAATATCTTCCATAATGGTGAAAGACAACCGCGGCAACAAAATGGGCATTTGCAGGCCGAACTGACGGAATGCTTCCCGAGTCAAACCCCAATATGCAATTTCACCTTGCCCCAAAATAACAGCGGCTACAGGCAACACGGAATCTTGCATTAATGGTCGTGTCAATACGTTGTTACTGAAGCGCTCCGGATGTTCTCCCAGTTCCTGAAGCAAACGTTCCTCTGAGAAAGAAACCAAACCTTTGCGATCACTATATAAACCGTCCTTCAACAACAAGAGCAGACGCGTACCTTCATGAATGTAGAACAGATTAGCTCCATCCTCCGCCACTTCGGCAGGCATAGCATAACCAGCTTGTTGTACCAGCGAAGCACCTTGAGTGTATGCGCTGCGCAGCACTTCATTTTTTCGTATCAACCGCTCAAACACGGGCTGTTCCAACCTGCGTAAATCTGGATCCGATGCATCCATTAGAACAAGTCCACTGCTGGCAAACAAAGCAGATATCATGCGGGCAAATGCATCACTCAGATTTGAACTGGATTGATGGATCTCTGTGATGCATTTCATCAGTCCTGGTTTATGTATCGTATCAGGTAAAAGATGTTCCACCTGTTCGAGTACATTCATCCACTGCTGCGTATCCACATGAACATTACTCACAGAATCCCTTCCTGCGAATCGTCCTTGTAACTTAACCTTGTTCATGTCTCCCTGACGATCAGGTAGATATGTGTGGTTAACCTCATCCCAGTCATGGTCTTCACCGGCAATCCAAAATACTGGGACTACCGGGCGTTGAAGTCTTTCTTCCGCTTCACGCGCAGCTGCCACTACGCTGGCGGCTTTGTATATGACGAACAGTGGTCCGGTGAGCAGACCGCTCTGCTGTCCTCCTGTAACCACTAATGCATCTTGTTCTGCAAGACGTGTGATGGACGCATGAACCTCTCCATGGTCGTTCACCCGCTTATTATATATACGTAAATACTCTGCCAGATCACGACGATCAATACGTGTGTTTTCCGATTGGTCCAGCCACTCGGCACGCGCCTGAAGTCCTGATTCCCAGCGAATGTCATACTCGTAAAGGCCACGCGCAGCATCTCTTGAACAGATATAATCTTCTGCAAGTCTTGATCCGCTGCGGAGTGCCTCGGTAATACCGTTCATGAGGTCTGCCTCCTATTCTGCTTCAAAGAGCCTTTCTTGATTGTACCGAATTCAGGGCCGCTTCGTCAAAAGAAAGTAATTAAAATACGAAAAAAACCGCCGAACGAGTCGGCGGCATTTAATACATCAATAATAGCATATCGCTTTAATATTCCTATTATACGTAAGGTTCTGCAACCCAGTGACCTTTGGAAACCTCAATCAATTGAGAATTTTCCAGGTTGTACGGATCATTTGCAGGACCGCCAGATCCGTTCTGAATCGGGCTCATATGCTCTTCTGGCAGCAAGATGCGACGTTTGTTCGCTTCCACTTCCGGATCAGGTACAGGGATCGCGGAAAGCAATGTTTTGGTGTAAGGGTGGACAGGGTTCGCATATAGTTCTTCACTTTCTGCGAGCTCAACCACTTTACCCATGTACATTACAGCTACACGGTCACTGATATGTTTAACCATTGACAAGTCATGCGCAATAAACAGGTATGTCAAGCCGAGACGTTGCTGAAGTTCTTCAAGCAATTTAACGACCTGCGCCTGAATGGATACATCCAGTGCAGACAATGGCTCATCACAGATGATGAATTTAGGGTCTACAGCAAGCGCACGCGCAATCCCGATCCGTTGTCTTTGACCACCGGAGAATTCATGTGGATAACGAAGTGCATGACTTGGATTCAAACCTACCAGATCAAGCAGTTCCTCCACTCGTCTCTTGCGCTCTTTAGAGCTGGAAGCCAGACCATGAATATCGAGTGACTCCCCGATAATATCCATAACATTGAAACGCGGGTTAAGAGATGCATATGGATCTTGGAAGATCATCTGCATATCTTTACGCATTTCTTTCATTTTGCGCGGGGACAACTTGTAGATATCCGTTCCGTTGAAGTTAACATTTCCGCCAGTTGGCTCATAAAGACGCAGAATGGTACGACCTGTTGTGGATTTACCACAGCCAGACTCGCCTACAACGCCAAGTGTTTCACCTTCAAAGATATCAAAGCTTACGTCATTGACCGCTTTGAGAATGTTACCTTTACCCAAATTAAAGTACTGTTTCAAGTTTTTCACTTGTACCAGAGGCTTATTGCTGCCTTTGATAATACCAGCCGGAGCTGGTTTTTCCTTTTTGGGCTCGTCCAGACGTGGCAAGGCATTCAGCAATTTAATGGTGTATGGATGTTGAGGGTTACTAAAGATTTCTGCAGTTGTTCCTGTTTCAACAACTTCGCCTTCCTTCATAACAACAACACGGTCACACATACCCGCTACGACACCAAGGTCATGCGTAATCAGCATGATCGATGTTCCCAGCTTTTGCTGCATGTCTTTCATGACATCCAGAATTTGAGCCTGAATTGTAACGTCAAGTGCAGTTGTCGGCTCATCCGCAATCAGAAGGGATGGACGACATGCAAGCGCGATCGCAATCATGGCACGCTGACGCATACCACCAGAGAATTGGTGAGGATAATGATTCATGCGAATAGCCGCATTTTTAATACCTACAAGTTCCAGCATCTCCAAAGCCGCTTTATTCGCCGCTTGTTTGGACATGTTCTGATGCTTGCGCAATACTTCAGTAATTTGTTTACCAATTTTAATGGTAGGATTCAATGAAGTCATTGGATCTTGGAAGATCATACCGATATCTTTACCACGAATCGCTTCCATTTGTTTGTCTGTCTTATTCAGCAGGTCTTGCCCGTGAAAAGTAATTTCTCCGCTTTTGACCTTCGAAGGCGGGGAGGGAATCAATTTCATGATGGTTTGGGCGGTAACACTCTTACCACTACCCGATTCACCTACGATCCCCAGCGTCTCTCCTTTGCCAAGTTCAAAACTCACATGTTTAACGGCATCAAATTCACCAGAACGTGTTGAGAACGACACACTCAGGTCTTTGACAGTTAAAATCGGCTCCATAATCCCACCTCCTGTTTCTATTTACGTAATTTCGGATCGAGTGCGTCACGCAGACCGTCTCCGAGCAAGTTAAATGCAAGCATTGTAAGAACCATCAGACCTGCTGGGAACCACATCCGCCACGGGAATAGCGTCCAGCCTGTAAGTGCATCATTGATCATAGAACCAAGTGAAGATCTTGGTGCTGATACACCCAATCCAAGGAAGCTCAGGAACGCTTCAGCAAAGATTGCATTTGGAATGGACAACGTCAATGTTACAAGAATCGGTCCAATTGCATTGGGCAACAAATGACGGAACAATTGACGCCCTGTGCTTGCTCCCATGGACCTTGCAGCAAGAATAAAGTCTCTGTTTTTGAGTTGCATAATTTCACCACGCACAATCCATGACATGCTGATCCAGCCTGTGATGGTGAGGGCAATGATAATCGTTGTCAGACTTGGTTCCAGTACAACCAGCAACAAAATTACAACAAGCATGTACGGCAAGGAGTAAAGGATTTCGGAAAACTTGTTCATAATTCCATCTACACGTCCACCATAGAAACCCATGATCGCTCCATAAATAACCCCGATAACAAGGTCAATCAAGGCTGCGGCCAAACCTACAGTAAGGGATACACGTGCTCCTACCCAAGTTCTTACCCACACGTCGCGACCAAGCTCGTCCGTACCGAACCAGTGCTCCGCACTCGGTGCTGCATTGGCATTCAACAAATCATTGGAATAATAATTATAACTTGTAAACAAAGAAGTTGGACCAATCAAAGAGAAAATCACGACAAGAACCAACACGCTCAGACTGATCATTGCAGCCTTATTGGTTGCAAGTCTGTACATGGCATCTTTAAAAAGGGATACACTTTCTTGCGGTTTAACCGCTGCCTGACTAGTCAGGTTCGTGTTCGCCGTTTCATTCTTTTTATTATTCGTGCCAGACAACGTTATGCCCCCTTCCGGCTTTCCAGCTTAATTCTAGGATCAATCAGCACGTAAGCGATATCCGTAAAGAAACGAGCCAACATCAGGAGGATACCATAGAAAATCGTGATCCCCATGATCATAGTGTAATCACGGTTTGTGATACTCTCTACGAATACTTTACCAATTCCCCCGATGTTAAAGATCTGTTCAATTACAACGGAACCTGTGATGATATTCGCTGTCATTGGACCAACATAAGTTACTACTGGTAGAATACCGTTTCTTACAACGTGTTTAAACATAATTGCAGGCCATTTCAAACCTTTGGCTTTAGCTGTTTTGATATAATCTGCATGTAAAACTTCAAGCATGCTCGAACGCGTCAAACGAGCGATAAAAGCAATCGGAGATGCAGATAGCGCTGCAACCGGAAGAACGTAATCCAATGGACCATCAAAGCCCATAACGTTAAACCAGCCTAATTTAGTAGCAAAGAGATACTGCAATAGTGACGCAAGCAAGAAGCTCGGAACAGCTATCCCTATGACAGCCAGGATCATCGTGATATCATCAATGAGTTTACGATGGTAAACTGCAGCAATAAGGCCCAGCAGAACACCCACGATAATGGAGATAACAATTGCAAACACTCCAAGCTTCAGCGAAGCGGTGAATGTTTCGCCGATCATTCCGGCTACATCTCGATTGAGATATTTCATTGAGACTCCGAAATCTCCCTTAATGATTCCACCCATATACTTCAGGTATTGTTCATACATCGGTTTGTCCAATCCATACTTCTGTTCCAGCAAGACCCGAATTTCAGGCGATACTTTTTTCTCGGATGTAAAAGGGTCACCCGGAATAGCCTTCATCAGGAAGAAGGTTGCAGATGCGAGTATGAAAAGCGATAGCAGCATAAATAATAGTTTTTTCAACACATACTTAACCAACCCTTGCACACCTCCACAAACAATATTTTGTATACAAATCGATTGTAGAATTAGACAGAAATAAAGTCCAATCCATTTATCGGAAATTTCAAGAATTATAAGGAAAATCGGTGCACATACAAAAAATCGGGATATATATGGAATTCCACATATATATCCCGAAGTATTCATATTAGACTTCAGAACAACTTATTTCTCTTCCAGATATGCACGAGTGTAGTCAATAGCTCCACTGAAATCAAGTTGTACACCTTTCAGGTAAGGCTTAGTCAAAGATACGTTAGTGTAATAATAGATTGGCATAACGCCCATTTCATCTTGAATCAGGATTTTCTCAGCGTCAGCAAATGCAGCCATACGTGCAGCTGGATCAGCAGATTTTACAGTTTCTTTAACATCTTTGTCATACTGCTCGTTGCTGAATTTGGAATCATTGTTTGTGTTTCCAGTAGTCCACATTTCCAAGAAGTTGTAAGGATCGTTGTAGTCAGCAGACCAACCTGCACGAGCTACTTGGAAGTTTTGGTTTTGACGGTTCTCAAGGAATACGCCCCACTCTTGGTTTTCTGTTTTCACATCAACACCAAGATTTTGTTTCCACATGTCAGCAACCGCCAAAGCGATTTTTGCGTGACCATCACTAGTGTTGTAGATCAACGTAACAGCTGGCAATGTTGTGTAACCTTCTTCTTTCATACCTTCAGCAAGCAATGCTTTAGCTTCTTCAACATTTTCAGTGAAGTAATCATCTTTGTGCTCATCACGGAATTCGCCGTTTTCACCACGGATACCTGGAGGTACAAAGCCGAATGCTGGAATTTGTCCACCTTGTGTAACTTTGTCAACAATCAGCTGACGCTGAATTGCCATTGCAAATGCTTTACGGATTTTAACGTTATTAAATGGTGCTTCGTTTACGTTGAACTGATAGTAGTACGTACTTGCAATACCAGTAGCTTTGAACTCGTCCGGCAATTCCGCTTTTACAGAAGGAATTTGGTCGGATGGAATTTCACCGTTAGGTGCACCAGTGTAGTCCAATTGTCCTGATTTGTAAGCTTGCAGTTCGGAAGCACTGCTGTTTGTCAGAGACATATCGATTTGAGCCAATTTAATATCGGCAGCTGCATGGTAACCGTCATTTTTCTTCACAACAATTTTTTGACCTTTAGAGTATTGATCCATTACAAATGGTCCGTTAACGATCATGTTTTTGTAGTCTGTGAAGAATTTGTCATTGGTGTCAGCAGATGCATGTACTGGGTAGTACGTGTAGAATGCTGTCAGACCCAAGAAGTAAGGTGTTGGGTTTTCCAACGTTACTTCCAATGTGTGCTCATCAGTAGCTTTAACGCCTACTTGTGAGAAATCTGTGACTTTAGTACCTTTGTATGTTTCATCTTTGCTGAGGTTGTAACCTTCAGCACCTTTGATGTAGTACAATTGGTATGCATATGGAGAAGCTGTTTCCGGTTTCAAAGCACGTTCCCAAGAACGAACAAAGTCTTCGGCAGTGATTGCATCACCGTTGCTCCATTTAGCATCCGGGTTCAGGTTGAAAACATATTTCAAACCATCTTCGGAAATTTTCCAGTCTTTAGCTACGCCTGCTTGTTCTTTACCATCAGCATCGATGCGTACAAGACCTTCGTACAAGAATTTCAGAACTGTGTTGGTTTGGCTGTCTTTTGCTTGAGCCGGGTCCAACGTAGGAGGTTCAGCTGACAGGTTGATTTTCAGAATTTGATCTTTAGCAAGACCATTTCCTTCGTTTGCAGAACCAGTATCGGTGTTACCTGTGCCTTCGTTTTTCGATCCGCACGCTGCAAGTACGGTACCGAACGCCAAAATCAGCGTCAAAAGGACTAATAGACTTTTCCTTTTCATCTAACACGTTCCCCCTAAATTGATATGGTTTATATGTTTATAGATTATACAACCACCGGTCAAAAAAATCTACATTACTTTTTCAGAAAGTAATGTTTTTTTCAGTTTTCGACAAAATCGACACATTTTTTGCCTCTTTTGCGTTATGTAACCTTACATCAGTTGCATGAAGTATCTAAATAATCCAAATAAAGTAAACAAAACATACCCAAAACTCATGATAACGAAAGACATGCGCCATACGGCCCGGAACATTCTACCCCTATCGACCTTCCCTTTTAGTCGATTTTGCGCACCCCCGATGAATCCAAGTGCTACTAGTATGAGTATTAATGTCAGATAAAAACCAAAATTCGAATCAAATGTTAAGTTGAATAACGCTGAAACTGAAAATACAAGAAAAAAAGTGGTTACATCCATTGCCATTCGCAATGCTTTACGTTTGTCTTTTTTCCATACGTACATGCCCCAATAGACAAGAAAGAACGGAAAAAAGGGCAATATGCTTAACACAATAAAAAGTCCCATTAATTCACTCCTTCCGGTTGCATTCCTTCAATCAGATGAAGCAGTATTTCATGTGTAGGTGCAACAAGGTCCAACTTCTGTGCCATCTTTACAATATGACCGTTAATTGACCTCACTTCTGTACCACGTCCAGCGAGAACATCTGCAAGCATGGAGGAAGTATTCGTGGCAGTAGAACGACAAACCGATATCAGTTGATCCCACATATCCTGATCCAAACATATTCCACTTGCAGAGTAGATTAACAATACTTCATCATATAACTGGCGCATTAGCCTCTTTCGTTCTTTCTTGACGATCAATTCTCCATTAGGGATTCGCCATAGTGCCGTGAGCGGGTTAATGACTGAATTAATCAATAGTTTCCTGTATATCAGCTTATCGATTTCATTCGACACTGTACAGTCAAATCCTGCCTGCTGCAACGATCCCGACAGAGTAAATGTTCTCTTCTCCTCTATAGAGGTAGAAGCTCCTATATGTATGTTGTACCTCCCCAGCCTAGTTTCACCTGTACCTGCACGAGTCACCTGACTTTGTGTTCGCTTCGCACCTTCTGTTGTAACCGCACTACACAGAAGCGACTTTGGCAAAGCTGCTTGAAGTTTTGTAAGATGGCCCATCCCATTCTGAAAACAAGCGACATTCAGCACATGATCTTGTAATGGACTAATCTCATCAATGAAATCATCAATGCTTGTCTGCTTAACCATGAGCAGTAACCATTCTCCTGGTGTGTTCTTCCATGTGTCAGTCAGCTTACTTATTGGTTTCGCCTGTATTTGATCCGGTAGAATATGTATCTCCTCGTCTTGTTCCACAATGGTTACTCCATTATGGCTGAGGAGGTCTGCCTGAGCTGTTGTTCTGGTCCAAAATCTGACCTGGTTACCTGACACCAGCAGTTTCCCGCCATACAAAAGACCAAGTGCCCCCGCTCCTACGATGTCAATGATCATATGATGCACTCCTCTCCGCTTCAGTAGTTTCTCTTCTATTATCTATAATAGAACAAAAAAACCAAACTAAAAACCCGTCATACCTGCCGTTGTGTAACGGAGGTGTGGCGGGTTCATACCTGACTTTCACAAATCAAACGTCTGAATTTGTTATTCAATTCGTTCCAGATTCCCGTTGGCATCCATCTTGAAACGTGTCTTAAGTTCCTCTTCTTCTTCGGACAAAAATGCGAGTCTGCGAGCCCGATCCATAATCTGAATCAAAGCTTTGTAGTCGTCATTCACCACACGGTAATCCGTCTGTACTTCATTCACTTCCTTGGAGAGACGGTCATTCTCAAGACGTAGTTCAAGCAATTCATCTTCTTTCTCCCGAAGCTCCTTCTCCAGCATCTTGAGTTGACGACTACTCTCCTGCACCGTTCCCTTCCATTGTCGCAGGAAGCGGATTACTGCATCCATCGATAATGAATCGTCTGAGATCCCATCTGATTTGTACAGATGTTCTTCAGTGTCCAGTGTAGACAGTGCTGCAACCTGCGGTCCGAGCATAGCTGGTTGCTTTCTGAGATAACTTCGTTTTTGTCGTTGTGCCTTGGCGTTACTGATGGCAGAATCATACTTTTTACGTACACAACTGTTCCAGCGAAAACCGCATGCGGCAGATGTTCTGCCTATTTTTTCGCCCACCTCTTCAAAAGCGGCCAATTGTGTACTGCCTTCCCGAATATGACGCAAAGTAACCTCAGCCAATATCAAATCGTCCTCTGTACTCCAAGCATCCTGTCTCACTGCAGTCATGCTATAATACCCTCCTAACAACATCCTAAAATAACCGTCCGCATTACCGGAAGCCCGGTATGTGAATTAGGTATAAAAGCTGCTTCATTCATTCTTATGCCTCTCATAGAGTTCATAGAATTGATTTCATACTAAAATGTATTTCCACATTCAGGCTTGCTCATACGTGACATATGTAAAACATATCCTTCTATACTTACTTTGAGCAAAAAAAGAATTCGCTTTCATATCCAAATTTGTTTACACGTTTTTCCTTTCCCGGTATAATGTTGTGTAGACAATCTATGAACGTACTTAGGAGAGGAGGATTTACCGTGGCACGCATGTTTCGGGTACTCGGGTTCTTCACGCTTGCAATTGGCCTGATGGCTTTTGCGGGAGATCTGGTCGAAATGGCTTTGCTTTTTTTCCTGCAGACTGCGTTTTTTGTCATTTTGGGATACTTGAAATTTACCGAGCGAACGTACATATTGCTCTTCTGGGGTTATATGATCGTAACATTCACGGGGTTCAGCTACTGGACCGTATTCGAAATGGGTTTGCCGCTCTAATCCACCTGCAGCATCAAAGTGATCCGATATCTGTCGGGTTGCTTTTTTGTTGTGTTCAGATTAAATGAATGTTCATGGTGTTATGTAACCACTAAGGATATTTCACGTATTTGTTTCATATATTGTCTGGAAGACAACAAGCCTGTACGATTGTCATTTAAGAAGTGGAAAGGAGAATGGATCGGTGAAACGTCAACACGGCATTTCCGCCTTTATATTATGCATCATTTTATTCCTCCAGCTACCTTTAGCCTATGCCTATGGAGAGTCTTCACCTGAGGATACACGTGAGATATTACAAAAAAGTCTATCCATCGTTGAAATCGATCATGAAATCGAACGCATCACCGAAAGGCAGAAGCAGCTGGGTCAACAACACGAGACATTATCCGTCCAGCTGCAGGAACAGGAAGAGCAGATACATATTCAGCAAGATCGGGCCGGAGCTGTAGTGAGGTCCTACTACACAGGAGAACGCGACAGCCTCCTCATGACGGTCCTAGGAGCCAGATCATTCAAAGACCTGTTTGTACTGTATGATTATTACCAGATTATTATCGGACGGGATCAGGCTGTGCTGGACAAGTATCAGGACCGTTATCGCAATCTGCAACAGACTTCTACTCAGATTCGTCAGACTACAACAGAATTAACCGAAATTAAGACTAATCTTCAAAACCAGCGGGAACGTGTAGTCGCCTTGCAAAAAGAAGTGGATGCCCAAATAGCCACCAGTGGAGATGCGGCAGCGATTCAGAAACTGATGGATGAATTAACCCTTTATTGGGAGAATATAGGCATCTATGAGGTGAAACGATATTTCAAAGCATTGGCATCTGCCATGCAGAACCTGCCTGATTTTATCCAAAAACAAAACGGAGGAATATCCACGACTGGAACAACGTATACGATTCGAATTGGGCAGGATGAGCTTAATGCATTTCTACGTTCCCAAAATTCAATCTTTGAAGACTTTGCCTTTCAGTTTAACCAGGATAAGATTATAGCTTCCGGTCAGCGGGATCAGTTGCAATTAAGCATTGAAGGACATTATACGGTTGAAAATGAACCGCAAAACTCCATTCGTTTTCATGTGGACAAACTTGTATTCAACCAGCTTGAATTACCAGACACCACTCGCCGAATGCTGGAAAGAGAATTTGACCTTGGGTTCTATCCACAGAAAATCCTCTCGTTTGTGAAAGCAACCGATGTTTCGACAAGTGAAGGCATGCTGGAAGTAAAACTAGCTATATCCTTTTAAAGAAGTTGTTCAAAAAGTCCGCTTTTGATTACGAAGGATGCCTTGTGGCATCATCAGCATCGAAGTTGAAATCCAGACTTTTTGAACACGAACTTAAAGTTAATTCGTCGTTTTAATACTGTCTACGTATTGATTCGCTGTAATTTCACCCTTTAAGAATTGTTGTACTTTTTTATGAAAACGAGTTATTAGAGCATGACTTTCGGTCGTGGCAGCAGGGACATCTTGGGTGGTCGGGAACCAGGATTGTCCCTTTGTCATGTCATAACGTCCAATGAGTTTCTCAGACTCCAAATCCAGCTCCTGTTGCTTTGCGGGCAACCGGTTAACCTGTTGGTACCATTTCAGCTGTGTCGTAGCGGACGTCATTCCTTCAATCCATCTACTGGCCTCCTCAGCCTCAACCGAGCCCGCAGTAATAACAAGGCTTCTGGAGTTTGCGGTTTCCAAGGTTTCAAAAGAAATCCGCTCCAAAGAATCTTTATCCACTGTGCTCGCTTGATCCGCACTTAATAATTGAGATAACAATGATACAACCATCGGTGTGCCGTTCTGGTCAGCAGTTGGAGCGAACTCTGAATTGGTAGACTCCAGCTTAATAAGGGGCTGAATCTGATTCATCAACTGAATCCCCTGCTGAAGATTCCCCGTTTGCGAATCTATTTGTGTTCGTTTAACTTGGTCTGGTGCCATTTTCGGTTCCAAATGATTCAGCCACGCATTTGTCCCGTACATATCATTGATGTTCATTGTAATTAAAGGGGTGCCTTCCGCAATGGCTTGTTGAGTAAGTTTGACCCACTGATCTTTATTGCGAGGTAATGACTCCAGACCAGCTCTCTTCAGAAATGAAGATTGTGTAGCCAGAATGTACGGATCAAAATCAAAAGGCATTCCCCACTGATAACCATTCCACTCTGTCATTCCCCGTAACCCAACTACCGTATCTCCTAGCGACTTCGATAATGTTGTTCCGTTTAACGGATACAGGTACCCTTTTTGGGCATAGTATTGCACTTCCTCACTATCAAGCAGAACAACATCACCGTTCTCCCCTAGTGAAAATTCAAGATCCAAAACATGCTTATATGTATCCGGCTTCTCATTCCGAAGATTAATCTCTACCAGCTGGGAGGCAGCAACTTCTTTGGCTATTTTTTGAAAGGCTTGAAACTCTTCATCCGACATGGCCACTACAATCTCCAGCGGAGCTTGAGCATCTTCATTACGGGACGAAGACCCAGGAAAAGCATCCTTCTCCTGATCGCGTTCCTGATTGAGCTGCGAACCTCTAAAGTCAAAACTCGGTGACAAGATCGTTAACGAAAGCAGCAATACCGCGAATAAAACAACCTGATGTCTACGCTTCATTAACTTCCCTCCCTGTTCACCTAGTTTTTTCCTGCAGCAATTATTGTAACAAATAAGTAGTACTCTTGTCCTACCCTGCCGAAAAACACTTTTTCGGATTTTTGCATAATAAGAGCATATCGAGTTCTGTGTAATAACGCTTACTTATTTTTTCAGCAAAAAGCCGGCTCCAGGAGCCGGCTTCAATAACAACATTTTCCGGGAAATAAATCCCCTAAATATTACAATAAATCAGCTGCAAGTTGTGCCAGCTTGGACCGTTCTCCTTTTTCGAGCATGATGTGTCCGCTGATTCCCTCTTGTTTGAACCGTTCCACGATATACGTCAGACCATTACTGGCAGAATCAAGATACGGATGGTCTATCTGTTCGGGGTCTCCCATCAAAATAATCTTACTGCCTTCACCGACCCTTGATACAATGGTCTTCACTTCGTGGCGCGACAGGTTCTGGGCTTCATCAATAATGATAAACTGTCCAGGTATCGATCTTCCACGAATATACGTTAAGGCCTCCACCTGAATACTGCCAAGCCCCATTAGGATTTTATCGATATCTCCGGCTTTTTTGGTGTCAAACAAAAACTCCAGATTATCATATATCGGCTGCATCCATGGACGAAGCTTTTCTTCCTTCTCACCGGGCAAGTAACCGATATCTTTCCCCATCGGAACGACAGGACGAGCGATCAACAGTTTTTTGTATTTATGATCATCCTCTACCTTAAGCAGACCTGCTGCAAGTGCCAGCAAGGTTTTCCCTGTTCCGGCTTTACCGGTGATAGTAACCAGCGGGATGTCATCATTCAAAAGCAGTTCCAGTGCCATACGTTGTTGTGCGTTACGTGCGCTAATACCCCAGACATTATCATTACTGAGGAAAAGCGGCTCCAGCTTTGTTCCCTCTGTGTTCACTTTAAGCAAAGCCGATTTATTGGTTCCCATCTCATCCTTGAGAATGACAAATTCATTCGGATACAACGAATAAGACAACTGTAACGGTTTGATTGGTAAAAAACGATATGTGTAAAACTCATCAATCACTGACGGATGAACTTTTAGGGCCGTATAACCTGGATATAACTCACTGAGTCCTGCCGTCCGATCTGATAAGTAATCCTGTGTGAACAGACCAAGTACATCCGCTTTGATACGCACAAGTACATCTTTACTGACAAGCACGACCTGACGTTCGACTACTTCCTTTTCATTCTCCTCAATCTGATAATTCAGTGCGACAGCCAAAATGCGATTATCGTTGGACACTTCACCAAACATTTCCTGAACTTTCACGAAACTCCGATGATTCAGCTCTACTTTCAGGTTACCTCCATTAGCCAAAGGTACCCCACTGTGCAAGTGACCCAGCTCTCGTAATCCATCTAACAGTCTGGATACATTACGGGCATTACGCCCAATTTCATCGGCATTTCTTTTTTTGGAGTCGATCTCCTCCAGTACAACCGCGGGAATGATTACCTCATGTTCCTCAAAGGCAAATATGGCATTGGGGTCATGCAGAAGCACGTTGGTATCCAATACAAAAATCTTTTTCATTCAATCCCCTCCAAAGCGGCGTCGTTAAAGGCATGAATAGTGTGATCTTTCAGCAGCGGCATGGACAATCATGATCCCATACATAAATGTATTCGACTAGGGCAAAATAATTGTCAACCATTCTGAAAAACTCCAAGAAAGGATGAACATTTATGAAAATATGGGTTTGCACGCTGCTTCTGATCTTTATACTTACAGGTTGCAACAGTTCCACACGCAGCGCTTCGCCGAATCAAGGTACACATGCGAAAGGTTACGGAGGAAATGTAACAACTCAGCAAGATCAAGGGAAAGGATCTCACATGCTCAATGCACAGGAAGATCGGATGAATCCTTCACGTTTGGACCGTCTCAATGAGAATACAGGTGAAGTCAATGATACCAACATTGCAGATGATGCAAAGAGTGGCCGGATGCCCAATGAAAAACGAATCAATCACCTTAAAGCCCTTGCCAAGCAAGTGGAAGGTGTTGAAGATGCGAACTGCGTCATACTCGGTAATACAGCCGTAGTTGGCATCGATGTTGATGGTGAACTGGAACGTGCTCGGGTGGGTACCATTAAGTACGCTGTTGCCGAAGCACTTCGCAAAGACCCCGAAGGTATAGATTCCATCGTTACTGCTGATGCAGATGTCACAGAACGAATTAAAGAGATTGGTGAACATATTCGTCAAGGGCACCCAATCTCCGGTTTTGCTTCAGAACTCGCTGACATGGTGGGACGAATTATCCCTCAACTCCCAAAAGACGTCAAAGTTCGTCAAAATCCCGATGAACACGTGAATCAAAAACAACAAATGCAGCAGCTGCATTCATCAGACAAAAGACAACAAAAAGCCCAGTGATCTCTCACTAGGCTTTTTTCATGGCAGCAAAAACCTGCTCATCTAATTTCTCAGCAGCACGCTGATCATATATTTTGACATATTGAGGCACAGAGGACAATTGAGCGCCGTAAAACAGAGCATTCCTCACCGCTTCAATTGTAATGTCGAAACAGCACATATTAAATGGAACGTCCAGCAGCGGATCTTGTCGTACCGCAGCACGTCCGTTCACTGCGTACACCGTCTCTTCTCCAAAGACAGTAACCGTAATGAGCGGATTAGTAATCATGTTATTCACTAAACGTGAACGATGATCAATTGCTACACGAAAAGTAGAAGCATTCTCCGCATAAATCCAGGAGATGGCTGTTGAAGTCGGACCTCCGGATTCTACATCCACTGTGCTCAGAAGCACAAAGGTCTCATTCTTGAATTGCTGTAAAAGAGATTCAGTTAATTGTGTGACGGCTTCGGACATTCAACCAGCCCCCTAACCTTCTTTATGCAATTCTTGTACTTGGTTTATGTTATTATAGCATACCGATTAACGTGCTTCCAATCCCAAAAGAATGAAGGTTATTCACTTGAAGGTGAAGCCGTTACTTTACCTGAAAGTGTATCTTGTAAAGCCTGCTTGGCATTGGCGAGTTCCGTTTCATTAATATACACATATGGACTTCTCCATTCTCCAGTAACTGGAGTATAATGCACATCCGAAGTGGAAATGTTCCAATACGTCGAGATAAAGTTTTTCATTTGTTCCGATTCCACATCTGTCGTCATATTCTTGTCAACTGCACCAATCACTTTGCTGATCTTTGTAATGCCCCCAAGAGATTTCATCTGATCCAGCATGGAGTTCAGCACTTGGTTTTGACGTTTATTACGATCAAAGTCATTGGATTCATCAGTCTTCGGATTACAATTGGATTTGCGGTAACGAACAAAATCTAGTGCTGTTTTACCATCGAGATGTTGTGCGCCTGCGACCAGATTGATATCCGTACCGTCGGCTGTATCTCTATAACACATATTTTTATCCACAGTCACATCCACGCCACCCACGGCATTGACAGCATCACGGAATGCCTGGAAATTCAGGACGGTTGTATAATTGATATCTACATCCAAATACTTGCCCATCATTTCTTTCATTTGATCCTCTGCATTTTTGCCAGTGGTTTTTTCCTGTGCTTTGAATCTTGGATAATAGGAATTCAGCTTGTTCGACTTGTACCCATCCAATTGAATACGTGTGTCTCGTGGTAAAGATACAATGGTTGCCGTCTTGGTCTCTGGATTCAACGAAGCCACCATAACAACATCCGAGAGATGTGTGCCAGTTTCAGGACGGTTATCTGTGCCTAATAACAGCATCGTGATCGGTTTGGTTGTGGCTGACATCCCGGGAGGTACCGGTTTATCGATGCCTGTATCCACGACTTGATTGTATACCCAGTACGCATATCCACCGCCTACCACAATGGCAATAACCAATAGACTTAAAAGGATTCTGCCAAAAGCATTCATTCTCTTTTTCTTCTTAGGCTGCTTGCCCTTGCCATTCTTCGATCCAGAAGCACCGGATTGCGTTGGTGCCTGTCTCCGTGGAGGCAGTCCGTTCGAATTTGAGTTCATATCTTCAACACCTTTATCACATCTGTTTTTGTCTAAATAAAAGACAACCGCTTTCCCTAAGGAAAACGGATGGTCTGTACAAGACAGGATTTATGAGTTTCGAGCGGCAGCTTCCGCTTTTTTCTTTTGACGACCTTCAATAAAATAACGCACTCTCACTAATAACATCAAACCAACCGCCACCAGCAAACATTGAATGATGGGCAGCTTGTCGATCTGAAAAATAAGAAGCATGAATGTGCCCATCGCCATCAAAATATAGAGAACGATTTCCTTACCAAGTGGCAATTTCTGACGTACCCGAAACACCTTATTATATACGTAAGTAATCAATACAAAGATGACGATGTAGGCTACGATCGGGTGTGATGCGAACCATGCTTGCATGCACAGCCAGCTCCTTTCGTTATCATGCTAGGATAAGTTAACTGGTTGATGGAATTCCCTTTAGCAACTTAGAGAGCCAGTACATGCATCGTGACCGTTTCGGTCTCAGCTCGTTCTTCTGATCGCTGTTATCCCCAGATTTTTTTGATCCATTTTTTAAATGGTAAAATCCGGGGATAAAGGCGAGCGCTTCGCTTCTTCAGAATCGATTCTGATCCCTACACTACTTTAGCTGTACAACCCTCTCGTTACTTGCCGGGCCCATCAAATGCTAACTTATATAGTTTATTTTGTTGTTATTAGGCTTTAGAAGCCATTTTGCGTTGTTTTTCTGCACGCTCACGCTCGGATTTGTTCAGGATCTTTTTACGAAGACGAATAGATTTTGGTGTAATCTCACAATATTCATCTTCATTCAGATATTCAAGCGCCTGTTCCAATGAGAAGATAATCGGGGTTTTAATTTTAACCGTATCATCTTTACCAGAAGAACGAACGTTAGTCAGTTGTTTTTCTTTGCAGATGTTAACAACGATATCATTGTCACGTGTATGTTCACCAACAATCATACCTTCGTAGATTTCAGTACCCGGCTCCAAGAAGAGCGTACCGCGATCCTCAACGCCCATCATGCCATAGAACGTAGATGTACCCGTTTCAGTTGAGATCAACACGCCTTGGTGACGTCCACCCACTTGACCGGATACTACTGGAGCGTAGCTGTCAAATGCATGGTTCATTACACCGTAACCACGAGTCAATGTCAGGAAGTTTGTGCTGTATCCGATCAAACCACGTGCTGGAATCAGGAACTCCAGACGAACTTGACCACTACCTGTGTTAACCATGTTAACCATCTCTGCTTTACGTGCGCCCAGGCTCTCCATTACGGAACCCATGCTCTCTTCAGGGATATCAATCAACAAGCGCTCAACAGGTTCCATTTTCTTACCGTCAACTTCTCTTACGATAACTTCTGGTTTGGATACTTGAAGCTCATATCCTTCACGACGCATATTTTCAATCAGGATACCCAAGTGAAGCTCACCACGTCCGGAAACGATAAATGCATCAGGGCTATCCGTTTCGTCAACACGAAGGGAAACGTCTGTTTCCAACTCTTTGAACAAACGCTCACGAAGTTTACGGGAAGTTACCCATTTACCTTCACGACCTGCGAATGGACTATTGTTCACGAGGAACGTCATTTGCAGTGTTGGCTCATCAATTTTCAGAACTGGCAAAGCTTCCGGGTTGTTAGGGTCGGCAATGGTTTCACCAATGTTGATGTCCTTGATCCCTGCAATGGCAACGATGTCGCCTGCTCCTGCTTCTTCCGTCTCAATACGTTTGAGACCTTGGAAACCAAACAGTTTCTCGATACGTGCAGTTTTACTCTTACCATCACGCATAATAACCGTTACCGATTGTCCTTGACGGATCACACCGCGGTTAACACGACCAATGGCAATACGGCCAAGGTATTCATTGTAGTCCATCAAAGTAACGAGGAATTGAAGTGGTTCTTCAACATTTTCGGTAGGGTGTGGGATATGACTAACGATGGTATTGTAGATCGCCATCATGTTGTCATCTTGTTTGGCAGGATCATTATCCATGCTGGATGTTCCGTTCAATGCGGAAGCATATACAACAGGGAATTCGAGTTGTTGATCGTTGGCACCCAGTTCAATGAACAGGTCCAATACTTCATCAATAACCTCAGTCGGACGAGCCGCTGGACGGTCAATTTTGTTTACAACAACGATTGGTGTCAGGTTATGCTCAAGTGCTTTACGAAGTACAAACTTCGTTTGTGGCATACAGCCTTCATAAGCATCAACAACGAGCAATACACCGTCAACCATTTTCATGATACGTTCAACTTCACCACCGAAGTCGGCGTGTCCTGGTGTATCCACAATATTAATCAGGTAATCTTTATAAGTTATAGCCGTGTTTTTGGCCAAAATCGTAATACCGCGTTCACGCTCCAAATCGTTGGAGTCCATTACGCGCTCCTGTACCGTTTCGTGATCTCGGTAAGTACCGGATTGCTGGAGCAACTTGTCAACGAGTGTTGTTTTTCCGTGGTCGACGTGGGCAATAATCGCAATATTGCGAATGTGTTCTCTTGAATGCATGTTTTGTATCCATATCCTTTCCAATTTCAAATCATATCTACTTAAACTTCCCGCAATTTCGCAGGTTACTCACAAAATAAGCGTCGGTGATATCCCGACGCATGTCTATATCCCTTATATTATAGTTTATTATAGGTAAAAATCAAGATATTTCGCACGAAAAGACCACTGGGAATGTTACCAGCCTCTCCCTTGACGTCCTCGTCCAAGTAATAACCAGACTCCACCCAAGATCAAAAGGACAGCAAGTACATAGATTATTCCCGTTTGCAGCAAGGTAAATCCGAATATTATGATGGACACCGCACCAAGGATCAAAGCTGCAGGTAACACATATTCCGGTCTTCGTCGTTCAGCCATTCCATATTCGAGTAACCCTATGGCGATCCCTAGCAAGAATGCTGGCCACAGCCTGCTCATAAGTCCAGCGCCCCATGTATTCGTTATACTGAATAAAACACCATACACCGTTAGTATGCCGGCAGGAACGAGTGACCACGATGGTGAAATACGCGCATAATATAACGCATGAAGGGCGATGCCTGGCAGCAGGATCAGCAAAGGCCAGAAATTACGACCAATAAATCCAAACACGCCAAACTTGCCAAGCAGAATAATAATTCCCGCAGCTGCAATAAATAGTCCAATCGCTTTTTCATTTCTCATCCTCAATCACCTCTTATACTATGGCTATGTACTTTATTTCTTCATAAACGATACGCATTCCATGCTGACTGTTGATATTCAAACCTGTAATCATGCTTCTAGTGTATCCGATGTTTCGGCAAAAAACTATACTTTATGTCGCACTTTGCGTGCGCCCTTTACCTGTATTACCCTAAAATGTGCAACTTATGACCAGCCCAATGGTTGTTGTATTGACAAGCGTATTCTCTCACCACAAAACCGCCTAAACCGGACGGTTCAGACGGTCATATGTTCAAGCTTTTATCCAAAATTAAACTATGCGTTCTTCCGCACAAATTTATGTGCGCCTCCAATCGCAACCACAAGACAAGCCATGGCTACGGGTAGCAGCGTATGCACCTCTGATGCCATACCTCCCAGCCATTCTCCTAACTTGGGGTCTTTCATCACCATCTCACCTGCTGTGAAGGCCAGGATGCCTGATCCGACGAATACAAGAATCGGAAATCGCTTCAACAAACCAACAATTAAGCCGCTCCCCCATACGACGATGGGGATACTGATTGCAATACCAATGACGATCAGAGCCAAATCTCCATCTGCCAAAGCCGCTATGGCCAAAACATTATCCAAGCTCATTACAAAATCGGCAACCAGAATGGTTTGAATGGCTTTCCAGGTCGTAGAAGCTTCTCGAATATGTACTTCATCCTCATTTTGAAGCAGCAGCTTTACTGCAATCCAGAGTAGCAACAGCCCACCTGCCGCTTGGATAAAGGGAATCCCCAGCAATAATACCGCTACAAAGGTTAACACACAACGCAGCAGCACCGCGCCAAAAGCTCCCCACCATACCGCTTTTTTGCGTTGTATTGGTGGCAGATCCTTGCTGGCAAGCGCAATAACAACCGCATTATCTCCACTTAATACCAGATTGATCATTAAAATTTCAGTTAAAAGCCATAGTGTATCCATGTCCTCATCCCCCCACATTAACTTGTATGTCGGAGTTGTCCATGCTATTCTTAATGATTGAACCGTATATAAGGAGTGACATATATCATGGAGCTATTTAGTCCCACATTCTGGCTGGCTTTGCTGAACGTTGTCTTTATTGATCTAATTCTGGCTGGGGATAATGCCATCGTCATTGGTCTCGCAGCTCGAAATTTGCACCCTTCCGTGCAGAAAAAGGCGATTCTATATGGAACTGGCGGCGCACTTTTGATTCGAATTTTAGCAACAGTTGTTGTTTTATGGTTGCTTAAAGTTCCGTGGCTCTTGCTTGTGGGAGGCATACTTCTGATCTGGATTGCCTATAAATTATTGGCGGATCAGGGAGATGAACACAATAATGTCCAGGCGGGAACTTCCTTGTGGACCGCTATTCGTACCATCGTGATCGCGGATGCAGCCATGGGATTAGATAACGTGATTGCAGTTGCTGGAGCAGCGCAGCAGCATCTCGTGCTTGTCATCCTTGGACTCCTGATTAGTGTACCTATTATCGTCTGGGGCAGTACCCTGTTTATCAAGCTAATTAATCACTTTCCTTGGATCATCTATGTCGGAGCCATTGTTCTCGGGTATACGGCTTCCAATATGATCACCGAGGAACAGCGACTCTTGCCTTACTTTACGGAACATCCGGCATTGCGCATTCTCTTCATCGTTGTGGTTATTGCAGGTGTAGTGTTTGCAGGTTATCGCAAACGCTCCAGCAGTTCCAGCCACAAGGGATCTGGCGGGGAACAGCAACGTTCCTATTCTTAGGCTAATTTAAAATAACAATTTCATCTGAATACAGCAAAGGACTGAACGATATTTCATCGGACAGTCCTTTTTTGCAGTTAACATAGCCCTTATTATGTCAGCCATGCTAATTTTTATTGAGTTTAGAACCAGTCATCCTTCATGCCATTGTCGCCTGTCGGATTCGTTACCACAGAAGTTTCACCGGCGTGCAGTGTGATCGTTTCAGTTTGTTCCACCGCCTGATCCACCCATTCTGACAGATGGCTCATTGTTGATTCTATTTTATCCACAATTCGAAGATTTGGATTGGTTGAAGGTGACTTTGGCACAAAGAGAGTACAGCAATCCTCATATGGCAAAATAGAAATGTCATACGTTCCGATCTGTTTGGACAGGGTAATGATCTCCTGTTTATCCATCATAACCAGTGGTCGCAACAGTGGCAGATCCGTCGCACGACCAATGACATTCATACTCGGAAGAGTCTGACTCGCTACTTGGCCCAAGCTATCCCCGGTGATCAGTGCTAATGCCCGCTCACGCTCGGCAAGTTTGGATGCAATTCGCAGCATTGAACGTCGCATCAGCGTAATAATCAGATTATCCTGACCCAGTTGAGTAAATGCCGTTTGAATCTCTGTAAAAGGAACCAGATGCAGCTTGATTGTTCCTGCATGATCAGCAAGGGCACGGGCCAAATCAATCACTTTCTCTTTGGCACGCTCGCTTGTGAACGGGTAACTGTAAAAATGTACACATTCCACTTCAAGTCCACGGCGCATGGAAGACCAGGCTGCCACCGGGCTGTCTATTCCACCTGATAGCAGTACCATTGCTTTGCCATTCGTGCCCAGTGGAAAGCCGCCTACTGCCGGAATGGTTTCGTTGAAAATATAGGTACCCTGATCCCGAATTTCCACTCGCAGTTCAATATCAGGTTGACGAACATCAACACTTAATTGCTGAAACTTCCGAAGAATCGGGGAACCGACCAAATGGTTCATTTCATGGGAAGAGTTCTGGAACTCCTTCCATACCCGCCTTACATTTACCTTGAATGTGGTGCCTTCTTTGAATTCGTCTTCCCTTTCGTCCATAAACGCAACTGCGGTTTTCACAATCTCATCAAGCTCAGATGGAGTAACTTTAACCGGACTAATCGACATCACACCAAATACCCGCTTCAGCACCTTAATCAGTTCAGTATGTGATTCACCGCCAAGATCCACATAGACACGGCCATATTCTTTGCGGAGGCTCGCTCCTGGATAAGGTTTAAGCAAAGCTTTCACCTGTGTAATGATCGTTTTCTCAAATCGGGCACGATTTTTCCCTTTTAACATAAACTCTCCGAAACGGAGAAGCAGCATATCATATTTCATATCCATTACATCCGCCTTTCGAGGGGCCGCAACTGCGCCACCATCTGATGTAAAGCCTGTTCAAGCAAGGCTACATCTTCTTCTGTATGTTCATCTCCAAGACTAATACGCAATCCGCCAACAGCACAAGCTGCATCTCTGCCCATCGCAAGTAGAGCCCGACTCGGTTCAGCCGAACGCGAAGAACAGGCAGATTGGGTCGATATGGTTACGCCAAGTTGCTCCAAGGTGTGCAGCGCCACTTCTGCCTTCATCCCGGGATAGGAGAAGTGCACAATATGAGGTGCACCCTCTGGGCTACTGTTCAATTTAAATTCAGGAATGGCACGTATCGTTTCCATCAATCGATCACGGAGCACCGTTGTACGCCGGGCAAAATCAACCTGATCTTCTGCTGCCATTCGCATGGCCTTTGCCATGCCTACCAGTAAGGCCACGTTTTCTGTGCCTGCTCTAAGGCCCTGCTCCTGTGATCCTCCTGACAATAGTGGCGTAAGCTCCACTCCACTTCGCACATACAGGAGACCTGCTCCCTTCGGTCCACGAATCTTGTGAGCAGACAGACTGTACAGATCTGCACCCCAATCGGCAGGGCTCGCCTCCATTTTCCCAAAACCCTGAACACCATCTACATGGAAAAGCACGCGTGGTGCTTTCTTTTTGAGCTGTTTGCCGATCTCTGCAATCGGATGGATGGCTCCTGTTTCATTATTTACATGCATCAGACTCACAAGCACCGTGTCGGGCCTGATCGCGTCTACAACCTGCTGAGCGTTCACTACTCCATCGGAATTCACAGGAACTAATGTCACATTCCATCCCCACTGCTGCAATTGCATAACACTTTCGTACACCGAGGCATGCTCGGTAGCCGTAGTGATGATATGTCTGCCTCGTGACTGATAACGTAATGCCGCACCTTTTATCGCAAGATTATTACTCTCTGTCGCACCGGAAGTAAATACAATCTCTTCTGGCTTAACGCCGATTGCCGCAGCACATCCAGATCGAGCACGACGCAGCAACTGATCGGCACGCTCTCCATATCTATGGATGGAGGACGGATTACCGAATTGTGTCTCCATAATTTCGGCCATCGTACGAATCACATCAGGATGGGGAGGTGTGGTTGCAGCATAATCAAAATATTTCAAATGAGGTTAGACCTCCCTTATCTCTTCGTTCTTGAACCTACATGGAGCATTGTAACACGATACCCATACAACACAAAAAGACCAACCGGGAACAGGCGTTTCAAGCGCTTCTGCTCCCACATTTGATCTCATCCTGCCTACCATGTGTTTTCACAACTGTCTATCTGTGAGTTTAGATCACATATTTCGACTGTGCCTTCTCCACCTTGGAGATATAATTCTGTGTTTCTGAAGGCAAACGGTTAAGTACACTCATCAGTTCGCTATCACTCGACACGCCCAGACGTGAAACACGCCCTGGCCCTGCATTATATGCAGCAAGTGCCATCTTCACTTCTCCACCGAAACGCTGGAGCTGAAGGGAAAGATACTTCGTACCCGCATCAATGTTCTGGGCAGGGTCAAATGAATTACTCACACCCAGCCCTGCAGCCGTGCCATCCATTAATTGCATAAGCCCCTTGGCACCGGCGGAGGACACCACATTTGGATTGAAATTGGACTCTGTGTCAATGACGGCCTTGATCAATGATTCAGGAACACCGTATTTGGCACTTGCCTCGGCAATCAAAGATTCATAATCCGTAGGTACAGATGCACCGGAATCCACTATTCCTGTATTGGATGAAGATAATAAAGACTCAACGATGTTATTGGAGACAGAGGACGATCCTGCCGTATTTATATCTGGATTGTACGTGCTTCCGAGTTGCAGCCACAACAGACCATCACTGGATCTTTTGGAGACCGTAGCGGTGGAATCTGTATTACTCGTCGAATTGGCACCCGTACCTAACAGCCCGTCCATCACATTGGCGAAATCCACTGTTGAACCAGCATCGGATTGTGATCCACTGGTTTGGTTATTCACATTGGACAATTGCAGTTCCAACAACTGCCGCGATCCGCTTGGATCAATCTGCATGAGTTATACCCACTCCCGTATAATTAAGCGTATTATGACCTTATTCTACATCGTTTTACAGCAAGGTTCCATTGTTTTCAAAAAAATATATGAATCTCTCCACATAACCTGCGCATATACGAAAAAAACCTTCTGTAATTCACCGCATTTGGGTGAGAACAGAAGGCTTTTGAATGAATCATTTTACACGTTAACGAGCGAATGGAATCATGAAAAAATAACTCAGCGTAGCTACAACACCCAGTCCAATGGACCAGGCTCCCGCTGTCTTACGACCATTCACATAGGCATAGTAACCCAGTACGGCTGCGGCCGGTCCAAGTACGATTGACCACATGAACAAAGACGCGATCCCGAAGGCAAGTCCCATGTAACCCGCAACCTTGCCTGTTGATTCCATGACCCGGTCTGCCTCATGCTTCTCAGGTACAGGCTCTGCCCGTTCGGTACCTCCAGTTCTTACGACAGTCGGAGGAGCGACCTCTGCCCCGTATTCTTCCCGATGTGCTTTTCTGGGATAATCGACGCGCATACGCTGTTTTTCACCGTCAACATTGATTTTAGGGCGATCCTGCAAATTAAACTTATTATCGTCATTTTTCATTGGGAAGCACCTCCGTTATGAATAGGGATGACTGCTCACTTGGGTTTGAACGTGTGACAGCATGTTGCAGAGGATGTGCGTGCATGATCATGGTGATCGGAGTCAAATGTCTCACCGGCAAATTCCTCATGCAGACGACGGGTGGCATGTTGGTCGATGTCAATCATGATGGCATCAGCGTGGCAGAAGTTGTTCTCTCCCCAAAAGTTGCAGTTGGAGACGCTGCATTTGACAATTGGTTTGTCTTGGCTCATTTTTTATCACCTCGACTACTATTGTCTCCCCGCCACAAACCTGATATTCCCCGTCAAAATGCCAGATGATGACATGATCACACCTCGTCTGATTCTCACTAAAAACACAAAAAAACCGCCACAAGGGCGGTTTCGTCCAATTTCATATTCAGGTTTAAACGTTAATTAGGCGTGATTCCGTTGATTTTGCATACGGCGCTGAGTCAGGTAATCACTTTCATAATATGCCAGATCATCGCGCAATTCTTCGTACGTTTTGGAAACCTCAAGAATGACATCCCGTACTGCACGGATTGGCTTGTCACGGAAACGAATGGCATCTTGTCCTGTGTAAGCGTATCTTCCGTCTTCGGAATAACATTCATTTTTGGGATAGAAAAAGCTGTTTACGCATTGGTGATACGTATTATAAAGAGCCTTTTCGGCAAAATCGACATCAAAGTTGGCACGACGCAGCACAACGCCAAGTTTTTCGTAAGAAACTTCAGAAAAAACGAGCAAATGACGGAGATCTGAAAGAAATCCTTTGTAGAAGGCTGTTGATTCTTCCGTCTGATTCTGATCCAGTTCAGGCAAAGCATTCTCATTCAAAAAATTTTCAATCCGATCGATAGCCGGTTTTAACTTTTCCCTAGTTGACTCACATGTTTTCTGTACATTGGCTGCTGACATAAAGGTAGCTCCCCCTTAAATAAGTCCTTACATATAGGTCGGCCAACGGTGGTTTTCCCCTGACCTTTGAATTCTCAGCTATAATCCTACCATAAAAAGATGACGAGCGGTATCCCTTAATCATGCTTTCCGCTTCTGCCGTTAAACATGCCTATTATACGCAGTCAGACTCGAACCCGCCTGCATAAAAATATCCGCTTTTTCTAACGATAGATATAACCAGTGACAACGACGAAGCACTGTTAATGATTGTTCAAAATGAACGAAGGAGGTTCCATCCACCATGTCCAGACCGAAATGGATTAACTGGGCCCTTGCAGCTGGTGCAGGAGCACTCGCTCTGACGCTCCTGCTTCCAACATCCAATCGTCCCGAACCTAAGCCAGGTGCCCTGTCTGACTCTGCTCATGAGGAGCACACGAGTAAGCATCGTCTGAAAGTGCAGGATGTCAAAGCAACCGATCTTCTGACCCGTATGGATGCCAAGCAACATCTCAGTATCATGCTGGAGAAAACCGCCACAATGAATGCTGCTCAGGTTAGCCGATATGTGAATGATCTCCAAAGTTCACATGAACATATCAGATCCATTCATCTGATGAATACCAATGGCTCATTTAACAAGCCCTTTGATCACGCCTCCACACAAGGAAGCAAGTTGGAACAACAGAAGCTTCAACATTCGCTCAACCTTGCCAAAAAAGCGGTAAACAAACGTCAAAGTTTTGAATCCTCTTCTTTTCCTTTGGGAAAAGAAAAATACTTTGTTATGGGGCAACCCTCCAAAAATGGCAAAAGAGCTGTAATTGCCTTGTTCAGTCAGAACGTATTAAATGCTGTTGAACAACATCAGCGCAAAAATCTGCGCATGATCCCTTATCCGCGTGAGGGTAAATTCAAAATTGAGTCTGTTCACCCGGATACGCTTAACGAAATCACAGTAAAAACTGGACATGATAATGCAAATGCCAGTCATTTTTATGAAAATGAAATCGTCATCCGTTTTCGCCAAGATCCCGGTGAACGGGATATGCGTATCATTAAATCCGATCTGAAAGCGCTATCTGCGCGCAAGCTGGGATACACGTATGTTTTTCGGTCAGAACACATGAGTTACAAACAATTGCATAGTTATTTCGATAGCAAATGGAATCCACTCTATATGGAGCCCCACTATATGTATTTAACCAATGATACTGTAACTGAACAAACAGATGTAACGATACCCAATGACATTTTGTTCTCCGATTATCAGTGGAACCTGCCTGCGATTGAGACAAACAGAGGTTGGAATATTACCAAGGGAAACAAAGATGTCATCGTAGCAGTAGTTGATACGGGGGTTGATATGAATCATCCTGACCTGAAGGGCAAGCTCCTTGAGGGTTATAATGTGGTCGAGCCGGGAAGCCAACCGATGGATGATGTGGGACATGGAACACACGTCGCAGGCATTATCGGCGCTATTGTCAACAATAACGAAGGCGTGGCAGGCATGAGCTGGTATAACAAGGTACTCCCGGTTAAAGTACTCGACAACTCAGGTTCTGGTACCACATATGCCGTTGCCGAAGGCATCATCTGGGCAGCCGATCATGGAGCCAAAGTTATCAACATGAGTCTGGGCAATTATGCTGATGCGCAATTTCTTCATGATGCCATTAAATACGCTTTTGACCGGGATATCGTCCTGATTGCAGCCACGGGGAACGATAATACCGAGCGTCCAGGATACCCTGCTGCTTATCCGGAAGTATTTGCCGTATCTGCTACGGACCCGGATACGAGCAAAGCTTCCTATTCTAACTACGGGGACTATGTTGATGTGATGGCTCCGGGGTCCAGTATCGCCAGTACCTATCCAAACAATCAGTATGCAGCCTTGTCTGGAACGTCCATGGCTAGCCCTCATGTAGCCGCACTTGCAGGTTTGATTCGTTCGTTGAACCCGGACTTGACCAACACGGAAGTGATGGATTTGATGCGCCAAAGTGTTATTGACCTCGGTGATCCGGGTCACGATAAGTATTTCGGCTATGGTCAAATCGATGTCTATAAGGCACTGCAAGCCGCATCAGGCAACAGCGCTCCTTTGCAGTTCTGGCCGCAACATGTCAGACAACAAATGGATAATACGATGAAAAAGTATACGCAGTAAGCGTAATGAGGATAATCTGTAAAAAATACAAAAGCAGCTGCGCCCCGGGGCGTACGCTGCTCTTTTGGTTTATATCCAATTCCCCGGGGCACCCGCTGCGATTAGCGTTTGCGAGAAGTTGTGCGGGCTTTGCTTGATTTTTTCACGGATTTTTTCTTCGGATTATGGCTGGATACATAGCAAGGGTCTTCTTCTTTGACAACAACAGGATACATGTGGTGATGAATCGGAACACAGTGATGTTTTTTGATCACTTCAATCGGGTGGATTACAGGCACGATTTGTGGGATGTAATAATCCTCAACAACCTGGATCGGGTCACAGACAATCGGGCAAAGCGGTGGACAGTAATGGTTCATTTCAAAACCAACTCCCTTTCTGGTGATACTATAACCTATTGCAACAGAGCGAAAGTGGATTGGATGTATGTCCATAGTCCGAAAAATTATATGAGCGGTAGCCTGTCCGCCACTGTCCCACCCTGCCCAGGTGTTACTCTTTCAATGACTTGGCACAGTACACGAAGTCCCTCACACAAAAGCTCAACGTTTGTTACAGTGAAGCAGATACGCAGACTTGGTGTATCCATCTCCCCTACATAACAGGCGGAACCAGGGAGGAAAGAGACCCCTGCAGCAAGTGACTGATGATGCAACTCACGCATATCCAAGTTACTCGGAAGTTGGAGCCACAGATTGAGTCCTCCCTCTGGCAAGCGCCATTGCATGCCCATAGTAGAATGCTCTTCCAGCACTTCAGATGCTGCGCACAAGCGAGAATACAATTCATCCCTCAATCGGGATACATAAGCACCGTACTGATTCTGAATGAAAGATAGCAGTGCCTTTTGTGTAAGCAGCGGACTCCCCAGATCCGCCGTAGATTTCGCGGCCACAAGCCGGGTCAATACACTTCCGTCTGCGATGGCGCAGGCTATACGGCAACCGGGAGACAACACCTTGCTGAAGCTTTTGATATATACGACATGACCTGTCCCATCCATCGATTTAATGGAAGCCGGGGGAGGGTCCCGAAAATAAAGATCTGCAAACGGATCGTCCTCCAGAATGAGGCAGTGGTAACTTTGCGCGAGATTAAGAAGTTGTGCTCGTCTTCTTGCGCTCATCGTGATACCTGTTGGATTGTGATAGGTCGGGATCGTATAGATCAGCTTGGGCGGATAGGTATCACATAATCGGGTCAACAGATCAATACGCATGCCTTCGTCATCCATCGGGACCGTAATGATCTTCGCGCCTCTACTCGTAAATACATCAATGGCTCCGGTATAGCTTGGTGCCTCCATGTATACAACATCCCCAGGTCCGACAAAAGTTCGTGCCACAAGATCGATCCCCTGCTGAGCACCACTTGTAATTAACATGCGTTCAGGTGCAGCCTGTAGTCCACGCTCGGCAAAGTGTTCGGCCAAGATCTGTCTAAGCTCCCGATCCCCCTGAAAAGATCCGTAAGCTGCCATACGCTCTGTATGATCAGAGGAGAGTCGGTAGGCGCTGTCGATAATCTCTCGTGTAGGCAACAGTTCAGGCTGAATCGCTGACATATGAAGTTCATACCGCACTTGAGGTGACGTATCAAAATGTCTCCAGAGCTGGGCTCGCGGTAAATAATCCACCAGTGCCATCTGCCAATTCCATGACGTACTGGATTCACTGTTGGCATTGTTTCGCTGCGTTCGGTCCACATCCTCCATCTGATCCACGTTCAATGTACCTCTCACATAACAACCTTTCCCCTGGGAGCAGGTGATCAATTGAATCGCTTCAAGTTCAGCATATGCTTTGGATACAGTGACCAGGCTGACACCCAAATCCGCGGTCATTTTACGAACAGAAGGAAGTCGGGTTCCGGGTTCAATGAGTCCTGATCTGATGCGATCGGCAATCGTTAGCGCAATCTGCACGTACAATTTGGTACTGCTTCCCCGCTTTAATTCAATATGCATATGTGCTCCCCCAACTGTTATGATCTTCATTTTACTGTTATAGTGTAGTCCGTCTATTATAGTTTATAATATCAGTATAACAGTGAATAACAGGAGATGAGAATAACATGAGTATCCCTTGGTCCAAAATGGCACAAAACACCCCGTCCTCTGTCGTTCGCGACATGCTCCAGGCCGCTCAGGCACCTGGAATGATCTCTCTAGCCGGTGGATTACCCGCCCAGACTTCATTCCCGCTGGAAGCCATCCGCGTTGCATATGAAAAAGTATTTATGAGCGGAGCAGCCGCTCTTCAATATGCGGAGACTGAGGGTTACCGTCCTCTTCGCGCCAAAATCGCCGAACGTCTTGAATCCAAGGGCATTCCCGCTTCACCCGATCACATGCTTCTCACTACGGGTTCACAGCAATCCATCGACTTGGTTTGCCGCATCCTTCTCGACCCGGGTGACCGCGTATTGGTTGAATCACCAACCTACCTCGCTGCTCTGCAAGTCATTCATTCCTATCAGGCTGAATCTCACGGCGTAGCCTGTGATGATCACGGCATGTTGCCTGAATCTCTGGAGGAACAGCTCCAGTTGCATCGTCCAAAACTTGTCTACATTAATCCCACGTTCTCCAATCCTACGGGAAAAGTATGGTCACGAGAAAGAAGACAGCAGGCTGTGGATCTGTGCCGCAAGTATGGTGTACTTATTCTGGAAGATGATCCCTATGGTGAAATTCGGTTCAATCCGGAGCAATTGGATGTCCCTGCTCTTGCAGAACTGGATGCAGTATCCTATGACGGCCCTTCCAACGTTATCTACACCAGTACATTCTCCAAAACGGTAGCACCTGGCCTTCGTACGGGATGGATTCTGGCCGCTCCCGATATTGTCAAAATGGCAGCACGAGCCAAACAAGGTGCCGACTTGCACTCCAGCAGCATTGACCAAAGAGCGCTTCATGCACTGCTTGAATCTTTCGATCTGGATGCGCATATCCGCCATATTTCAGAGGATTACGAACAACGCATGAAAACATTGACTACTCTTATGGCAGCCAAAGCTTGGGAAGGCATCTCGTGGAATTCACCTCAAGGTGGCATGTTCTTGTGGCTGCAATTGCCTGAAGGCATGCTTGCAAGCAATCTGTTCACTTATGGTATCCAGGAGAAAGTGTGCATTGTCCCTGGTGATTCCTTCTATGCAGGCACACCAGAGTTAAACCGCATGCGGATCAACTTTACTCATACGGACCCTGAGCTCCTTCCGGAAGCCGTGGAAAGAATGGATCGCGCCATCCAACGTTGGCATGCTTCCTTAACATCCGACAGTGTTGTTACACTGTAATGAACTGTCATAAAGGTTTGACTATTCCATTAGCGTATGAAGGTTAATAACTTGATATGAGAAACAAAAATAAGGCGGCAGGCCCGAGAATCTCGGAACTGCCGCCTTATTTTTATAGAACCTGTTATCAACAGGAGTTATGTTTTTTAGATGTTTGTGGGTCCTTCTGATCAGTCAGGCCATCGGATGATTCATACGAGTTGTCCTCGACTGATAGGTGGACTACATTGTGTTGCAATAGTGTTGTTGTTGCAGTTAGGAAAGCTTACCGTAAGCCGGGTTCTGTGCTCTTCGTGGTTCATACGGGAACTACCCTCCCACCAGAAGCGACAATCATCTATCTAGGCCATACATTGCTGCACAGCTCAAGCGACCAACCTAGACACACCTCGGGCTAAGGTTGCATCCTCCGAAGAGGCGGCTGTGTCCCATTAGGTCTTGCTCCAGATGGGGTTTACCAGGAACGAAGTCACCAGCGTTCCTCGGGGTCTCTTACACCTCGGTTCCATCCTTGCCTGTGCCGGAAAATCCGGCCATCGGCGGTCCATTTCTGTGGCACTATCCTTCAACTCGCGCTGACTGGACGTTATCCAGCATCCTGCCCTGTGGAGCCCGGACTTTCCTCTCGTGGCAACAAAGGCCACCAGCGATTGTCTGTCAAGCTTTCCGAACAACATTACATAGTATACAGGCATTTAGGTTCCCAGACAAGCTTAATATTACTGGGAGCTGCACATCAACGATCTTTTTAGATAAACTGGAATACTTCCGTATTTACCTCTGAAGCTGTAACTTGCGTATCATATCGTTTTTCTTCCAAACGGGAACGAAGCCAATCCGCTGTTTTTGGTTTCATAATCTTCTCGGAATTATGTCCCGGGTCGATGATACACATACCTGCCATTAACGCATCATGAGCCGTGTGATAATCGATATCTCCGGTCACAATAACATCCGCACCTTTGAAGCGGGCAGTGAGCGCGTAACGGCTGCCAGAGCCGCCAAGAACCGCTGCTTTTTTGATCTGCTTGTTCAGATCTCCTACTACCCGCACATGAGGCACATTGAATTGGGTCTTCACGACCTCCACTAGCTCACCTAATGTCTTAGGCTCCCTAAGGGGTCCCAAGCGTCCCAGACCGAGCGTACGGCCCTTTAAATCCATTGCATACAGGTCATAGGCAACTTCCTCATACGGATGAGCCTTAAGCATCGCCTGAACGACCTTACTTCTCAGACTTTGGGGTACGATGGTCTCAATCCGCATTTCTTCCACACGTTCCATCTGCCCTTGGGTACCGATAAACGGTTGAGTCCCTTCACCAGGTACAAACGTTCCTGTACCTTCCGTGTTAAAGCTGCACTTGTTGTATTGACCGATACTCCCCGCTCCGGCTTCCAGAATGGCCTGAAGAACCTGTTCATGATGGGTACGAGGCACAAACACAGCCAGCTTGTACAGATGATCTGTGTGTACATCTTCCAGCGATTCTTTACTCTCGATGCCAAGTGCCTCGGCCATCCAGTCATTCATCCCACCCTCGGCCACATCCAGGTTTGTATGACTGATATAGACAGCAATATCATGCTTAATCAGCTTTTCATACAATTTACCCATAGGTGTATCTGTACTCAGTGACTTAACCGGACGGAAAATGATGGCGTGATGAGCGATAATCAGGTTGGCTCCAATGCGAATCGCTTCGTCCACCACTTCATCCGTCACATCTAAAGCTACTAACACGTGACTGATTTCTTTTTGCAAACTGCCAAGTTGGAGACCAATGCGGTCATCCGGTACAGCCAGATGTTTGGGAGCGAGTTGCTCCATCAGTTGAATTACAGTTTGACCTTTGGCAAACATGCCAAAACCTCCTTCAAGTTTGCGATAAGACGCTCTACCTCAGCCGCCTTGTCCCGGGAAGAATCCTGATCGGATTTGGAGATCGAGTTAACAACCCCTTGCAGCTTGATGATCTCACTTTCCCATTTGGCAAAAAATACATCCGATGGACGATCCACCAAATAAGGTCCCATTCGTAGCAGCAAATCTTCCGTCAATTCTGCCCCGTTTTGAAGCGGACGTGCACGATACACCTCTACATTGGCAATCGGGCTTACAGATTGTGGCATCGCCGTTATAATCTCATAGATCTTGCCATCTTCTTCGAGCAACTGTTCTGCTACAACCACCCAGTGATGCTCCAGTAACCAGCGTCTGAGGATATCCTCACCCACATTTGGTTGCAAAATAAGTAACTGGACTCCTTCCAGTTTGGATATACCTCGGTCCAAAATAGAGGCAATCAAGGCACCGCCCATACCTGCAATGGTGATGACATCCACTTCACCCGCAGAGATCACATCAAGACCGTCTCCACGACGCACCGTGATTTTTTCTTTCAGGCCAGCATCGCTGACTTGTTTGCATGCAGCATCATAAGGGCCAGGATTGACTTCCCCGGCTACTGCACTTGCAGCTTTCCCACTGCGGATTGCGGCTACTGGCAGCAACGCGTGGTCTGAACCGATATCAGCCATGCGGCTGCCATCGGGAATTTGATCATGTATTCGCTGTAATCGATTCGAAAGTTTCATGGAGCACCTACACCATTCATTTAATTTATTGATTTGCATTGAACAAGGAAAAGCGATAAAATAAAATCCAATAAAACATTTCAAGGATGAATTTCCAAAACCAAGAAATCAAGACGTTTAAATTAAAAATAAAGGAGACCCCGCCGCCGCTAAAGCGTCTTGCGGAAAGTCTCCCATAGTTCGATTATTCGAGGAAATCCTTGAGTCGTTTACTACGACTCGGGTGACGCAATTTACGAAGAGCCTTGGCTTCGATCTGACGAATACGCTCACGCGTAACACCAAATACCTTGCCGACTTCCTCCAGCGTTCTCGTCCGTCCATCATCCAGACCAAAACGTAGACGAAGCACGTTCTCTTCACGTTCAGTCAGTGTATCCAATACATCTTCGAGCTGTTCTTTCAGCAACTCATACGCAGCAGCATCCGCCGGAGCAAGTGCTTCCTGATCCTCAATGAAGTCACCCAGATGGGAATCATCTTCCTCACCAATCGGTGTTTCCAGAGAAACCGGTTCCTGTGCAATCTTCGTAATTTCACGAACTTTCTCTACACTCAGATCCATCTCAGCAGCGATTTCTTCTGGTGTCGGTTCACGCCCAAGTTCCTGCAACAGCTGACGGGATACCCGGATCAGCTTATTAATCGTCTCCACCATGTGCACAGGGATACGGATTGTACGCGCCTGGTCAGCAATAGCACGAGTGATTGCTTGGCGAATCCACCATGTAGCATACGTACTGAACTTGTATCCTTTTTTGTGGTCGAACTTCTCAACCGCTTTGATCAGACCCATATTACCTTCCTGAATCAAATCAAGGAACAACATTCCACGTCCAACGTAACGCTTGGCGATACTGACAACGAGACGTAAGTTAGCTTCAGCCAGACGACGCTTTGCTTCTTCATCCCCGTTCTCAATCCGTTTAGCCAGTTGTACTTCATCATCTGCCGACAACAGTGGCACACGACCAATTTCCTTGAGGTACATACGGACAGGGTCATTGATTTTGATACCTGGCGGCAAGCTCAGATCATCATCAAAGTGGAATTCGTCCTCTCCCTCTCTGGTGTTGTTCTCGGAATCTTCACTAGGACGAAGTGTAACCTCTTCATTATTTTCATTCACTACGTCGATACCCAGATCGCTCAGTTGCTCATAGAACTCATCCATTTGCTCTGCATCCTGCTCAAAAGGAGAGAGTTTCTCTATAATTTCCTTGTAATTCAGCGAAGCTCTTTTCTTACCTGATTCAATCAATTGATCTTTAACCTGATCCAGTGTCAATTCTGTTTCTAGTTCAGTATGCTGATCATTCGCCATAATTCGACTCCCTCCTCCCTAGAAACATCTAATCATCAGACGTTCACTGTCTCTCTAGGGCAATCATTTCAATTGCAATCTGTGCCGCGCGTACAGAATCACCTGCCCGCTCTGCAGCAATCATTTCTTCTTTTTTCAAATCGTACTCTTTCTTACGCGGATGCTTCAGCACTTCCCTGATGCAATCATCGAGCATTTGAATACTCCATTCACCTGGACCATCCATCATCGAGATTGAACTGACCGTTTTTTCCAGGCGATCGTCATGCAGTGAAGACATAAAACGGCTTGTATCCGACGGTTTGCCTTGCGCATAGTAGGCATATAGATAAGCAGCAATAGCTGCATGATCCTCCAAGTTAAATGCTTCACCAAGATGTTCATTCACGTACTGGGCAGCCTCATCATCCTGCAACATCCAGGCAATCAGTTTGCGTTCGGCAGCGTGATAAGCCGGCAACAGATTAGGTGTAGGCATCTGCCTATTTTGTTGCCTACCATTATTCCACCTTTTCGGGTTATTATCCCCGTACTGGAGGTTATTTTTCATTGCCTCCCGTTCTTCATTACACTCCTGCTTCAATGTTTCGAAGGATACGTCCACTTCTGCAGCCAGTTCACGGAGATACACTTCCCTCTCTGTTGGAGAAGGTAAGGGGGCAATCAATTTTACTGCTTCTTTCGAATAGGCGATTTGTCCGCCACCCTCTAGCAGTATATGGCTTTTTTTTAAGTTTATAAGTTTAAATTTTGTAGTTGTCACGGCACCGTCCACAATCTGGTTTCGGAACCGTTCACCACCATGCTTCCGGATAAAATCATCCGGGTCAAGTCCCTCGGGAATGAGAGCCACTTTGACCTGCAATCCAGCTTCCTCAAGAATAGGGAAGTTTTTGAGTGCAGCAGCCTGTCCTGCTCTGTCGCCGTCATAACATATGATGACTTCGTCGCACATCCCTTTGAGCATCAGTGCCTGATTCTCGGTTAACGCAGTACCCATTGCCGCTACACCATTCTGGATATCCTGATCCCATGCGGAGATGACATCACCATATCCTTCAAACAAAATGGCTTGTCTTTGTTTGCGAATTGCATTTTTGGCATGATGCAGATTATAGAGAACACGGCTTTTGTTAAATAACCGGGTTTCCGGTGAATTTAGATACTTCGGTTGCCCATCTCCCAATATGCGTCCTGCAAATGCAATCGGCTTACCGCTCCTGCCATTAATCGGGAACATAATCCGGTCTCGGAATCGATCCACATATCCCTGACCTTCATTTCGCGGTGACAGAAGTCCACCCTTTTCCATCTCTTCGAGCGGATAGTTACGTTTCTCAAGAAATTGTACCAGTGTGTCCCAACGATTTGGTGCAAAACCAATCTGGAACTGGTCGATCAACTTGTCGCCAAAACCTCTTGAGCGTAAATACTCCATGGCTGACTTGCCGTGCTCTGTATTTTTCAACAAAAAATGATACAGCTTCGCGGTAAGCTCATAAGCCTCCAGCAGACGTTCAGTCTCCGGATTCACATGAGCAGATTCACGCCCTTGCCAGTCCCCCATAGAGATGTGACTTTCTTCCGCCATCGTTTTGACAGCCTCGGGAAAGGATAACCCTTCGATTTCCATCCTGAATTTGATGGCATTTCCACCCGTGCCGCAACCGTAGCAGTAGAAAATTTGTTTCTCAGGTGTAACGGTGAACGAAGGCGTCTTCTCGGAATGAAAAGGACAGAGGCCTTTCATATACTTCCCCTGTTTGGTCAGATGCACAAATCGGCTCACCGTATCGACAATATCATTCTGCTGTAACACCGATTCAATAATACTTTCGGGTATACCGCCTTGTCCGGTACTCATCTCTGGCCACCTTCATCTCTTCAACACGTAAATATAATTCGATAAACTTACACATTCTCCTGCAAATCTTTTAAAAGTTTTGTCAGTTTATGTTGAAACATTTCTCGATCCTGCTCTGTGAAAGGCTTTGGGCCTTTCCCGTAATGGCCTCTTTTTCGTGCTTTGGCCGCAGTATGACGAGAATCCAACATGAAATCAATGTCACGATCGTTGAACTCACGACCACGAAAGGACAAAACATAACAACGTTTGCCAAGCGCAAGTGCCGCAAGTCCATAGTCCTGAGTGATAACCACATCATATGGCTTAATATGATTAGCAATATACAGGTCTGCGCTCTGATCACTGCGATCCACTTGCACGGTTCGTACCCCTTCTCCTCCTTGAAGCAAATGATCAAATGAAGAGACTAACAATACGGGGATGTTGAAAAGGCGAGCGGTTTGCGCAATCTCGGTTTTGACCGGGCAAGCATCACCATCCACAACAATGTGGCGTATATTTAACTCACTCAAACCCAGACCACCCGGTTTCATAAAATAGCTGCATATTGTTATATACGACCCCGGCCAGGCAAAATCCTTCTGCCGGAACGAGGGAAATCAAAGGCTAAAATACGGAGCGGTTGTCAAAAATACAATTCACAACCCGTTCCGTATATTTATACCCTCATATATCCTTCTTTAATACTGAATTTTAGCTTTGCGCCAAGTCTGTGGAAAAGGACTCATGAAATTCGCCCAATTACCAAACCAACTTGGAAAAATCAGCAAATCCTTTCAAGTCACGATCAATAGCCGCGAGTAAGGCAAGTCGGTTCGCCCGAACAGCTTCATCTTCAGCCATAACCATGACCGAATCGAAGAATGAGGTAATACCATCCTTCCAGGCAGATGCAATAGCCAGTGCTTCAGCAGCATGATGCTGAGTCAACGCCTGACGATATTCTGCATTCGTTTTGCTCCATGCCTCATGGAGCTGACGTTCTCCATCTTCTGTGAACAGTTCTGGATGTACGGAAGCATTGGATGCTTTGGCAGCCAGATTACCCACACGGTTGAACGATTCAACCGTTGTTTTGAATGCGTCTCCTGTCATAACAGCCGCCATCAACGCTTCACCTTTTGGTACAACAGCGCTGATATCATCGAATCCGGAAGAAATTACGGCATCCACTACGTCGTAGCGGACGGTTTCGGACAACAATTTTTTCACACGAAGACCAAAGAAGTCTTGCAGATCTTTACGAACCTCTTCATCTGCACGTTTCAACAGGTTCATCTGAGCATGCACTTGAAGTGCTACTCCGAACACGTCTGACAATGTCAGCGGAAGCTTGTGATCCAGCAAAATCTGTACAATACCTGCAGCCTGACGGCGTAGTGCGTACGGATCCTGAGAACCCGTTGGAATAATGTTGATGGAGAAACAACCCACGATTGTATCCATTTTGTCCGCAGCACTCACAATGGCACCAACAAGAGAAGCAGGGGATTGATCGCCAGCGAAACGTGGCTGATAGTGTTCAAATACCGCTTTGGACACCTCTTCTTTTTCGCCAGCTTTACGAGCGTAATCCTCACCCATCACACCTTGCAGTTCCGGGAATTCTCCCACCATCAGTGTCACCAGATCGAATTTGCAGATATCTGCTGAGCGGCTAACGGATTCGGCAACATCACCGGATACTTGCAGTTTGGCAGCAATTCCATCGGCAATCTTGCGAATACGGCGCACTTTATCTCCAACCGTTCCCAATTCTTCCTGGAAGACGATACTTTCCAGCTTCGACAATGCATCCTTAATCTGTAGCTTCTGATCTTCCTCATAGAAGAACTTGGCATCAGACAGACGTGCACGCAGAACTTTTTCATTCCCTTTGGCAATAACGTCCAGTGAATCACTTCCACCGTTACGTACCGTCACGAAGAATGGCAACAATTGTCCTTCATTGTCCAATACAGGGAAATAACGCTGATGCTCACGCATGGAAGTAATCAATACTTCTTGTGGAATATTCAAGAATGAGGAGTCAAATGTCCCGAACAATACGGTAGGTGTTTCCACCAGGAACAGGACTTCCTCCAACAAGTCTTCCTTAATCGCGATATCCCATTTTTTCTCAGCAGCCAGTGCCTGAATCTGGGATACAATCATCTGTTCACGTTCCTGGATATCTGCAATGACATGTTCGGAACGCAGCACTTCCACGTATGAAGACGGATTGGAAATCACGGCCTCCTTGCCGAGGAAACGATGTCCGCGAGTTACATTACCCGACTTAACACCTGTCACTTCCAGATCGATAACCTCACTGCCGAGCATAGCTACAATCCAGCGGATTGGACGTACAAATTTGAAATCATAGGAAGCCCAACGCATGAATTTCGGGAACGTCATGGCATGTAATACTGAAAGTAATCCTTCGCCAACTACAGAAGCTGTTTCCACACCTTTGCTGCTCTTTGTTGCATAGATATATTCCACACCGTTCAGTTCCTTGAACGTGAACTGGTCGGGTTCAACACCTTGACTGCGGGCGAATCCGAGTGCAGCTTTGCTCCAATTGCCACTGTCGTCCAGGGCAATTTTGCGTGAAGGACCTTTCACTTCTTCCTCGATATCTTCCTGCTTTTCAGCCACATTGTGAATCAAAACAGCCAGACGGCGCGGTGTAGCATATGCATTCACTTCACCATAAGCAATACGGGATGCGTCAAGCCATTTCACGAGACGCTCTTGCAGCTGTGCGATTGCTGCGCGCATAAAGCGTGCAGGTACTTCTTCCAGCCCGATTTCAAACAACAAATCCTTAGACATGTTCGGCTCCCCCTTTCTTGATCAGCGGGAAGCCTAGCTTCTCACGCTCTTCCATATATGTTGCAGCGACTTGGCGAGCCAGATTACGAACACGTGTGATGTAACCCGTACGTTCCGTTACACTGATGGCTCCACGTGCATCCAACAGGTTGAACGTGTGGGAACATTTCAGCACATAGTCATATGCCGGGAATACCAGATGCTGCGCCATGGCCTTGTTTGCTTCTTCTTCATGCATGTTGAAGAGTGTAAACAGCATTTTGACATCAGATACTTCAAACGTATATTTAGAGTGTTCGAATTCTGGCTGACGGAATACATCACCATAAGTGATACCTTCCACCCATTCCAGATCAAACACATTCTCTTTATCCTGAATGTAAGAAGCCAAACGCTCCATACCGTACGTAATTTCAACAGCTACCGGATTTGTCTCGATTCCACCAACCTGTTGGAAATACGTAAATTGCGTAATTTCCATTCCGTCCAACCATACTTCCCAACCAAGACCTGCACAACCAAGGGAAGGATTCTCCCAGTTATCTTCAACAAACCGAATATCATGTTTGAGCGGATCAATGCCCAGACGCTTTAGACTTTCCAGGTAAATTTCCTGAATATTATCCGGAGAAGGCTTGATGATGACCTGGAACTGATGATGCTGGTACAGCCGGTTAGGGTTCTCACCATAACGTCCGTCCGAAGGACGACGGGAAGGCTCCACATAGGCCACTTTCCAAGGTTCGGGTCCAAGCGAACGCAAAAAGGTCATCGGGTTCATCGTACCTGCCCCTTTTTCCGTATCGTATGGCTGGACAATAATACAGTTATGCTCGGCCCAGAATTGTTGCAGCGTTAGAATCATCTGCTGAAAATTCATAATCATGCTCCTTTTCAATGGTTTGTTAGCAAGCTTAGGACGGTGAAGACAACAATAAATAGCCCCCGTCCTACGCCTGTTGTACAGACGTAGGGACGAGAGCTATTCCCGCGGTTCCACCCTACTTGGCTTAGATCAAACAAGATGATCCTGTTCGTTCCAGCCCACTTTTCCGTGTCCATTCATGCTCCCGAGTGCCGTTTCAAAAACCGATTCAGCCAGGCTCCCACCATCCCCGACTCGCTCATTCATGATTCCCAAGTGTTATACAACGACTTGTCTCCATCAATGCAATAAATCCAGTCTTTTACTTTCTCGTTCAATGCATGTCTCATAAAGAGAAATTATATTTCATAATATATAAAATCTAGTATGAAGTCAAGATATAGTTTCACTTCCACCAAAACGCCTCAAATCCCGTACTTCTCCATCTGATCGAGGAAAGAACGGGATTTAAGATTCAGACCAAGCTGATGATCCATAAAAGCACGCATCAACTTTTTGATCTCATCACGGGTAGATTCACTCACTGATATATTCCCCAAGCGTTGCAGATCCAACTGTGCGAACAAACGCAACAACTTCAGAGCCTTTGGACTAACTGACATCGCTGGAGGATCAAAATGTTTGCATGCTCGACACAAGACGCCACCAAGTCTGGGACTTATAAACAACTGCTCATCTGGTCGCTCCTGATTGCAGGAGATGCACTCATCGAACTGTGGACCATATCCGGATGCCTGTAATATTTTCATTTCGTACAGACTTGTAATAACAACCGGATCTTTCTCTTCCTTCAACGCCTGCAAACACGCCTTTAACTGTTTGAACCAAAATGTACCTGTCTCTTCATCCTGAAGCACCCGATCCAATAGTTCACACGCATAAGAGGCATAAGAGGCCTTGACCAGATCTTCACGCAATTCATGATAGGATTCAACGATTTCTCCAGCATTCAGTGTACCTAGACCCGTATTGCGAAAATAAACATATTGACCAAACGTAAACGGCTGCACCAGTGCAGCATGTCGGCTCTTGGGCTTTTTGGCACCGCGGACGAGTACCCCTACTTTCCCGCCGCTTTCGGTGCAAAGTGTAATGATTTTGTTCCCTTCGCCGTAGTCCATGCTGCGGATGACAATCCCTTCCACCCTGTATAGCATGCCTCGTCACCTAACCATTCCCGAATCAGCCAGTTATCCTTCGGCTTCTTCATCTTCAATCACTTCCCTTGCATTATCCGACTCCTGTCCTAACGAGTTACACGCCTCGGTATATAACAAATAGGACTCCACGTCCCCCGTCATCGCAAAAACCTTCCACGAAAAATCTCGCATCGGAATTTCATCCTCTCTTCGGAAATGACGTCTGCATCTACCAAATAGGATGGAGTCTTGCAAGGTAAACTATGTGTTGCAATTACTGGATACAACTCGGATGATCAGTCGCGCCCGAAGCCAAGATCACGCAGAACTCGATCCTGATTTCTCCAGTCCTTTTTCACTTTGACCCACAGATCCATGAAAATTTTGGAGCCAAGCAAGTTTTGAATGTCATGTCGAGCTCGTTTACCCACTTCTTTCAGAAGGGCACCCTGCTTCCCGATAATGATCCCTTTTTGGGAATCCCGTTCCACAAAAATGACAGCTGAGATATAAACGACACCATTATCCTGCACTTTCATATCTTCGATCGTTACAGCAATGGAGTGAGGCACTTCTTCACGAGTCATTTGCAGAATTTTCTCACGAATCAACTCGGCACATACAAACTGCTCCGGATGGTCAGTAACTTGGTCATCAGGATAGTACTGTGGACCTTCTGGCAAATACTTGCCGAGCTGTTCCAGTAATGTGCTGACATTATTGCCATGCTTGGCAGACACAGGCACAATTTCAGCGAAATCGTGTAATTTGCGATACTCTTCAATAAGTGGTAACAGCGCTTCCGGCTCAATTTTGTCAATTTTGTTCATGACGAGAATGACAGGCGTACGGATATTTTTCAGCTGTTCCGCAATATAGCGGTCACCACCGCCCATTCCTTCGGAAGCATCAATCAAGAATAAGGCTGCTTCTACTTCACTCAGTGTGTTCAAAGCGGTCTGGTTCATATAATCGCCTAATTTGGACTGACGTTTATGAATCCCTGGTGTATCCAGAAAAACGATCTGTTGATTGTCCGATGTATATACACCGTGAATTTTATTACGGGTTGTTTGCGGCTTGTCCGACATAATTGCAATTTTCTGTCCGATGACTTGGTTCATCAAAGTGGATTTACCAACGTTTGGACGTCCGATAATGGCTACAAAACCGGATTTGAATTTTTGTTTTTTCATATGTTCCTCCTCAGGCGCCTAGGCCTGGAATGTATTGGTTTATTTTTTGGCAGAATTCAGATCAGAAGGCCCAAAAGCCCAAGGTAACAGTTCAGCAACGGTGGTCTCTTGCAGATCACCTTTCAAATTCCCCAAGATGACTTTCATATCGGGTTCACACAGTTCGTACATGACCTGACGACATACGCCACATGGAGCAATCGGACCATCCGTGTCTCCCACAATGGCAATCGCTGCGAAGCTGCGAGGCTTCTGCCCACCTGCAATGGCACTAAACATCGCTGTACGCTCAGCACAGTTACCTGGTGTATACGCAGCATTCTCAATATTACAACCATGATGCACATGACCTTCACTGTCAAGCAAAGCCGCGCCAACACCAAAATGGGAGTAAGGCGTATACGCCTTCGTACGTGCCTTAATTGCTTCTTGCATTAACAAACCGTTATCCATTAATATTCTCTCCCTTAGGGTGCAATATAAAATCAAACTAGTGCATTTACACTGGACACTCCGCTGTCAGAACAACCTTCCGAGCGCTGTTATCCCCAGATTTTTTTAATCCCTTTTAATAAGGGAAAATCCGGGGATAAAGGCGCACACTCCGTTTCTTCAGGTTTCTTCTGACCTCTCCGTTATCGTGTTTGCATCAAGTAAATTTATATTAGTGTGTAGTATTAAAATCAAATCAAAACGAATCAAAACAAAGTTAAAACAAAATCAATACAAACCGAGCCAGCTCATCACCGGCTTAATGAAAACGATACAACCGATGATGACGGCGAATACCGCAGCCAGCAAAACTGCCCCGGCCGCGGTATCCTTTGCCGCTTTTGCCAGCGGATGGATATGGGGGTGTGCCAAGTCAACCGCTGCCTCTACAGCCGTGTTCATCAATTCAGTCACCAGGACCAAAAAGACAGCGGTCAGCACAAACATCCAATCCGTTCTTGAGATTCTGAAAAAAAAGCCGGCTACACACATCAAAATAGCCACTCCCGTGTGAACTCTCACATTACGCTGAGTCCGCAACCCATATGCGATTCCTTCCGCAGCATTGCGGAATACCAGACCCCAGGAGCGTCTTTTCATTATCGTGTCAACCCGGCCTGGGCCAATACCGCTTCTTGTTTGCCCATCATTTCAGCCTCACTTGCTTCATCCTGATGGTCGTATCCAAGCAGGTGCAAGAAACCATGGACAAACAGAAAACCAAGTTCACGTTCAAATGAGTGTCCATACTCTTCACTTTGCAGGATGGTCCGTGGTACGGAAATGATGATGTCTCCAAGAACATCCGGCATTTCTTCCATTTCTTCATCTTCGTCCAGCTCATAGATAATATCTAGTTCTTCATCCACCGTTTCGTTCATCGCAAAAGACAGTACATCCGTAGGACGGTCAATGCCGCGATAATCACGGTTCAACTCATGAATCTGCTCATCGTTTACAAAAGTCAGAGCCACTTCCCCGTCTGCAACACCTTCCGCTTCTCCTGCGAGATTCAGCAATTGTTCCAGCATTGCAATCATCGGTTCTGTAATTTCTTTATCCTGTTGTTCATTATTCCATGCCAGATTAAGACTCATTCCTTCATAACTCCTATCTACTAATATTAGTGGTTGTTCAAAAAGCCCGCTTTTGATTACGAATGATGCCTAAGGGCATCATCAGCATCGAAGATGGAATTCAGCCGAAATGTCCGTTGCTCACGTAGTTTTCCCTACGCTCCGCTACTCCATTTCTAACTTCATCCCATCTTCTCGGTACTGAAAACCAACCTTTTTGAACACGAACTATTATTGAATTAGCCTGCTTCGGGTGAAGTTGGCTTTGGTTTCTTGATCTCCTCCGGATATTCTATCCTGGAGTGGAAGATACCCATCACCGTTTCCTTCAATGTTCTGGCAACGATATCCAGTTCACGCATCGTAAGGTCACAATCATTAAATTGATGATCATCCAATCGTCCTTTAATAATCTTCTCAATCATGGACTCCACTTGCTCCACTGTCGGTTTGCGCAAAGATCTCACAGCAGCCTCTACACTATCAGCAATGCCAACAATAGCCGATTCCTTGGACTGAGCCTTCGGCCCAGGGTAACGGAAATCTTCTTCCGTGAAATCAGGTTCTACGCCTGCTTCTTCAGCCTGACGCAGTGCTTTGTGATAGAAATAGTGGAGAAATGTCGTGCCGTGATGCTGTTCCGCAATATCCCGAATAGGTCTGGGCAACTTATAATCCTTCTGCATTTCCACCCCATCGCGCGCATGGGCAACGATAATGGATTTGCTCAGTTTCGGATCAATTGAATCATGTGGATTCTCCATATTGTTCTGATTTTCAATAAAATAGATGGGGCGCTTCGTCTTGCCAATATCATGATAATACGAACCGACTCGGCATAGCAATCCGTTAGCTCCTATGGCTTCTGCTGCTGCTTCGGACAGATTCCCTACCATAACGCTGTGATGATAGGTACCCGGTGTCTCCGTCAGCAACTTACGAAGAAGCGGATGGTTCGGATTAGACAGTTCCACCAGTTTGAGCGCTGACAAGATGCCAAATGAAGTTTCAAAAAATGGCATCAGCCCAATGACCAGTATGGCAGTTAATACGCCACCCGCAAATGCAAATCCAACACCGTACAGTGTCGTGGTTCGATTCCAATCGCCCGAGTCAATCAAAGCCAAGGTGAAGACGGCTATGGACCCGAACAGACAGACCATAATAGCCCCTTTCAGGATCGTTGATCGCTGGCTAGCCTTATGAGTTGCGAAGATCGCAACAAATGAAACCAATACAGCGAAGAAACCTAATTCGAAGTCAAAAAGTTGACCCTGATGCGTATTCAAAATGATGCTGGACAACATACCGATCAATATCGAACATACAAAGGCAAGCGAGGTATCCAGTAACAAGGCAATTAACATCGCTCCTACCGCAACAGGTGCAAGGAAGCCAACATAAGACCTCTCATTGGTCTGGATAATCGCCGTCACATGCATAACCACAATCGTAATAATAAAAATGAGAACAAGCATCAACAGCTGCGCATTATTATATTTGAAATGTGTTCCGCTGCCTTGCTGAATATACATCAGAATGGCTGCTGACAACAGGCAGGAAAACATAAGAAGTCCAAGCTGTGGCCAGTAGTTCACTTCATTTTTCAGCAAATCATTCTCATCCAGCAAAGTATACATCTCCGGTGTGATCATCTCACCCTTGGCAACTAATGTGTCCCCTTGCTTGATAAAGACAGTTTGCGTGTTCTCACGCGCCTGAACTTTCGCTTCCTTGGTTCCCTCTTCATCATAGAAGCGGTTCGCGGTCACCACGAGGCGAGCAAGCTCTTGCACAACCTCACGTTGCGTGCGCTTACCAAGAGAGCTGACACTCACCATCTCAGCTACTTTGGCACGGGCAGTGGTTGCATCGCTGATCTGATCCGTCATTAACCGGGCAACAATATCCCTCGCAACCGGTTTCATCTCCTGGATATCATCCGATGTCAGACGTGAGATTTTGATGTAAGTTTCTTCGGGAATACGGTAGCTTTGCTCCTGTACCACATTTCTGATTTCTTCCAAAAGAGTCTCGGAGTATGTACCGGCTTTCCGATTATTATTGATATAGTTGGTCACAAAGTCCTTCTGGCGCTGCGGAATTTCATCCCGATATATATCAATCTTGTCCTGACTTGAAATCTGATCATCCTGATTTAATCGATCTACACGATCAAGCAGGGTAGTCATCAAATTTTCGTTTCGCAACTGGACAATCTGAAATATGGGCTGTACCCGTTCAGCAGCTTCTTCCTGTGCTTTGAGTGTGGCCTTGTTATTCGGAATCTGCATGGGCGCAGCAATGTCCACTTCACTCCGTGTACCTTCCTGAATATCATATCGCTCAGGGAGCAGCTTGGAAGCCAGACTCACGTAGAAAAGAATCACCAGAAACAAAAACAGAAGATAGCGTGCCCACACGCTATACTTCCATCCTGTAGCCTTATTCTGAAAAGATTTGCCTTTTGACGGTTCCTTCGAGGTCACTTTAGACAATCCCTTTCTATGCTTGATTTTCTGCGGCGTGGTTGTAAGCCACGATAATTTTCTGGACAAGGGAATGCCGTACAACATCTTGCTCGGCAAAATAGACAAATCCAATCTCGTTAACTTCATTCAAGATCGTATTCGCTTCCACAAGCCCGGATTTCTTACCACGCGGTAAATCAATCTGTGTCACGTCTCCGGTGATGACCATTTTGGAGCCAAAACCAAGACGGGTTAGAAACATCTTCATCTGTTCCGGCGTTGTGTTCTGTGCTTCGTCCAGAATGATGAAGGAGTCATCCAGCGTACGCCCCCGCATGTAGGCGAGTGGCGCGATTTCGATTAACCCTCGCTCCAGTGCCTTAGCGGTCTGTTCCTGTCCCATAACGTCATATAGGGCATCGTACAGCGGTCTCAGATAAGGGTCTACCTTCTCCTGAAGATCACCTGGCAAAAATCCAAGACTCTCTCCCGCTTCAACAGCAGGCCGTGTGAGTACAATCCGTTTGACGCTGCCTTCTTTAATTGCGGCAACAGCCAGTACAACAGCAAGGTAGGTTTTACCCGTACCGGCAGGACCAATGCCAAATACAATATCACGTTTTTTAATTGTAGTTACATAGTGCTTCTGTCCAATGGTTTTAACACGGATTGGTTTACCTCGGTATGTCGTTGTAATCTCGCCCTTGAACAGATCCAATAGCTGGTCTGCCCGCATATCCTTGGCAAGTTCAATCGCATACTTCACATCTCTCTCGGTTAACACATATCCATTGCGTATCAATTGCAGTAACACATCAAATAATTGTTCAAGCGATTCCACCTGCTGTGCGTTGCCAAAAATCACAATCTCCGCTTCACGGGATGCAATCTGGGCGGGAATCTCGGATTCAATCAGTTTAAGAAAAGTATCTTGGGGTCCAAAAAGAGATTGGCCCTCTCCCGCACTCTGGAGCGAGATTTGTATGCTGCGTGTTTGCTCTGACAAATATCCTCATTCTCCTTGACTATGGACTAGCGGAAGTTCTTCCGCAATGCTTTCTTCTACTTCAAATAAGACTTTCATATAAACTTTACCATTCTCTTTCTTCTCATGCAAAATTTTTTCACTTATAATTTTTGTTCCTTTGCCGTTTTTGGCGGTAATATCGTTCCTTGCTCCTTCCAATCCTTTCGTTCTGGCCCATTCTATCGTCTGTTGTTGCTCATGCTCTCGGGTCTCCAGATCTTTCTCTGTCAGCCAACCCATGGGAAGTGTAAAGGATCGCCACGTTAATGGTTTATGATTACTCTCGGTATCAAATGAACTGAACGGTGTACTTCCGTACCCCCACAGTTGAATCGCCCAATTCCCCAGCACCATGTAAAAACGTTCTTTGCTCTCACCTGTCATTGTATTATGTTTTTGCACCAGCGGAACCTCTACCTGATACTCACGCCATACCAGACCACGAACTTCGCCTTTGGCAACGATGGTTTTGGTGTTCTCCTCATCCCCGAGAATCCCCGAGATCAATACCTGACCCTTTTTGACACGCATGTCCTTCTGAACAACAGGGCGTCCCTGCTCCGCATAGATTTGAGTGACCACAGCATCTGACTTACTGATCAGATGCCTGGGATTCAGCAATGGTTCGCGCTTTGGTTGCGCCGATTCTACGACCTGAATGGTAATGGTTGTCCCTTCTTTGCTCACGCCAATCCAGGTTACATCCGGCAGAGCGAGTGCAAGCTGCCTGGAGAGCTTGTCTTGGCTTTGCAAACGGAACCCCCATTGCAAAGGATATATGCCCTCTTTCTTCGCTGCTGCAAGCACCTCGTCGGTGGGAATGGTGACGTTACCCTTGACCTCCACACTCCATACCATGGACGACAACGCAAACAAAGCTGCCACAAAAAACAGCATACCCCCAAGAAAGAACTTCCTCCGCAATAATCGGGCCGCAAAAAAAGGGAAACCGCTGCGATGGGTTACTTTCACCCTGCAGCCTGTCCGTTTCAACACAGGACGCAACCTGAAAAAATGCGGCAGCAGAATGTTCATCTCTGCCACGCGTCCATCGTGAGCACGCAGGTTCCACACTTCCAGTCCCTGCTCTGCCACCGTGTTGATCAATGTTTCAATGTCTCCCCCAGTGACCGTGATTCGGACTGCTCCCCGCAGTTTGTACAGACTGGGCTGCTTCATCCCTTCCCCTCCACTCCATTCATATGAATATCCAGAATCGTTCCTTCAACAGCTACTTCATCCGGCAAAATGTTACGTATCACCAAGGCAGTTCCTTTGATCTCTAACTGGCCTTGGGAAAGAGCCAACACGATACGATCCGGCGTGAAATGGATGACACCGCGATGATTCTCTATATACAGTTGCTTACTGCCGATCAGGGTTAACCGTGGCATATCATAAAGCACATCCTGCGGCAGATCCAACACTTCACTGGTCCATCTGCGCAGCTTGCGGCTGATCCGGGTCATTCGAAGGTCTTCCCCCTTCCTCTACAGTTCAACTTATGCGCAGATTCATGAAATTATGAAAATTCCGGGGCGTGTTAGGGACGAATGTTGAGAAAAAAGGATAGAACACAGAAAAAGCCGTCTCCGGCGGCTTTATGCTCACCAGAGACGGCTTTATTTCCGTCCAATAAATTGACTTGTTTACAGTTTTCCTCTTGTACCAAACGGTTGCCTGGAACGAGGGGAACCCAGTACTTCTGCCCACAGGACACCTGTACGAATATCAGCAGGACGAAGTGGAGACGCTCCCGATTCATCGGTGCTGGTCTCATCCCAACTGGAATCAGACACAACTGGCCGATTCGCAGAAGAGATGCGATTCAAGCGTTCTTCAATCAAGCGCTGCTGTTCTTCCATGCCTCTCATCTGTTCCTCAAGTGAATTTGCCATCGCACTCATCGTGCCCTCACTTCTGTAGTCAGTTGCGGGGCGAGAAGATGCAGCAGGCTCCGAATACGGCTCATCATACTGATTCTCATATTGCACGTCATCATACCGATCGTCATACTGTTCATCATAGCGAGGGTCTGTAGGTCCGGAAGACTGCTGCGGAGATGAATTGTCTCTTGAACGTTCATCCCGGCCTGAATCACCACTGCCTCCAAATGTAGGCATCCCGTTGGCAGGACGCTTTTTGTTCGGATCAGCCGATTTGGCAGCTTTCCCCAAGAAGGAGAAGAGTGCAAAACCGATGACGGCCACAATATACAGATTATCAAAAATCCATTCAAATAGGCCCATATGCACTCACCGCCTATCTTCCGTTTTTGGAATCACCCTGATCGTTGGAATTCGAACCTTCACCAGGTTTTCCCAATGTATTACGCATTTGAGTATCCGCTTCAATGTTCTTCAGGTTCATATAATCCATCACACCGATTTTACCGTTACGAAGTGCCTCAGCCATTGCCAAAGGTACTTGGGATTCGGATTCAACAACGCGTGCTCTCATTTCCACTACGCGTGCTTTCATCTCTTGCTCTTGGGCTACGGCCATTGCGCGACGCTCTTCGGCTTTTGCCTGAGCGATACGTTTGTCAGCTTCTGCTTGCTCTGTTTGCAAGAAGGCACCAATGTTCTTACCTACATCAACGTCAGCAATATCAATGGACAGGATTTCAAAAGCAGTACCTGCATCCAAACCTTTGGACAATACGGTTCGGGAGATCAGATCCGGATTTTCCAAGACGTCTTTGTGAGAATTGGAGGAGCCGTTTGTACTTACGATACCTTCACCAACACGGGCGATGATCGTTTCTTCACCAGCACCACCGACGAGACGGTCAATATTGGCACGAACCGTAACCCGTGCTCTAACTTTAACTTCAATACCATCTTTGGCAACCGCAGAGACAATCGGTGTTTCGATAACTCGTGGGTTAACACTCATCTGTACGGCTTGTAATACGTCACGACCTGCGAGGTCAATCGCAGCAGCACGTTCAAATTCGAGTGGAATGTTGGCACGTTGTGCAGCAATCAGAGCGTTTACAACACGGTCAACGTTACCACCGGCCAAGAAGTGACTTTCCAGTTGGTTCATTGAAAGTTTAAGACCAGCTTTAGTTGCTTTAATCATTGGATTAACGATACGGCTAGGCGTTACACGTCTCAGTCTCATCGCTACCAGTGTAATAATACTTACGCGTACGCCGGATGCAATCGCTGAAACCCAGAGCATAACCGGGAAAAAGCTGAAGAATACGCTCAATACGATAATACCTACTACCGCAATGAGCAAAATCGTAATCATAGATGTGTCCATTTAATTTCCTCCATTTGCAATTTGAATTTGATAAAAATATTTGAGAATACACTCTTGAGTCCGCTGCTAAATGAAAGAATGCACCACCTTGCTGGCAGCTTCAGCTACGTGGTTATGTACATTGCCGAAGCGTTAATCCGCTTCGACAACAGAGCGAGTTACACCGGCAAAGCTTGCTGAACCACAATCCGGGTACCTTCCGCTTTAATCACAATAATCGGAGTATCGATGGGAATAAAATCTCCGTCGGTCACAACGTCAATTCGTTCCCCTTCAAACATCGCTGTTCCAGAAGGACGAAGTGGTGTCAGACTGATTCCTTGCAGACCAACCAGCTCTTTACGTTCTGTGGCTGATGAATAACCCCGATCCGCAGACATGCTATCACTCAGTATGAAGCGATTCCATATCCCTCGATCCTTAAAGATAATTGAGATGATCGCAATGACTACCAGTGCTGCTCCAAAAGCGATACCTAGAGATACAAATGCATCACTCGTATCATAAGCAGCCCTTACAACACCGGCCACAAGCGCAATTGATCCCAAAATCCCCAGAATACCAAAGCTCGGAATAAACATCTCCAGAATCATCATGATGAGTCCAACGGTAAATAGCACCCATGTCTCTGCTCCGGCAAATCCAGCAATGTAATTACCCGAGAAATACAACACGAAACACACGATACCTACAATACCAGGAACTCCAAAACCAGGAACAATCAATTCAATGATCACACCCGCGATTCCGAGGAACAATAACACAGTCATCACAACCGGATTGGTAAGAAAAGAGGAGATATTCTCCGCTGTTGTTCGTTCTACCTTAAATACGTCATCCTGACTGTAACCGAGCCAAGCTGCCGCTTCTTCCGGTGTGTTGCTGATGTGGTCGGCATAACCAACTTTCAGCGCTTCTTCAGCCGAGAGAGCAATAATTTCACCTTTTTGCTTGGTTTTATTGATCTCTGGCATTTCAACAACGATGTTAACATCCGTCATTCCAGCTGCAATCTTGCCATCACGACCACTGATTTCAGCCGCTCCCTGCATTTTGCTTTTCCAGAATGCAACAAGCTTTGGATCATCAACATGTTTACCCGTACTGTCGACCATTGCTGCCGCACCAATCATACTGCCTGGTGACATTACGATCTTATCTGCATTCAGAGCCAGAAAACTCCCTGCTGAAGCAGCATCTCCACGAACAAATGCAACAGTCTCAATCGGACTGTCCTTAATTAGGGTACCCAATGCTTCTGCAGTGTCGACACGGCCTCCCGGCGTATTGATATCAAGAACGATCAGGCCAGCATTCATCTCTTCTGCTTGCTTGAACCCGCGTTCCATGAACTTGCCAAGTCCCTGCTCGATTGGTTTATCAACCGGAATAATATATACGGCACCACTCTTCTCAGCTGCATGCGCTGACGGTGATCCAATCCAGACAGGAAGCAACAGCGTCAGCAGCATTAAGAGCATCAATGGCCCCGTAAGCTTCTTCCGGCGCTTTCCCTTCACAATAGTCCCCCCTTTTCCATTAATGTTATACTGTCCAGCTTATGGTATTTATTACGTGCAATGCAACATTTCGTTTCAAAATCTTAAAATTATATTTGAAAACTCAATCAATTGCAAGAATAAAAATCCATAATAATATATATTAACCATTAAAAAGAAATTTCGTCATCCCAAGGACATGATGCCTTCTGATAAATGGAAAAAACACCTCCTGACAAGTCAGAAGGTGTTTATTGATTTGCTTTATTGCAGAAATTGTTGAACTGCTTGATTTACCAGTTTGCCGTCCGCTTTGCCTTTAACTTTCGGCATAAGGGCCGCCATGACTTTCCCCATCTCGGCTTTCGAAGAAGCACCGGTTTCCTGGATGGTCTGCTGTACAATAACTTTAATTTCTTCTTCGGTAAGCTGTGTGGGAAGGTACTGGATGAGTACTTCAATTTCCGCTTTTGCATTTGCCGCGAGATCTTCACGGCCCGCTTTGTCAAATTCTTGGAGGGCATCTTTGCGCTGTTTGATTTCACGACTCAGGATATCAAGCACTTCGTTGTCATCCAAATCTCTTTTCAAATCTATTTCAAGATTCTTGATCGTCGAACGAATCAACCGAATGTTGGAGAGTCTGAACTTGTCCTTACTCTTCATCGCTTGCTTCATATCTTCGTTCAATCGTTCGCTAAGATTCATGTAATTAAAATCCTCCTAAAACTTTCTCTTACGAGCAGCCTCGGACTTTTTCTTGCGCTTTACGCTTGGCTTCTCATAATGCTTACGTTTCTTCACCTCAGCCAATACGCCATCTTTAGCGATGGAGCGTTTAAAACGACGAAGTGCAGCATCAATAGTCTCGTTTTTGCGAACTTTAGTTTCAGACACCAGTTTTCCCTCCCTCCGACCAGACCGTCCAAGAGCAATAACACGGTTCATCATCTTACATTATAGGCGAAAGATAATAAAGGTGTCAACCTCAATGTAATGATCACTTATTTGAATCCATTTTATAACTCAAAGGTATTATGAAATGGATTCATTATATAAGCATTTGGTCACACATTCATGGATTTAATGCATATGACTAAATCCTCAATAGTAGTACCCATCAGCTCGTTTATTTGTGAGAATCGGACAGACTTGTTAACACGCCAAGTCTGGTACCACCCAACAAGTGGTAATGCAGATGATGAACGGTTTGTTCTCCATCCTTACCACAATTGTTGATTAATCGATATCCTGTTTCCTCCACGCCAAGACGCTTCGCCGCTTCTTGAGCAGCCAGATGAATCTCGCCGATCAATGGCAGATCTTCTGCAGTAACTTCATTCATGGAAGCAATATGTTTCTTCGGAATGACAAGAACATGTGTCGGTGCAGCGGGCTGGATGTCATGAAAAACGATAACATGGTCATTCTCCAGTACTTTATTGGAGGGAATGCTGCCCTCTACAATTTTGCAAAATAAGCAATCCATAGTTCATACCCTCCTTTGTATTCCAGTGTATGTATTCCCCTCTATCATACTAAAAGTAAAAACCCACGTCCAATCTTTAGACACACAACCAGGTATTCTAGGTCAACTCTCCATCTATCATCGAGCCGAACACTATACAACATTGGATTGTATACCAAGCTCTTTTATCGAAATATGGTTTTATCACGCACTTTTCCCAATTAAACAAATATGTATGGTTAATGACACACAAAAGGAGATTGGTTAATTTGACCGTTTATCAACATGTGCAGGAACTTATAGGTAATACACCTCTGCTTGAATTAACTCGTTATCCATTACCGGAAGGAATCCGCCTGTTCGCCAAACTGGAATTCATGAATCCCGGAGGAAGTGTGAAAGACCGGATCGGCAAGTTTTTATTGGAGAAGGCCTTGGCAAGAGGAGATGTTAAGCCAGGTGGAACAGTGATTGAAGCTACCGCTGGCAACACAGGAATTGGTCTTGCAATGGCGGCTGTAGGCCTGAATTTAAAGGTCATTTTCACGGTACCTCAGAAGTTCAGCTTTGAGAAGCAGCAGTTGATGAAAGCCCTCGGTGCTACGGTCGTCAACACACCCACATCCGAAGGAATCACTGGTGCCATACGCAAGGCGGAATCGCTGGCGAAAGAAATACCGGGTTCGTATATTCCAGGTCAGTTCTCCAATGCGGATAACCCACTCGCACATTATGAACATCTGGGCCCTGAGATTTGGCGTGATCTGAACGGGCAGGTGGATGTATATATCGCCGGAGCCGGGTCTGGCGGAACTTTCATGGGAGTATCTCGCTATTTGAAGGAGCAAAAACCGTTAATTAAAACATGTATCGTAGAACCCGAAGGTTCGATACTCGCAGGAGGTCCATCGGGACCACATCGTACAGAAGGAATAGGGGTCGAAACGTTATCTTCTTTTATGGATGTGAGTTACTTTGATGCCATTCATACGATCTCAGATGAAGATGCCTTTGAGCGGGTAAAGGATCTGGCCTTGTTGGAAGGCTTACTGGTAGGAAGTTCCTCAGGTGCAGCTATGCAAGCCGCATTAAACGAAGCTGTTCACGCAGCTCCCGGAAGTAACATCGTCGTTATTTTCCCGGATAGCAGCGAACGGTATTTAAGCCAAAATATCTATAATGGAGGACAATGAAATGAGACCAAAAACCAAGCTGATTCATGCAGGTATTGTTGGTGATCCAAACACTGGAGCAGTGAGTGTACCGATCTATCAAGTAAGCACGTATGAGCAAGAATCGGTTGGCGTACACAAAGGATACGAGTATTCACGAACAGGCAACCCTACCCGTCATGCGTTGGAAGAAGTCATTAAAGAGCTGGAGGATGGCGTTCGAGGTTTTGCTTTTAGTTCGGGCATGGCTGCGATTCACGCTGTACTGTCTCTGCTGAAAACTGGAGATCACGTCATTCTGACGGATGATGTATACGGCGGGACTTACCGTATTTTCACCAAGGTGCTGAGTCGTCTGGGGATCGAGTCTACCTTTGTAGATACTACCTCACCACAAGCACTGGAAAAGGCTTTGCAATCCAATACAAAGGCCATTTATGTAGAAACACCTACCAATCCGTTACTCAAGGTCACCGATATTGCTGCTGTAGCGAAATGGTCAAAACAACATGAGTTGCTGTTCATCGTGGATAACACGTTTAGTACACCTTATTGGCAAACTCCGCTGGTTCTTGGGGCAGATATTGTACTGCATTCTGCAACAAAATATATCGGTGGGCATAGTGATGTCGTGGCAGGACTTGCGGTTGTCAACAGCGAGCAACTTGGTGAAGATCTGCATTTTATTCAAAATGCAATTGGCGCAGTTCTGGGACCTATGGATTCCTGGCTGTTAATGCGAGGTCTTAAAACATTGGGATTGCGGATGGAAGCGCAAGAGCGCAATACAGAGCAGCTTGTGACATTTCTGAATCAGCATCCAACAGTGAGTAAAGTTTATTATCCCGGACTGCCCGACCATCCGCAGCACAAGCTTGCTTCCATGCAAGCGAGAGGATATGGCGGTATGGTTTCCTTTGATGTAGGCAGTGCTGAAAAAGTAGATGACGTGTTAAGCAAAGTCCGTTATTTCACATTGGCTGAAAGTCTAGGCGCGGTGGAAAGTTTAATCTCTGTACCTGCCCGAATGACGCATGCCTCCATTCCTTATGAACGTCGGCAAGAATTGGGGATCACGGATGGTTTGATTCGGATCTCCGTTGGGATCGAGGATGTTGAAGATTTACTTGAGGATTTGAAATCTGCATTAAGTTAAGGGCATTTTGAAGTCCGTGCTGGCTGATACTTGCGAATGGGTAGTTGACCATTCTCTAAGGAACACAGGACGTCTCATTTGGCGTTCAGGCGCTAATTTGAAATTATAAGGAACATCAGGCACGTTATTTCCCGAAATAACTCAAAAAAATGCTGAAAGCGGCTGTTTATTCGGTTATAACGTGTATCAGATTCCTTAAAATTCTGAGGACGCTTCAAAGCCTTGAATAAGATGCCTCAGATTCGTCAGCGCTCACATCATGCTCCGCTCCTCCAATCGTGGCAAGAGAACAGCATGGATTCCACCCGAAGCGAAGCTTTTTATCGGGATAGAGAATTAAAGCTTTTCGGTGTCTTGATCGTAAGCTTGCACATAGGACGTTCTCGCATATTCAGGATGCAGTACACCGATTGCTGCTGCGGACGTTCAGGCCAGGTCTGCTTTCAGTAGTTAAATACACGTTATGTGCCATCCGTTCATCATCGACCTTACACTAATTAGATTCAAAAAAAGGTCATGCCTTACAGAAGTTCGCTTCTGCACAGGCATGACCTTTTTAGATATTCGGTATGTTGCCAGTTGTATTGCAAAGACTGTTGCGATACATCAGGCTGAGACTCTGTATGTGATAAGACCTCTCTAATTCATGCTGTACGGTACCATGAATGAAACATCCATCCTCAGCTAGTTATTTTCGAGGATTTTCATAGGATGCCCATAGGGTACATAAGAATGTGTCACTTGCAGTTATGACTGTTTTTTCTAATCTCAATAGTACGGTAAAAGGGTTAACGCTGTAAGCGCAAATAACGGGAGCACCAGTCGGTTAAAACGTCTACGGCCATAACCATAATACGGATAAGGTGTAGGGTAGCCGTAACCTGGATAAAATCCGCGAGTATGACCTATCGGATAGTTTGCTCCAGGCATTGCATTTGGAGCCCAGTTCGCATGATTCACCATGGCTTCCGGTCCAACGGGAACAGCCAGGTAGATCATTTCGTCATCCACATTTTCCATAATGCCATCGTAGTGCATACCGTCATTCATCTGTACACATACATAACGGTGCATGTGTTCTTTGCATATTTTCTTCGCTTCCACTTTTTCCACTTGCCAACGCCTCCCTGATTCTGCTCTTGATCACCTTTTCATGGTATTCAGAACTGGGCGAATTGACACTACTGATGAGAAAACACAAAAAAGAAGCACCCCGTGAGCGGCTTCCTTGGAAGTCTGCTGCGCGGACATCTATTCAGGAAACGTCCTGATCAGATGTCCGCCGGGGTACTTAAATAAAGTTTGTCGGCTTAACTGTAGTATAACAGTGGGATGAACCTGTATCTGTGATGTAACTCACTCCGCTAAGTTATAAAAGCAGGAAAAGAAATATTTTCACAAAAATAATATTACGTAATAGTGCATGTTTAAAAAGGGCGGTTTTCAGTACCAAAAAGACGGGATAAAGCTAGAAATGGAGTAGCGGAGCATAGATAGAACTACGTGAGCAACCGTAATGTTTCCGAAGGAAACAACCTTCGTAAGCCCCTACTTATTTCAGCTGAATTCCATATTCGATGTTGATGATGCCGCTAGGCACCATTCGTAATCAAAAGCGGACTTTTTGAACAACCTCTAATATTCATTTTGCTTGGACTATTAGAGGCGCTTCTATGATCTATATTGCTTACACATTGCCCTCTACAGAGTCTCCAAGACCACACGTGAGCCGTTTCCGGCCTCACCTGCCGGAATCACCACAAGTTTGCGCGGCAAGCGTGCACGCAGTTCAGGCACGTGACTGATGACACCAACAGCCAATCGATCGTCATGCAATTTTTCCAGAGACGTAATGACGGTATCCAACAGTTCAGGGTCAAGGGTACCAAACCCTTCATCCAGGAAGAAGAATTGAAGTGGGTACTGACCTCGCAGTTGAATCTGGGCCGACAGTGCCAAGGCCAGTGACAACGAAGTCAAAAATGTCTCGCCACCTGACAACGTTGATACCGGTCGTTTGACTCCCCCGTTGGCATCATCACAGATCACAAAACCACCACCGGAATCCACCTCCAGTGAATAACGCTGTTTGGTCAGGAAGCGCAGACGCTGAGATGCCGCATGACTAACCTGCATCAGTTGTTCCTCCGCAATATACTCAACAAAAGCATTGCCTCTGAACGCGGATTGCAGCTTGCTGAGCAGTTCGCCTTGACGGCTTACCTCCACCCGCTTGTTCTCCAGTTCGGTCCAGCGAACATGTCGCTGCTCCACATCCTCCAAATCACGTTCTGCACGTGCTTTGGCACGAAGGGCAGCCTCGTCCTCAATTCGGACCTGCTGCAAACGTTCGGTGCAGGCTAACCACTGTTCCTCCGATACGACAGCACCACCCAGCTTTTGTTCCAGTTCACGCAACTGGGATGCCAGTTCACGCTCACGTTCCCGGTGCTGCTGGATCTCCCCTGCCAGTCGCTCTGCTTCCTGTGCAGGAATTGCCGCGGATACAACAGCATCATCTGAGTCAAATGGAGATTGTTCCAGCAATTGCTTCCACCGTTCCTGTGCTTGTTGCAGATGTTCTGTGGCCGAGGCGGCTGCCTGCTGTGCCATGACGTCTTTCTTGGCTGATTCCTGCTTCAGCGTGTCCGCTTCTTTGAAGCGTTGTGCCGAGTCCGAAGCTGTTTTCCGCAGTCCATCCAGACGAGCCTGAGCCGCAGTAATCAGATCTTCTACCCGTTGCTCCCCAACCCACTGGCGCAAGCGTTCTTCCTTCTCGGCCAGCTGTTTGCTATTGCCCTGCCACTCCGTTTGCCACTGAATCAGTTGTTTGTCCAATTCAACCAGTTTCTGCTGGAGAGATTGAATGATTTGGTCTTTTTCCTCAAGGAACGTCACGCTTTTGTTCAGACGTTCCTTGATGTCTTCGGCGCGCGCATCGCGCTCCTGCATCGCCTGATAGAGGGCCTTGGCCTCCTCCTGAGCGATGCCGGGCAGTTCCGAGGCCCAGCGGCTCTGCAAGGCAGCCGCTGCGGCCTCGCTCTCGGCCAGCTTGCGCTCCGCCTGGGCGAGCCCGGCACGGCCGGCCTCTTGCGCAGCTGCCGCTTCCATGCGGCGCTGCTGCGCGCCCACAGCCGCCTGCTGCAACGCGGCGGCTTCGGCCTGGAGCGGCGCTGCTGCGCCAGCCAGCGCCTGCGCGGCTTCGCGCAGCGCAGCGGCACGCGATGCCCAGCCTGCCGGGGGCCGCCCGTGTTCGGGCGACCCGGCGGGCTCGGGCTCCGCTGCCGCAGGCGCGGCCTCGGCTGCGGCAGGAGC
>NZ_ASPR01000078.1:0-162631 GCF_000517845.1 Paenibacillus sp. FSL R5-192 | reverse complement strand
AGGCTGGGGGTGGAAGTGCAGCAATGCATGGAGCTGACCAGTACTAATCGGTCGAGGGCTTATCCAATAGCAAGTTGTCATTCGCATGTTTCGTTTCGAATCTAGTTTTCAGGGAGCAATCCTTGAATGATGTTGATGATTGTTATTTGGAGAGATACCCAAGTGGCTATAAGGGGACCCTCTGCTAAGGGGTTAGACTGCGTAAGCGGTGCGAGGGTTCGAATCCCTCTCTCTCCGCCATCTTTACCTAAAGATGGACAAGCAATCAAGACACAATTAATATGGCGGTGTAGCTCAGCTGGCTAGAGCGTACGGTTCATACCCGTAAGGTCGGGGGTTCGATCCCCTCCGCCGCTACCATATTACCCAGGAGGCTTAGCTCAGCTGGGAGAGCATCTGCCTTACAAGCAGAGGGTCGGGGGTTCGATCCCCTCAGCCTCCACCATATACGCCGGTGTAGCTCAACTGGTAGAGCAACTGACTTGTAATCAGTAGGTTGGGGGTTCAAGTCCTCTCGCCGGCACCATTAATGCCTGGAACCGTGGTGTAGTTGGCCTAACATGCCTGCCTGTCACGCAGGAGATCGCGGGTTCGAATCCCGTCGGTTCCGCCATTAATCCTAAAAATTAAATATGGCTCGGTAGCTCAGTCGGTAGAGCAGAGGACTGAAAATCCTCGTGTCGGCGGTTCGATTCCGTCCCGAGCCACCTTTAATCCCTGGAGGATTAGCGAAGTGGCCAAACGCATCAGACTGTAAATCTGCTCCCGTACGGGTTCGGTGGTTCGAATCCATCATCCTCCACCAGTTTTATGAGTCATTAGCTCAGTTGGTAGAGCACCTGACTTTTAATCAGGGTGTCGAAGGTTCGAGCCCTTCATGACTCATCTTTAAGAAAAGAGTGATTAATCATTAATTTGATTAGTCGCTCTTTTTTGTTATGTAATTTTAGCTCAATATGGATATTTATTAATGCTGGGCAAGATATGATAAACTAATAGAAAACATGCAGAGTGGTGACGTTCATTATATGAAGCTCATACCTGATCTAAAACAGCAAATTGAAGTCATTATAGGCACAAATTTGGACGAATATGAAATTACAATAGAAGAATGGATGCAATCTGTTGCCAATCTAGTTGGTAATCATGAAAATTCAGAGACCTTTGGTGATGAAGGTGAGCGTCAGGAGTTATCTGATCAATCTGCATCTCCAATTTCATCCGATGTGATCAGTTTGAATACGGGAAAGCGTATATTTTTTAAGGTTCGGATGAATGAGCAAGAAGAGACTGTCGTGTGTTGGGGATGCCCTGCAAAATCTATTACCGTGGAGACACGACAATTGATTGAGCTTTTGATCCGTACTAACACGGCTCTACCCGATGAGGTACAACCTGTTGTATATGAGAATGATAGGGAGCAGTATTTGACTGAATTGGGTCTCTGGCTTAAAGAGCAGATCGAAGAACCAACCAAGCAGGAATCTGAAGCGGTTCCTGATCGCTTTGTGGTGCCCGCAGGCTTAAATGCTGAGAAGATTCTCTTCTTGCTGCAAGGGGATACACCGGATGCACATCGTTTACGATCCAAGGAACTCAACAAGTTGCTTGAGAGTTACTTTGGCGAGGAGATAGTCTTGATTCCTTTGGGGGAGCAAGAGTGGATTTTCATGGGTGATAAAGAAATTGTTACTGAAGAAGCCGAAGAAGATACAACGGAAGCCAAAAAGGATTCACTGAACGCTTTTTGTCTGGGGTTACATGAATTGGTTGCCAGTGAGTGGGCTGGGGTGTTCCATCTGTCTGCATCTCTGCCATGCATTCCTGCGCAACAACTTGTATCGGTCACAGTTCTTCTTAAAGAAAGTGTTCACTTAGGGAGAGCATTCCATGTTACGCAGCATATTCATCTCCCATGGGATCTTCACCTGGAGCGGTTGGTAGCGAGCATTCCAGATGATCAACGTATACGTTTTATAAAGGAAACTGGTAAAGACACGGTAATCTTCAATGACAGTGAGACACTTGCTACGCTGGAGACCTTTTTTAGCCTGGACTGTAATGTCAGCGAGACAGCGAAACGACTTTTCATTCATCGTAATACGTTGGTTTATCGTCTGGACAAGATAAAACAGGAGATTAGTTACGATGTGAGGCACTTCGAAAGTGCTGTTCTAGTGCAGTTTTTACTACTAATGTACAAAGTGACGAAAAAGCATTGATATTTTTGTGCAGTTTGCGAATAGTCAAACCTCACGTAGATAGGGTATTATAAAAATACAAATTGTATTCGATTACAAAATGATCTCTGAGGAGGCAACAATCATGGCTGGAGTACGTTTAGAGCATATTTTCAAAAAATACCCGGGTTCTGATAAAGCAACTGTAGTTGACATTAACCTGGACATTAAAGATAAAGAATTTCTGGTACTGGTAGGTCCGTCCGGTTGTGGTAAATCAACAACACTTCGTATGATCGCAGGCCTTGAGGAAATTTCTGAAGGTAAACTCTATATCGGTGACCGTGTCGTTAATGATGTTGCACCTAAAGACCGCGATATCGCGATGGTATTCCAATCCTATGCCTTGTATCCGCATATGAGCGTATATCAAAACATGGCGTTTGGTTTGAAATTGCGTAAGGTTAAAAAAGATGAGATCGACAAACGTGTACGTGAAGCAGCTAAAATCCTGGATATCGAACATTTGCTTGAGCGTAAACCTAAGGCATTGTCCGGTGGTCAACGTCAACGTGTCGCTTTGGGACGTGCGATTGTCCGTGATCCACAAGTGTTCTTGATGGATGAGCCTCTCTCCAACTTGGATGCCAAACTGCGTGGTCAAATGCGTGCTGAGATCACTAAACTTGCGAAACGTTTGGAAACAACTGTTATCTACGTAACGCATGACCAGATCGAAGCTATGACGATGGGTGATCGGATCGTTGTTATGAAGGATGGTATCATCCAACAAGCAGCTTCTCCGGAAGAGTTGTACAACCTGCCGGCTAACCTGTTCGTAGCTGGTTTCATCGGTTCCCCGACAATGAACTTTATCTCGGGTAAACTCGCTGAGCAAGGTACTAGCATGCATTTCATAGCTCCTGGTGTGGATGTTGAAATCCCGCAAGGTAAAGCACAAGTGTTGAAATCTAGAGGATACATTGGTAAAGAAGTGATTCTGGGTGTTCGTCCAGAAGACATTCACGAAGAGCCAGTATTCCTGGAAGCATCCCCGAACTCTGTATTCTCTACACACGTAGATGTTACAGAGAACCTGGGTCACGAAATGCTCCTCTACTTGAGCGGTGTTGGTAATGATACAACGATCGCACGTGTAGACGGACGTTCTAACACTCGTGATGGTTCCACAGTTAAAATGGCCATCGACATGAACAAAGTTCATATCTTTGACAAAGAGACTGAAGTGAACGTACTTCTTCAAGACAAATAATACTGGGATTCCTCGGTGACGATGGAACCTGACAGTTAACGCAATTATACATTGTAATGAGAGCCCCTTCCGTTATTGCTGGAAGGGGCTTTTTTAAGATTAATGAATTTATAAGTTTCGGCAGAGTGGAAGGATTAATAATCGCAAGAAAAACACCCCTTAAACTACGAATGTAGTATCCTAGAAGGTGCTTCGATCAGAAGACTTTTCTTACTAATGGTTGTCGGAGGCTGCGATTGCATTCATCCCGGAATTCATTTAAGATTATTTGAAGGTCTGTCTTCATTTATTTGAGAGAATTGACTGTTGGAAGGGTATGCATTCTGTACCTCATGTTGTGAATGCGCTAATAATGGAAATAACTGATACACGATCTGATGTACATAGAGGGACAGCTAATGCTGAAAGGAAGAGACAAATGGCGAAAAAAGTGAAAGTATCTGAACTGGTGCAGCAATTTCAGTTGGAGGTTGTTTCTGGATCTCACGGATTGAAAAGAGTCATTACGGTAGATGACCTGAATCGTCCTGGTCTGGAAATGGCCGGTTATTTTGAATACCATCCACAAGAACGGGTACAGCTGCTTGGAAGAACGGAATTAGCTTTCTTTGCAATGTTACCTGAGCAAGAGCGGCGCGATCGTATGCAACGTCTTTGTACGGAAGAGACACCTTGTATCGTTGTCACGCGTGGACTGGAAGTTCCACAAGAGCTGATTGATATTAGTGAAGAACAGAATCTGGCTGTACTTCGCAGCAACATGGCTACAACGATTCTATCCAGCCGGATCACGGGATTCCTGGAAAAGAAATTGGCACCAACAGCAACCATTCACGGTGTACTTTGTGATGTCTATGGCGTAGGTATGCTGATCACAGGTAGCAGCGGTATTGGTAAGAGTGAAACAGCGCTTGAACTGGTGAAACGTGGACACCGACTGATTGCCGATGATGCGGTAGAGATCCGCCAAACGTCAGATTTTCAGCTGCACGGTACTGCACCTGAATTGATCCGCCACTTGCTCGAGATTCGAGGTGTCGGTATTATCAACGTCATGACATTATTCGGGGCTGGTGCGGTTCGGAATAACAAACGGATTACTTTGGTTGTGCGTCTGGAAGCATGGCAGCAGGATAAACAATATGATCGTCTGGGTCTGGATGAAGAGACTACACGTATCATTGATACGGATGTACCTCTTGTTACAATCCCTGTTCGTCCGGGACGGAACTTGGCGGTTATTATTGAAGTGGCAGGTATGAACTATCGCCTGAAACAGATGGGTCTGAATGCTGCGCTGCAATTCACGAACAAGCTGACAGCAACCATCTCGGAAGATATGGAAGACATGGATTAAGAAACATTTTATACAAGGAAATGAAGATAAATGGTTGACATGTACTGCTTCTCTTAAGGCGCAGTGTATGCCAACCATTCGTCATGCGTGCGATTGATTGAATAAATAGGAGTGTGAATGAATGGATACATTATTACTGTTGAACCCGATTGCGTTCTCTATTGGAGCGTTAAAGGTTCACTGGTACGGGCTTATTCTTGGTGCTGCGGCACTTATAGGACTCCTGCTCGTGATCCGGGAGGGCAAACGATACAATATTCCACAGGAAGTGTTCATGGACATGGTCCTGCTGGGTGTGCCTTCTGCCATCATTGGTGCCCGCATCTACTACGTCGCATTTAAATGGGAAGATTATAAGGATAATTTCTGGGATGTCTTTAAAATATGGAATGGCGGTATAGCCATCTATGGTGCCCTTATTGGTGCAATCATCTGTGCAGTTATTTTCTTCCGTCGTAAAGGGTATAACTTCTGGCGTATGGCCGATATCTGTGCGCCTGGACTGCTCGTTGGACAGTTGATCGGACGCTGGGGGAACTTTGTGAATCAGGAAGCCTACGGCGGTCCTGTAGAAGAATCATTTTTGAGAGACAAGCTTCATCTGCCGGACTTTATTGTGAATCAAATGAACGTAGAAGGCGTATTCCACCATCCTGCGTTTTTGTATGAATCGATGTGGAGTCTCGTTGGTCTGGTGTTGCTGCTGGTTCTGCGTCGTCAGAAGTTTCTGCGTTCAGGTGAACTGTTCATGTCTTATTTCATCTGGTACTCTATCGGTCGCTTCTTTATTGAAGCTTTGCGTACGGACAGTCTTGGCTTCCAGGCTCCGCAATGGGTCGCTTCATTAGTAAACGGGCTATGGTCTCCAATGACTGCAATGGGCTTTGAACAAGGATATCTTGATCCTGCTTACGGTAACGTAAGAATCTCGCAACTGCTCGCTATTGGCATCATTATTGTTGCTGTTGTATTCATTGTGGTGAGAAGAGTGACAGGTAAAGCAGATGTTCGTTACAGTGATCCGATTGTATCGTCCAAAGTTACCTCAGATGATATGGAGCATACGGAAACAGTTGCTGGCAAAGAGAATAAGTTAACACCTCCAGCCAAGGATGAATCCAAGCAAGTTGATGATAAAAAGGAGTAATGCAACATGATTGACACGGTATTGTTTGATCTGGATGGCACGATTATTGATACCAATGAGCTGATTATCAGCTCATTCCAGCATGTCATGGGGGGATGGGAGCATTCAGCTCCATGGACACGGGAACAGATTATTCCACATATGGGCGGCACACTGGAGCAGCAAATGCGTACCTTCTCTGGCCAGGAGGAAGTCTCCGAGTACGTGAAAGGTTACCGTGCTTATAATGATATCCATCATGAAGCGATGGTTAGACCTTTTCCACATGTTATTGAGGTAGTAGAGGCGCTGCATCAGGCTGGCATTGTGATGGGTGTGGTCACAACCAAAATTCGTCCATCTACATTAAAGGTGCTAGAACGTTTTGACCTATTGAAGTATATGAAGACGATTGTAACAGTAACTGACGTAACGAATCCGAAGCCGCACGCTGAACCGGTACTGAAAGCGATGACGGAACTGGGTGCAGATCCTGCCAAAACGTTAATGGTGGGTGACAGTCCAGTGGATATCCAATCGGCTCAAAATGCGGGCGCACTCTCGGCGGGGGTTGCATGGTCCCTTAAAGGGGAAACAATCCTGAACGGATATGGACCCGATCATATGTTGCATGACATGAGAGATTTATTGAAACTCATCCGTATTGAAACGGGACGTTCATGAGAAAAGTAACCCGCTATCCGGTAGAGGACCAGAATGCACTTTGGCATATCTACAAGACAGTGAGTCCGTGGAAGGGCGTTCGTAATTTTATCTGGATCCAGTTGTCACGTTACTGTCCGATCCTATCGGTGAAGAATTGGATTTACCGCCGAATGCTCGGTATGAAGGTGGGAAAACACACAGCCTTTGGCCTGATGGTGATGGTGGATGTATTTTTTCCGGAGAAAATAACGGTCGGCGAAAACTCGGTCATCGGTTACAACACAACGATTCTCGCTCATGAGTATCTCATTAAGGAGTACAGACTCGGTGAGGTGATTATCGGGGAAAATGTACTGATAGGTGCCAATACAACGATTCTGCCCGGGGTAACTATAGGAGATGGAGCTGTTGTGGCTGCTGGAGCTGTCGTACATAAGGATGTTGCACCAGGAGCTTTTGTTGGAGGTAATCCACTTCGTGATTTATCCCACGCGGCAGCTTCTACAGAAGAAACTGTCTTTAACACGGATGATTCTTCTCAGGGTAGTGTGCATTGAGTCAATAAAGTAATGAATGAAGATGGGTTGAAGTTAAAAGCTGCTTATGGCAGCTTTTTTCGTATATAAATACCGATTGGCGAGCGTAATGGTGTGCATATAAAACGATATGTCGATCCAAGGGCAATCAAGCTTTGGTATTGTTGACGGTAGTGCGGATTTCGTGTTATCATATCCCATATCCTTTAGTTTGTTAGCACTTTACCATGTGAAAGTATTCTTGGAGAAATGAAGCATGATAAGGATTGGACTAAACCAATAGTTGAAGGCTTATGCGATAATACTGTGATTCAGGTTTATAAGATAGAATGGGGATTTACACTACATAAATCCTGTTGAAATAGAACGAGTGCAACTCTTAAATTACTGACTCGGGGTGAATATTACCAATGTCCAAACCAAAAGGTTTTGAAAAACCGACCGGATTCCGCGACTATACACCACATGTAGTATCCAAGCTGCGGACGATTGAACGCAATGTACTGGAATGTATGGAACGCTGGGGTTACCGTCAGATCATCACACCAACCATTGAATATTACGATACGGTAGGTGTGGCAAGCTCTACATCAGATCGTAAATTATTTAAATTGCTAAACAGCCGGGGAACCACACTGGTACTCAGATCGGATCTAACGGCTCCTATTGCACGCGTCGTTTCATCCATGCTCAAAGATGAGCAGTTGCCGCTGCGTCTGTCCTATCATGCGAACGTATTCCGTTCTATTGAAGAGGAAGCTGGGCGTGAAGCTGAATTTTTCCAGACGGGCGTGGAGTTGGTTGGAGACGACTCGCCTGAAGCGGATGCAGAAGTTGTTGCGCTTGCGATTGCCTCTTTGCAGGCAGCGGGTGTGTCTTCTTTTAAAATAGCGATGGGTCATATGGGATTCCTGAACGGATTACTGGAGGAAGTGATTCCAGGCCAGACCGCTGAGCAGGAGCAATTGAAGGAAGGGTTGCTCGGACGTGATTATGTCGGCTATCGCCAGTCGATTGAAGCATTGAATCTGGAGCCGAAGTTGAAAGAACAGCTTGAAGCGATCCTTCGTCTGCGTGGTGGCAAGGAAGTATGCACACATGCGGTAGAGCTAAGTTCAAGTGCTGAAGCAGCACAGTCGATTGCACATCTGTGTGCCGTATTCGAAGTGTTGGAAGCGTACGGTGTATCCGAGCATGTGCTGATTGATCTGACGATGATCGGTGATTTCTCCTATTATACGGGCATGACCTTTGAAGGGTATGCAGCCGAACTGGGATCTCCGGTATGTAGCGGTGGACGGTATGATAATCTGTTACAACAGTTTGGTCGTTCATTGCCAGCTACAGGATTTGCACTGAAAACGAACCGTATTATTGATGGTGTTCATGGCATTACGATTGAAGAGAAAAAAACGATACTTATCCAATATACCCCGAAACGTCGGGCTGAGGCACTAACAGAAGCGGCAAGATTACGCAGTATGGGACAAAATGTAGTGACACTCCTTCTTCCTGAAGATGGGGCTGGGGCAAGTGCCGTATCGGTTGAAGCAAGAACCGCTCAGGCTGAGCAGGTTATTACTTACGGATCTGAAGAAGGAGGACGCTGAGATGTCGGATATTCTGAAGGTGGCCATGCCGAAGGGCCGAATCTACAAAAAAGCCTCCAAATTGTTTCGTGAAGCGGGGCTGGATATTCCAGAAGACGTAGACGATACACGCAGATTGGTCATTGAAGTACCGGAAGCGGGAATGGAATTCATTATGGCTAAGCCAGTAGATGTTCCAACATATGTGGAGTACGGTGTTGCCGATATCGGAATTGTTGGTAAAGACGTGCTGCTGGAGGAAGATCGGGATGTGTACGAACTGTTGAATCTGGGAATCGCTCAGTGCCGTATGTCTGTGATCGGACTTCCAGACTGGAAGCCAGGCATCCAGCAACGTGTCGCAACGAAGTATCCGAGGATTGCTTCGCAGTATTTCCGGGAGCAGGGACAGCAGGTCGAGGTGATCAAGCTGAATGGTTCCATTGAGCTGGCACCCCTGATTGGTCTGGCAGACCGGATTGTCGATCTGGTGGAGACTGGTCAGACGCTGCGAGAGAACGGACTGGTGGAGATGACGGGCATTCTGGATATCACGAGCCGTCTTATCGCCAATCGGGTAAGTTATCGGATGAAAAATGCACGAATTCAGGCTTTGTGTGATGCACTTCAGCAGGTCATTCCGGCATCGAATGAGATTTCGGCGGGAAGCTTTCGGGGATAAACTACTGCGTTGGAAACATAGATGAGAAACATACAAAGCAGAAGCAGAAGCAAAAGTAAGAGTAAGAGACAAAATAAAGAAGCAAATCGACCACAAGAAGGCAGGTATTACAGAGGATGAGGAGGTTGTACGTATGAAAATTGTACCTGCACGGGAGTTTGATCTGAAGCGGGAAGTGGAGTATGGCACGCCGGAGCAAAATGAAACGGTACGGCGTATTGTCAGCGACATTCGCCGTGAGGGTGATGCGGCACTGCTGCGTTACACAGAGCAGCTGGACCGCACGAAGCTGACGGCCGCAGAATTGCGCGTGCCGCAGGAAGAGCTGCAGGCGGCTTATGCAGCCGTGGAGCCATCCTTTGTGACGGCGATTCGGCAAGCCGCCGCCAACATTCGTGCGTTTCATGAGAAACAGAAACGCAACTCGTGGATGGATTGGCAGCCGGACGGCAGCCTGCTGGGCCAGGTCATCCGACCGCTGAAGCGGGTCGGCGTCTATGTACCTGGCGGCAAAGCAGCGTATCCATCGTCTGTGCTGATGAATGTGATTCCGGCACAGGTGGCAGGCGTGCCGGAGATTGTTCTCGTGACGCCGCCGTCAACGAACGGTGGCGAAGGTATTAACCCGTATATCCTCGTTGCTGCTGCGGAAGCAGGCGTGAGCGAGATGTACCGGGTTGGCGGCGCTCAAGCCATCGCCGCCCTCGCTTACGGCACGGAGAGTATTGCACCGGTTGACAAGATCTGTGGACCGGGCAATATTTACGTGGCGCTCGCGAAGCGCGAGGTGTACGGTGCGGTCGATATCGATAGTATCGCCGGGCCGAGTGAGATTGTGGTGCTCGCCGATGATACGGCGAATCCAGTGTACGTCGCCGCCGACCTGTTGTCGCAGGCGGAACATGACGAGATGGCATCGGCCATTCTCGTCACGAATTCGGCCACGCTGGCGGAAGCCGTGCAGGGCGAAGTGCAGCGGCAGCTTGAAGTGCTGCCGCGGCGGGATATCGCTGCTGCTTCCGTGGAGCAGTATGGCGCGATTATTGTGGTCGATTCCATCGATGAGGGAATTGACGTGGTGAACCGGCTCGCACCGGAGCATCTGGAGATCATGGTGCAGGAGCCGATGGCTTACGCTGGCCGGATCGAAAATGCCGGCGCGATCTTCCTCGGCCCATACAGCTCGGAGCCGGTGGGGGATTATTTTGCAGGACCCAATCACATTATTCCGACCAATGGAACTGCGCGATTCAGTTCACCAGTGGACGTGGATGATTTTATCAAGAAATCGAGTCTGATCTATTATAGTAAAGAAGCGCTGCTGAAGAACGGAGCGGCTATTATAGAGTTGGCCCGCCATGAGGGTCTTGAAGGGCATGCCCGTGCAATCGCTGTACGGTTAGAACAGGAAGGAAAGGCGGAATCGGACAATGGATAAGCAAAATAATGGTGTGGAACTTGAAAACAAAGGTGCGGTGCGCCAAGCAGAGGTTGACCGCAAAACAAACGAGACCAATATTCAGTTGGCCTTTAATGTAGATGGAACAGGACAATCCACGATTGAAACGGATGTACCTTTCCTGAATCATATGCTGGATCTGTTCACAAAGCACGGACAATTCGACCTGAACGTGCAGGCCCGCGGAGATATTGATATCGACGATCATCACACGGTTGAAGACATCGGAATCTGTCTCGGACAGACGTTGCGAGAAGCGTTGGGTGACAAACGTGGAATTAAGCGTTACGCCAGTGTTTTTGTACCAATGGACGAGGCACTCGCTCAGGTCATTATTGATGTGAGTAACCGACCTCACTTTGAATACCGTGCAGAATACCCTTCCCAACAAGTAGGCAGTTTCTCCACGGAGCTGGTACATGAATTCCTGTGGAAATTAGCGCTGGAAGCTCGGATTACGTTACATGTCATTGTGCACTATGGTCAGAACACCCACCACATGATTGAAGCGATCTTTAAGGCGCTGGGACGTGCACTGGATGAAGCAACGATGATTGATCCACGTGTAACGGGTGTGCCTTCCACGAAGGGAGTGCTGTAGACGATGGCGATTGCAATTGTCGATTACGGTATGGGTAACCTGCACAGCGTCGGCAAAGCGGTCGAACGTCTTGGCTACGAAGCGCTGGTCACGGGTGACCGGGAAGAGATTCTTGGCGCAGATGGTGTCATTTTACCAGGCGTAGGTGCTTTTGGTGATGCGATGGTTCATCTGCGTGAGAGTGGACTGGATAAGGTGGTGAAGGAAGCCGCTGCCGGGACCAAACCACTGCTCGGTATCTGTTTGGGCATGCAATTGTTATTCAGCTCAAGTGAAGAGCATGGTGAGCATGAGGGACTGGATATTTTTCCAGGTAAAGTGGTGCGATTCGCACCAGGAGAGCTGAAAGTTCCTCATATGGGATGGAACCGTTTGGAATTTCTGCACGCGGAAAATCCTCTATTTACGGGGCTTGAAGCAGGTCACGTCTATTTTGTCCATTCCTATCATGCGCTTACTGAAAACAGGGACGATCTGCTGGCGGTAACGGATTACGGACATCCGGTGACAGCCATTGTAGGCAGAGGATCCAACTTCGGCATGCAATTCCACCCAGAGAAAAGTGGAGAGCTCGGTATGAAGCTGCTTGGCAACTTTTTGGCTCTGACAGGAGCACCTGTACAAAGGTAAAACATCATCTCTTCTTAACTATAGAAAGCGTACAAATCTAATTCATATTCAGGAGGCCTTGTATGTCATCTTTTATCCTATATCCGGCGATTGATATCCGGGACGGCAAATGTGTAAGACTGGTGCAGGGAGATTATAATCAGGAGACCGTGTATAACGATGACCCGGTTCAAGTGGCTTTATCCTGGGAGAAACAAGGCGGTACATATGTCCATCTGGTGGATCTGGATGGTGCGAAAGCGGGTTATCCTGTTAACGATGAGCTGATCGGGCGGATTGCCTCGGCTGTGAACGTACCTGTTCAGGTGGGCGGCGGACTTCGTACGGTAGCGGATGTAGAACGTTTGCTGGGTCTGGGTGTTAGCCGGCTGATCATTGGAACAGCAGCGATTGAGGATCGTGCTTTTACAGAGGAAGTACTGGGACGTTATGGCGACAAAGTGGCAATTGGCATCGACGCTCGTAACGGTTACGTGGCAACTCGCGGTTGGCTTGAAACATCGGAAGTGCAAGCAGAGGTACTCGCAAAGGAATTGGCGGCATATGGGGCAGAAACGTTTATCTTTACGGATATTTCCCGTGATGGCATGATGCAGGGTCCTAATGTGGAAGCGATTGTGTCTCTAGCCAAGGCAAGCGGACGGACGGTTATTGCTTCCGGCGGTGTGAGTGTAATGGATGATCTGCTTCGTCTGAGTCGCCACGCGGATGATGGTGTTGGTGGAGCAATTGTGGGTAAAGCACTGTATACGGGAAGCATCGATCTGTCTGAAGCAGTACGTGCGGTCAATAAGTAAGGGATATTCGGATAGAGAGGAAGAGGTAGCATGCTGGCAAAAAGAATCATCCCCTGTCTGGACGTGAAGGACGGCCGGGTCGTCAAAGGCGTCAACTTCGTTAATCTCCGCGATGCGGGTGATCCGGTAGAGCTGGCGGCACTATATGACCGCGAGGGCGCGGACGAATTGGTGTTTCTCGATATCTCCGCTTCGGTAGAAGGTCGCGAAACGATGGAAGAAGTCGTGCGTCAGACGGCGGGCGAGATCGCTATTCCCTTTACGGTAGGCGGTGGCATCTCCAAGGTGGAGGATATGAAGCGGATTCTCCGTGCAGGAGCGGATAAAATTGCAGTGAATACAGCCGCGGTACTTAATCCACAGTTGATTGCTGATGGGGCACGTCGCTTTGGCTCCCAATGTATCGTCGTAGCGATTGATGCCAAATATAATGAAGCTTGGGGCGAATGGGAGGTCTACACGCATGGTGGACGGAAACCATCCGGGATCAAGGCACTGGAATGGGTTAAACAGGCTGAGAGCTTGGGCGCGGGAGAAATTCTCCTCACAAGTATGGACGCGGACGGAACAAAAGACGGTTTTGATCTGAAGCTGACGGCAGCGGTATCCGAATCTGTGCATATTCCAGTCATCGCATCGGGCGGTGCGGGCAAGGAATCTCATTTCTATGATGTATTTACCACAGGCAAAGCGGACGCAGGGCTGGCCGCAACGATTTTCCATTACAAAGAAATCGCCGTACCGGCGTTAAAACAACATTTGAGAGAACAAGGGGTGGAGATCCGTGACTAAAGTGAGCGATGAAATCAAGGAACAGTTATCCTTGGAACAGGTTGTGGAACACATTCGTTGGAGTGACGGTTTGGTTCCTGCCATTGTGCAGGATGTAGATACTCGTGAAGTTTTAATGATGGCTTATATGAATCGCGAATCCCTGAAGTTGTCGCTGGAATCCGGTGAGACGTGGTTCTGGTCACGCTCGCGTCAGGAGTTGTGGCATAAAGGAGCAACATCTGGCAACGTGCAGACGATTACTTCCCTAAAATATGATTGTGACGGCGATACCTTGTTGGTTGAGGTGAAACCGAACGGTCCGGCTTGCCATACAGGGACGGTAACTTGTTTCCATAATGAAATCATTGGTTTGCCAGAGAAATTGGCAGACAAGGCTTCGGATGAAGCGGGTGCAGCATCTGCTTCTGCAAGTTCCGGTTCCGAAAGTCGCTTTGAGGTATTGGCTGAACTGGAATCCGTTATTGCAGAGCGTGAACGTGAGCGTCCTGAGGGTGCATATACAACGTATCTGTTTGATAAAGGTGTAGACAAAATACTGAAAAAAATCGGTGAAGAAGCGTCCGAGACGATCATCGCCGCCAAAAATAAAGATAATGACGAGCTTCGTCTGGAAGTCAGTGACCTGATGTATCACCTGCTCGTCCTGTTACAAGAGCGCAAGCTACCGCTGGACGACATTATGTCAGAGCTGAGCCGCCGTCATGAACGGCCTCGCCGCGATTAGGAGGCGAGTTTCGTGCGTATAGACTATCATACACACCATGAGCGGTGTGGACATGCCGTTGGCAAACTTGAAGAGTACGTACAACGTGGTGTGGAGATCGGACTATCCCAGATTGGATTGTCCGATCACATGCCATTGTTGCATGTCGATCCGGCTCAATATTATCCGGAAATGGCGATGCCTATGGATGAGCTGCCGCGTTACGTAGAGGAGTGTTTCTCCCTGAAAGAACGTTACCGCGGGCAGATTGACGTACGTGTTGGTCTGGAAGGTGACTATATTGAAGGCTGGGAAACAGAGATCCGTGCGATCATTGAGCGTTATCCATGGGATTATGTGATTGGCTCTGTTCATTTCCTCGGGGAATGGGACATTACGGATTTCCGCCAGACCCATCACTGGGAGGGCAAAGACATCCTTGAGGTATATCGTCAGTACTACGATGCCGTAAGCAAGGCAGCCGCCACGGGCATGTACGATATTATGGGTCATACGGATGTCATTAAACGGTTTGGCTTTGTTCCTTCAACGGAGCAGACAGAAGAACGTATCTCACTGGAGAACGCAGCGCTGCAGGCTATTGCCAAAAGTGGTTGCGCCATGGAGCTGAATGCTTCCGGGATATCGAAGCCTTGTGCCGAGATGTTCCCTAGTCGCAGAATGCTGACAGAAGCCATTCGCTTGGGTATTCCATTAACCATGGGCTCTGATGCACATGACCCACTGAAGCTGGGCGATTATTTGCCTGAAGCTGAAGCACTTTTACATGAGTTGGGCTGTACGGAAGTCGCTGTTTTTGAAGGCCGTCATCGCTCGTTCATTCCTTTAAATGTATAAGCCATTAGAGTATAATGAGGGTAGGAAATAACCTTTTAGAGGTAGTTCAAAAATTCCGCCTTTGATTACGAAGGATGCCTAATGGCATCTTCAGCATCGAAGCTGGAATTCAGCCGAAATGTCCGTTGCTCACGTAGTTTTGCCTACGCTCCGCTACTCCATTTCTAGCTTTATCCCATCTTCTCGGTACTGAAAACCGGTCTTTTTGAACACTCGCTTTAGATAAGGGATTATATAGGGATTTCAACCCTCGGGAGGGCATTATGCAGCATTCGTTACGTATTTTTTCCGGTTCATCGAACCCTAAGCTGGCAGAACAGGTATGTGACAAGCTGGGTGTACAACTGGGCAAGATCAAGCTGTCCAGGTTCAAGAGCGGAGAAATATACGTTCATTATGAAGAAACGATCCGTAATTGTGATGTGTTTCTGGTACAGTCGTTGTCTCATCCGATCAATGAGCTGTTTGTCGAGTTGCTTGTGATGATTGATGCTGCAAAGAGGGCTTCAGCGCGCACTGTTAACATCATTGTTCCGTATTACGGCTATGCTCGTCAAGAGCGCAAATCCGCACCACGGGAACCGATCTCGGCCAAGATGGTAGCAGATGTATTAACTACGGCTGGCGCCAATCGAGTGGTAACGATCGACCTGCACGCAGCGGCCATTCAGGGATTCTTCAACATTCCGGTTGACCATATGACATCACTGGATTTGATTAGTGATTATCTGTTAAGCAAAGGAATTGAGAACCCTGTTGTCGTCTCCCCGGATGCGGGACGAGCATCGATGGCAGAGAAGCTGGCGAACCGTCTGGATTCTCCATTTGCCATTATGATCAAGAAACGTCCAAGCCATAATGAATCGGTGATTACCCATGTCATTGGTGATGTAGAAGGACGGACACCTATTATTATTGAGGATCTGATCGACACTGGAACAACCATTCTGAATGTCGTGGAAGGGTTGAAGGAACGTGGCTCCAAAAATGTATATGTATGTGCAACACACGGATTGTTCTCGGATGGTGCAGTAAGTAAATTGAATCACCCGTCGATTGAAGAGGTGGTAGTTACGGACTCGATCGCACTGCCAGATGATCACCCTGAATGCTTCAAAGTGTTACCTGTTGCGCCAATGCTGGCCCGCGCTGTACGCATTATTGTGGATGGTGGCTCCATGGCCACATTGTTTAAGGATTCTGGCATTTAGAGCATCGAAGATATAACGGTGTGCTGCCAGATGAATTGTTCCGTGTCTGAGTTGTTATCTGCTCAGCACGGTTTTTTTTGTTTTGGCTCTTTGAATTCAATTCTTGCTTTGCTGCTCAGAGGCTTGTGCTATAATAACATAAAATCAGTTATGATAGCGTTATCATATAGTATTCAGCCCCTAAGGTGAGATGGATGCTGAACAGTAGAACCACGGCTGAGAACATTGGCATCGTGGAGTGAGGAGTGGGGTCTATTGTCTCGTAATTGGTACTACCGGTTATTGTTCTCGTACTTCCCAATTTTTTTTCTTACGGTGACCATACTCATTTTTATCGCGTTTGTTTTCATCAATGACATCTCTAAAGAGGAAACAAAAAAAGCAGACCGGATTTCCTCCAGTTATATGATAGACACGGTGGATCGTACAATCAGGGATATTGAACTATCCATCCTGGAAACGGTACAGAGTCAGCAGGCATACAAACTCTATTTTAATAACACAAACCTGACCAGCTCGGACACGGTGTATGCAATTGCGCAGAATTTACGTGAGCTATCCAATTCGTCCTCATGGATTCAATCCATCTATCTATATGACAAGCGAAATAAACATGTTCTGACCGTAAGTGGTTCCAGAGAAGTGGAAGGTTTCTCGGATGAGGCATGGATTGATCAGATGGGTACCGGGTCTATCGGTTCAGGCTGGCAACCGGTCCGGGAATTCGATGCAGACTCTGTTCAACGTACCCCTATTCGCGTATTAACCGTGAACAAGGATATGCCTTTGCCTTTTGGCTCTCAGGGCACATTGGTCATTAATATCAAGATGAGCAGCATTGAACAGAGTGTAGATAGTATGGTTAATGGTCAGCTCTCATTCCTGACGATTACGGATCGGGACGGTAAGGCTGTGTATAATGCACATTCGGACCAAGAGGGCTCGATAGATGGTCAGGAACTGAATAGGCTAGCGCTAGAAAGACTGGGCTGGACAATATCCAGTGGAATTAAGGCCGGCAACTTATTTGGCTGGGTATCGGTCATATCTTATGTATGGGTAATCATTGCTATTGTGACTGTCATCTGTGCGATTGTATATATCGTGTATATTACTCGTCGTAACTATAAACCCATTCAGATCATCATGAACCGGATTGAGTCTCATCAGATTCGGGCGTTCGAACACTCAGGTGCTCGCACGGATGAGATGAAGATGATTGATGGTGTGCTTGAGAATCTGATTAATCATATGATGGATTATGACAAGAAAAGCAGGGAAAATGTACTCATGCAGCGCAGCAAGTTGTTCAATGCCCTGTTGCATGGTGAACACATGGAAAATGCAGCAGAGCAATTAAAAGAGCTCTCTCCACTGAATGACGTGAATGACTCGTCGCGTTTTGTCGTTGTTGTTGGAGAGATTAACCGTTATGAGAAGGGATTTCAGGAGAGGTACACGAGAGGTGAACAAAATACGCTGAAGTTTGCCTTGATGAACGTTTTGCAAGAGCTGTCACGTAATACGGGAGTCCAATGCTGGACGGAATGGATTAGTGTGGATCGAATTGCAATCCTTTTTGTGTTCAAAGAACAGAATAATAACAACTTGGATATGTCTGGGCAGATTCGTGTTGTAGCTGAGGAATGCAAATCTTGGGTAGAACAAAATCTACGCATTTCCTTAAGCTTTGGCATTGGACCTATCGCTCAGGGAATCGGTACAATACGAGATTCCTATGCGGCCGCAGAAGCAGTAATGCAACGTAAACTGTTGATGAATGGAGATGTCGGTCAAGCCGACTGCGGTGAAACACAGCATCCTTTGCTGGATACCTATACCTATCTGCAGATGATTGCGGACTTTGTTAAGCGGTTCCGGATGTCGAGTGGACAGTGGCGGGAACAGTTGGAGGAGATCTTTACAGCGTTTGAACAGAACAAACTGCCGGATGATGAGATTCGTTCTCTGATTCAGGCCATGTTACAGATGCTCAGCCGAGAGGTGGCCATGATGTCGGAAGGACTCCAGGAAGAGCTGTCCGAAGAAAACATCAACAGATGGTTGAGTGCTGTAGAAGAGGCAGAGACGCTTGCGGATGTGAAAAGTCTTTTGTTTGATGGTCTGACGGACTTGTTCAGAACGTATGTAGCGGTAACGGAAACCAAGAGCTACAAAGCCATGGTCAACGAAATGAAAAATTATATCGAAGAACAGTTTGCGAATCCTGATCTTTCATTGAAACATCTGAGCGATCGATTCCAGATTACGGGCAAACATGCGAGTTATTTGTTCAAGACAGAATTCAACATGAAGTTTGTTGATTTTGTTACAGAGCTTCGCATGAAGGAGACGGAGCAGCTTCTGCTCAATACCGATTACTCTTTGCAGGATATTGCCCTGAAGGTGGGGTATGCAAATGGAATTACGTTGGGACGTGTATTTAAGCGGGTAACGGGTATTACACCAGGAGATTATCGTCGTTTGAAACGTGAACATCGAGAACCCGAAGAGTAAAGCAAAAGTGATCCTATTCTGAGATCTGTACATCAGGATAACACAGGGTGAATTTCATGTAGTCACTTTCCACTTAGGAGAGAGGCTTGCAGAGGTTCGCCCTGTTTTCGTTGAACAATACTCTTATACTAAATCGGATGCAACTGTTTTCGCAGGATAACAAGCTAATATTCCTGTTTTTTTCCCGTTTACGAATATAGGCAGTGTGTGAAAATGGTTTATCCGACTTGGGACAGGCAGTTCTGATCCTTGAGGCGAAGAGTGCCGTCAAAGCCTAGAGCAGCGCAGCTTTGGGAAAAGAATCAGTCTGCGAAAATAGGCTTAACATATAAACCATAATCCGTTTGTAAGCGCTTCCGAAAGAGGTTTATTGCAGGATGACGGAAAAATGTGAAATACTCTGGGCAAGCTTTAAACATTCACGCAAAGCCAAAGGGGATGACAAAATGAGAAGCAAAGCAACCAAAGGGAGTCTAAAGAAATGGATGGGTTTGGCGCTTACGATGGTAATGGGCGTTTCTTTACTTGCGGGATGCTCATCAGCATCAGAAGAATCAGCTGAAGGCGGAACATCAGGCAATGGCGAGCGCGTTACCTTAAAGGTGGAGATTTTTGACCGTGGTAACAGTCCTTCACCGTACACAATTACGAACAACTATCTATCTAAAATGATTCAGGAGAAGTTCGGTGATCCCAACAATATTGACGTACAGTTTGTACCCGTTCAGCGTTCTGAGGAAGTTACCAAGCTGAACGTCCTGATGGCTAGCAATACGGATGTCCCTGATATTGTCTTTGTTTATGACTCAAGCGTGTTTTATCGGTATGCCCAGCAGGGTGGTTTGACTGATGTTGGAGAGTTGATTGATCAGCACGGTCCGAACCTGAAGAAGTTCCTGGGTGAAGATACTTTGAAGTTTGGGCAAGTGGAAGGACAACAGTTTGCTGTTCCGGGTAAACGTGCTATCACAGGCCGATACAGTTCTTACATCCGTCAGGATTGGCTCGATAAGCTGGGATTGCCAGCGCCGAAGACCACGGATGAATTATATACAACTTTGAAAGCGTTCAAGGATAAAGATCCTGGTGGTCTCGGAAGCAAAAACATCCCAATGGGTATGGCTCTTGCACCAGCTCAATTCGAAACGCTCATCTACTCATTCATCAAGCCAGTTAGTGGCGACCTGACCTATGGTCAACGGTATGAATTGCCACTGCATGAAGGATTCAAAGAATCGATGCAGTTCCTGAACAAACTGTACAACGAAGGTCTGATCAGCAAAGACTTCAGTTTGGATGAAGACAAAACGCAGTTAGGGAAAGACATTCAAAACGGTAACGTAGGTTACTGGTCTGAAGATGTGGATGCCATGTTCTACGGAGATGGCACACTGGATAATTTGCATAAAAATGTGAGTGGCAGTGAAGTGTTGCCGGTTGATGTGTACACCAATCCAAATGCAGACAACAAACACATCAAGTCACGCTACGGAACAAATGGTATGTACATTATGATTCCGAAGAGCAGCAAACGTTCTGTCGAAGCGATCAAATATCTCGACTGGATGGCATCTGACAACAATCTGATTGATATCTACAGTGGTGTGGAAGGCGAGAACTATGATTTGGTAGACGGCATTCCAGTAGTGAAAGAGGATGCATCCCAGGAAGCGCAGGATCGTCTGTTTAACGCAGGGGATACAGCCATTATCTCGAACGGTAAAAACATTGGTGATCAAGCGACGAATGAAAAGGCATGGATTATGGGCTTCCCGCAAAATAATCAGGAGATGCTGAAACAATCCATTGATATTGCTAACACCGATACGGTAGGACCAATCATTTTCGACAAACCGATTGAAGCAGAGATGAAGTACAGCACAGCTCTCAAAGACAAATTAAATGTCATTATCGTAAAAACAGCGATGGCTAAGCCAGCAGAATTCGATGCGGTATATGAAAAAGAAATGGCTGATTTCATGTCTCTGGGTGGTACTGAACTGAAAAAAGAACTTGAAGAAGCAGTTCAGGCACTTCCTGCAAATTAAGTAGCTCCACATTTCAATCTCCAAGACAGATACCCATACTACTGCTTAACTAGAAAGGAACGTGTGCCGCCGGACTGGCGGCACAGCCGTTTCCTTGTTGATAGGAGGAAACCGACTTGACCACCACATACTTGAAGAGGTATTGGCAATTATACGCTCTGATTTCACTGCCCATTATCTACTTTTTAATCTTTCGTTATGGACCGATGTACGGTGTACAGATCGCCTTTAAGGACTTTAACCTGTTTCAGGGAATCAGCGGCAGTGAGTGGATCGGTTTTGATGCTTTTCGCGAAGTATTTGGAATGCGGGACTTCTACACGACATTGCGCAACACCTTTATGCTGAATTTTCTTGATCTGGTCGTTTCATTTCCAGCTCCTATTATTCTGGCGATCATGCTTTATGAAGTTCGATTCAAATGGTTCAAAAAAATCTCACAAACGATATTGTACATTCCTCACTTTATCTCATGGGTAATCATCGGGGGAATTGTGTACCAATTGTTCGGTAATCAATCCGGTATGGTTAACGGTGTACTGGAAAGCATGGGCTTAAATTCAATACCATTTTTGACAGAAAAAAATCCATGGCTTGTGACGTATCTCTTCACAGGTGTCTGGCAAAGTGCAGGATGGGGAACCATTCTATATCTGGCCGCATTAACCGGCGTCAACAAGGAATTGTTTGAAGCAGCTGAGATCGATGGAGCATCGCGGCTGAAGAGAATCTGGCATATTACATTGCCAAGTATTAAACCAACCATCGTGACCTTGCTTATTCTCAATCTTGGACATATGGTCAGCATCGGTTTTGATCGGCCTTATATCATTGGTAATACGGCCGTGCGTGAATATTCCGATGTACTCAGTACCTTTGTATACAGAGTTGGTCTTGAATCAGGACAATACACGCTGGCAACTGTCGTCGGACTGTTCCAGGCAGTGGTGGGACTCATATTCGTGCTAGGATCTAACTATATTTCGAAGAAAGCAACCGGTGAAGGTATTTTGTAGGTTGTGGATGAACGGAAGAGACGCCAATCGGCTTGTTTGTATAGACCATCAGTAAAGGAGCTGTGCGCATATGAGTGAACGCACCTCAAACCGGATTTTTGATATCGTTAATATCTCCTTTATCACCTTGTTTGTTATATTCTGCCTGGCTCCATTTCTGCACACGATCGCGATCTCATTCAGTTCTAACCGTGCGATTACGTCAGGCGAAGTGACCATATTCCCGAAAGAATTCAATTGGGATGCGTATATCCAGGTGTTCTCTGATCAGTCGATGATCTATTCACTGGGTTACACGACAGTTCTGACAATTGCTACTACTGTGCTGTGCATGGTGTTCACACTGGCAGCTGCATACCCGTTAACTAAGAAAAAATTGAAAGGGCGCAAGCTCTTCATGTATGTCATCATCATTACGATGTTCTTCAGTGGCGGGATCATTCCCGAGTACTTGCTCATTCGTGACTTGAACTTGCTTAATTCCGTGTGGGCACTGATTCTGCCAGGACTGGTCAGTCCGTTTAACCTGATTATCCTGATTTCCTTCTTCAGAGGTATTCCTGAAAGTCTGGAAGAATCCGCTGAGATTGACGGCAGTTCCCATGTACACACGCTCTTCAAAATTATATTGCCACTATCCATGCCAGTACTGGCTACACTAGCGCTATTCTATGCGGTTGGACGCTGGAATGGATTCCAGGATTCCCTGATGTATATTAATGATCCGAAGCTGTACCCGCTTCAACTGAAGTTATTCCAAATGGTACAGAACAATATGGTCAGCGAGCTTACCCAGATGGAGGGTGCTAACCGTACGCCATTGACTCCCGAGAGTCTCAAGGCCGCAACCGTTATTTTCGCAACCGTTCCGATTCTACTCGTTTATCCGTGGCTGCAAAAGTATTTTGTCAGTGGTGCGATGCTTGGCGCGGTAAAAGGTTGAGTTAAGGCTGATGTAAAAAGTTTAGCCAGAGGGAGGAGAAGGAAAACAGATGCAGCACATAGACAAGGGCGAATACTCATTCTCGACATGTTGGAACATCAGGAAACATCCCATAGGGGAAGATATGATTCGGGAGATTGCGGATCTCGGCTTTCGTCGGGTGGAGCTCAATTATAATGTGACGAAGGAGATGCTCACGACGATTGAGCCCATGATTGAGCGTGGAGAGATCGGAATTTCTAGTGTCCACAACACTTTTCCACATGACCCTGATCCAGACTACGGTACGGATTCCATCTTGCTCGGCTTCGAAGATGAAGTGAAACGTAAACGGGCGATCGAATTGCTGGTAGAGTCGGCTGAATATGCCCAACGTTATGGTGGAGAAGCAGTTGTTGTACACCCGGGAGAGGTACCTTTTCCTGAGGATATCAGCAAAGACCTTGGAAAGATCTATAACGAGGAAGGTCCGGACTCACCGAAGTATCGCAGTAAATGGGCTGAATTGATGGAGCGGCGGGAAGCCCTCAGTTCAGGGTATGTGGAGAAAATTATCGCCAGTCTGGATGAGGTATGCAATCGGGCGGCAGCTAAAGGTCTGGATGTTCGTTTTGGCATCGAGACAAGATCGCGACCACAACAGATTCCTACCCTTGCCGAAGCCAAGACTATCATCACAGCTCTCAAAGGGGCTCCGGTTGGTATCTGGTACGATACAGGTCATGCCATCATGATGGACCGAATGGGCCTTTATGACAGTGTGGGAGAAATGCAAGGGCTGATGGATGATATCGTAGGGGTCCATATCCATGAGACACTTGGTCTCTCTGACCACTGGTGCCCGTATGTACACAGTAAGGATATGAACTTCTATGATGCCTATCTGCCGATGATTCGTCGCGCACAGGTGAAGGTGTATGAGTTGAAGTCTGCCTGTAAGGCAGAAGAGATTCATGAGAGTCATGACTTGCTAATGAAGAAGCTTGGAGTGACAGAGTAGGCGCGGTGAAGTGGGGAACAGTTTGCATGTTCACAGCCTGTGTTCAACGACTGTTTCCTCAGTGACGGAGACACATGAGTATTTAGTAAAACAAGCACAGATTTTCTGGCGACTTTTGTAGAAATATGATATATACTGACGAGAAAAATGAACTCACCTACGGGCGGTATGAGAAGGCTTCCGGTCTGAATTGAAGGCACTGAAGCAACATACTCCGCACATCGGGAGAATGCATTGGTATGGAGGGGACTGCACATGTACAAACAACTGGTGGACAGTAATGACAGAGCGGTAGAAAGAGGCATATCCCGGCAGATGCTTGACCCGGAAAGCCGTTTCTATGGAGGGACAGTTGATCCCTTCACAGGTGTTGCCTGGGTCAACCATACGACTGGAACGCCCACGGATATGTGTTACTGGGGAGCTGCGCTCTCCAATCCGGACTCTATCTATTACCGGGATGAATCGTTGTTAAATCGACTGCTGTTAGCTACGGAATTTGTACTCCGTTTCCAGCATGAAGACGGTTCAATATCGCCTGGCTGGACCAATTACCATTCCCCTCCGGATACTGCATTTGTCGTTGTAGGGTATTCACAGTTGTATCAGCTTCTTCAGCAGCAAGAATGGGAGCCGCTTCAACCTGTATTGAACAATATGAGGCTGTTTCTGGAACGTACAATCCCAACCATGCTTACAGGAGGTTGTCATACGCCCAATCATCGCTGGGTGCTATGCGCGGCGCTTGGTTTCCTGCATAAAATATTTGATCTGGAGGAAGCTGTGCAGCGCGCAGAGCAGTGGATGGATGAAGGCATGGATATCACACCCGATGGGGAGTGGACAGAACGGAGCAACGGGATATACAGCGCAGTTAGCGACATCATGTTAATTCATGCTGCGCGCCTGCTCAATCGTCCTGAACTGCTGGAACCAGTGAGGCTTAATCTCCGCATGATGGTGTATCTGGTCCATCCAACGGGTGAAATTGTTACGGATTATTCAGGGCGACAGGATCTGGGCAGTGTTCATGATCTGTCACCTTATTATCTGCCTTATGCCATTTTGGCTCGGCTGGACGGTGATCCACTCTTTGCAGGTATGGCAGCCTGGGCTGGAGATACATTGACAGATCCGGGAGTATGTTCTGTGAATACGCTCATTCGATTAATGCTTGAGCCGGAGCTTCAGCAGACGAATGATACACGTGATGCATTACCGGAACAGTATGAGGTCATGCTGAATGAACATTTTGTACGGGAAGAATATTTGGAGCAGATGGACTCAGTGGGGCATCACGGACGGATCTCTCACAGTCGGATGCATACGGATTTTGGTGCTCCGGTAGCCCGAATTCGGGATGGTGCTACTAGCGTGACTGTGATGACAGAAGTTCCTTCTTTCTTCGCGCTTCGTCATGGCAAGGTGCGTCTGCTGGCTGTGCAACTGGCCTCGTACTTTAATCCAGGGTATGTACCTATGCAGCAAATGACGAGGCTGTCCGAAGGGTATCGACTAACTGGTGAGCAGAAAAAAGGTTATTACGGCCCAATTCCTGCGAACCTGCTGCCAGAATCGGCTACATCAGCCATCAGTCCATGGTACTTGTTACCTCATCAGAGTCGTCAGCTTACTCATGAGCAGACCTTCCGTGTAGGAGCAGAATTACAGCCAACGGAAAACGGATGGAACATGCATCTATCTGGACAGGAACCGGAAGACATTATGATGCAGTTGTCCTTTGTATTCGGAAGCGAAGGTGAACTGACCTGTGAGGACGCAATTGAAACGAGTGAGGGTCATTATTTGTGGAAAGGCGGTACATTACGCTATACCTGCGGAGAAGACTGGCTGGAGATCACCGGGGGCGAGCTGGGGCATCTGGCTGCCACGGTACGTGAGGCAAAACTGCCGGACAAGTGTAAGGTTGTGCTGGTCAATTTCATGACGCCGTTTGATAAAACCCTGCATATTTCACTTTCACCATCGATGGCGTCGAAGATCTAGATTTATTAGATATTTAAGCCATAATAGTTAGAAGACCGAGCCCAAATGCTCGGTCTTCTTTTTTTACGAATGACTACAATTAACGTTCTAAAATGTATTTCCCACTGTCCAGCTCAGTCCAGTAATGTATGAACTATGATCATTTCAGTTGCTCTAACGCAGTTTCGATTGGTTTAGTGAACAGAGGATCATCTTTGGTTTTGCTCCAGTAAACGATAAAAACATTTCCTTTCTCATATAGAAAAGGGAATGTTGTAAATTGGGCGCTTTCCATGTGTTTATTGAATTCTTTTGTCCCGTTGATGCGATCCTTTTCAGAATTGAAAATATAAAAATGTATAAATTCAGGGCTATATGGTTCTTCTTCCACGGGCACTTCAACGGAGTACACCTCAGGTACAACATCATTTAATTTCAAAGGATACCCGGTGATACCAAAGGACACTAAATCCAGTTCTTGAGACTCGAGCGCGCTCAGTACATCCTCTAATGTGAACTTATTTTCTATGTTTATTATATCTTTTGAACATCCATTCAAAGCAAACAAGCCTATTAAGATGAATATAAGTGGTTTTATCTTTGAGATTCTCAATATAACATCCCCTTAAAATATTTATTTTTTATTACATACGCGAAAAAGAGGCTGACCGTCAGAGCTAATATACGTTGTTTGATTTTTAATGGAGATAAACCACTAAAAAGGACAATAAGGATAATAATACCATAGACTACACTCGTATTATTATAACCGGACCGAATCCAGTTAGATGCCGCGTAACCGACAAGAATAGACTAATGCAATACTGCAAAGAGAGCCTATGGTAAGTGAGTGTAGGAGTCTCTAGGTAAACATGGTTTTCCTTTGAATAAACAACGCTCCAAGGTGATAGGTTTCCGCAAAATGGAATATCATCTTCTTTTGCATTTTTTTCATAAACGACATGAAACTACATATTGAGAAGTGGGCCTTAAGATGTGGTATACTGAAGAGTATGAATGAAATGCAAAGAGGAGGTGCCTTGGAAGATGAAGGGCAAGCTAGTGCGGGCTGAGGGACACCTTGCCAATATTATACCGATTCACTTGGATGCTTCTTTCTTTTTTGAAAGAGCTGTCCGCTCGCTGGACCGTAATCATGTCGACAAGGCATTAAAATATTTTCGCAAAGCTGTTGAATACGAACCGGAAAATCCGGTAAATCATTGTAATATGGCGGGTATATTATCGGAGAAGGGGGATTACGAAGCCTCCAATGCCATTCTGGCTAACGTGCTGGAAGTGGTAGATCCGTCAATGACGGAATGTTATTTTTATATGGCGAACAATTATGCAAATATGGATCGGTTTGAGGAAGCCGAGCAAGCACTTGTTACCTATCTGGAGGAGGACACCCAAGGTCAGTTCATGACGGAAGCCGAAGAGATGATGGAGCTTCTGTATTATGAGCTGGATCGTCCGACCAAACTGAATCGAATCAAATCACGCAAAGGTGTAGTGGAGCACGATCAGGCACGGGAACTGCTGGAAGAAGGAAAATTTGCACAGGCTGCTGAATTGCTCGAAGGCATGTCTTCTGATTATCCTGATTACTTGGCTGCCCGTAACAATCTGGCACTCGCCTACTATTATATGGGTCTGTTTCCCAAAGCAAAAGAGACCATTGCCGAAGTGCTTGAACAGGAACCAGGTAATCTGCATGCACTCTGTAATTTGGCCATTTTCCATCAAAATGAGAACCGGGCTGATCAGGTTTTGCTTCTGATCAAAAAATTGCGGGTCATCGTGCCCTTCCAGCACGAACAAGTCTACAAACTGGCGACAACGATGGGAATTCTGGGCCAACACGATACGGCTTATGTTCACTTCCGGCGTTTGCTCAAGGACGAAGAGACAGCTGCTGATCCGGCACTTGCTCACTATGCAGCAGTGGCGGCTTATAATACAGAACGATATGATGCTGCTGAGCGTTTATGGCATCATGTGTCCAAGCTTGATCCGGGTTCCGAAGTATCCCGGTATTATCTGTCAGGTCTTGAGGCTGTAAAACAAGGCGAGCAAGAGCCAGAGAAGCTAAGTTATCATTATCATCTACCATTTGATGAGCAATTCAGACAGTGGGAGAACTATGGTAGTGGCATACCTGAAGAAATGAAAAATGATCCACTGATTCGCTCATCCTTCTTCTGGGCATTGCGTCATGGTGATCGGGCAACCAAGCTACAGGTGATTCATGCGCTTGGGATGATCGGTGACTATGAGGTGCAGCAGGCTCTGCAATCCTTTATTGAAGAGACTGGAGAAGAACAGGATCTGCTTGAGGCAGCACAGACTGTACTGAACGGATTGAAATCGGCTGAACATGAGGATCGGAATTCTCAGGTGGTTCGACCCTTTTCTCCTGTAGCCTTGAAGTCTATTGGGAAGGTTCCATCCACATCAGAGCAATCGGACACTGGATCAACCTCCCATTGGCAGGCTGTTGTTGATCGTGCGTTACAGATGTCTGAAGCAAAGGCTGAGTTGCAGCACGAGATGGAACGGCTCTGGACGGATTATGTATCCCGGGTACATCCGGAAGTTCCGGGTACGAAGCAGATTGAGGGTTGGGCTGCAGGACTTGAATATTTGGCAGCGAAGAATCACAGTCGGCCCGTTACCTATCAAAGCATTGCTGAGCGGTATGGGATATCGGCATCAACGGTTAGCAAGTATGCTAAACAGATTCATTCGGTTTGTAACAGCAAGCCACCACTAGTATAGAAAGTTCGCTTCAACTCGTTTTCAGAAAGACATCATCAGGTGAAGGATACAACAACCGGGAAAACGGGTAAACTTAACGAATGGGCTTCGTAAACGCCTGTAGGATATCATCTTGGCAAGTTCATCGCTAGTACAACACATTCTCACCTTAATTAAGGAGGCTGTATCTATATGTCTAAATACAGAACGATTGTGATCGGAACGGGACCTGCGGGTCTGACAGCAGCGATATATCTGGCTCGTGCTAATCTGAAACCACTGGTTATCGAAGGTCTTCAGCCGGGTGGTCAATTGACGACGACAACGGAAGTTGAGAATTTCCCCGGTTTCCCGCAAGGTATCATGGGTCCGGAACTGATGGACAACATGCGTAAGCAAGCTGAACGTTTTGGAGCGGAATTCAAAAACGGTTGGGTGGAAGAGGTTGATTTCAGCAAACCGCCCTTCAAGGTCAAAGTTGGAGGAATCGGTGAACTGGAAGCTGAATCGATCATTATCTCCACAGGTGCTTCCGCTCGTTATCTCGGTATTCCGGGCGAGCAGGAAAATGTGGGACGTGGTGTAAGTACATGCGCGACATGTGACGGTTTCTTCTTCCGTGGCAAAAAAATCGTGGTCGTGGGCGGTGGAGACTCCGCGATGGAGGAAGCGAGTTTCCTGACTCGTTTTGCAACAGACGTGACATTGGTTCACCGCCGGGATGAATTACGTGCATCCAAGATTATGCAGGATCGGGCTCGCAGCAATGAAAAGGTGAAGTGGGCACTGAACCGTACTCCTCTTGAGGTCGTACCTGAAGCTTTGGGTGTCAAAGGGCTGAAAGTGCGCAACAACGAGACGGGGCAGGAAGAGTTGCTTGAAGCAGATGGCGTATTCGTTGCCATTGGTCACACACCGAATACCGGATTCCTGGGTAATGCGATTGCACTGGACGAACATGGCTATGTTGTCGTTAAACCCGGAACAACGGAGACCAATATTCCGGGTGTATTTGCCTGTGGTGATGTTCAAGATACGAAGTATCGTCAAGCTATTACGGCTGCAGGATCAGGATGTATGGCTGCGATGGATTGTGAGAAGTTCCTTGAAGGAAGCATTGTCCATGATTGGAGCGAAACGTTGGATAAATAAGCATTACATGCGTGAGGTTAGGCATATGCTGGGAATAAGAGACAACGGGAAGTCTCATGAAATGAGAGAAGCCGGAAGGCTTCTCTTTTTTTGAAACTACAGTGGGCATGAGATCGTATACATATAGGGCATATTAGCTGTGAGGTGAAGATTTTGGGGGAAATGATAAAAGATTGGTTACAGAATGCGACAGTGAGACGATTTTTGATCCTGCTCTTGTTCTGTTTAATTTTGTTCAGTATGGGGAGTATGCTGCACATGATTCTGCTGTTGTTCCTGGTGACGTATGTCATGAACAGGTTACAGCATTTCATTACAGGTGGTTTAAATCGGTTGTTTCCAATCAATTATAAAGTTGTAGTCATCCTACTCTATATGATTGTGATCGCAGTCATTGTGCTTGGCATTTCCAGATATTCACCACGGATCGTGGATCAGGTCGTTCAGTTGACAAACGAGATTATGAAATTTCTGGATAGTGCAGACGGTGATAACTTTGCGTCCAAAATTGCGGGTTATCTTCAATCCTTCGATATTAAAAATTACACCAATGATGCATTGAAATATATTTTCGCTTTGAGCAAATGGCTGGAGTTTATTCTGCTCGTCATCATTCTGAGTCTGTTCTTCTTGTTGCAGAAGCAGGAGATATCCAAGTTCACGTCCAAGTTTAAAACAAGTAAAATTGGATGGTTCTACAATGAAGTTGCTTATCTGGGAGACAAGTTCGTATCTTCTTTTGGTAAAGTCATTGAGGCACAGCTTCTTATTGCGGTGTTTAATACGGTACTGACGATACTGGGCTTATGGATTCTGGGTTTCCCGTATCTGTTCGCTCTGACCATTCTGGTGTTCATGCTCAGTCTGGTTCCCGTTGCGGGGGTTATCATCTCACTTGTACCGCTCTGTCTGATTGGGTATCAGATGGGTGGACTGAAATTAAGCATTATTGTGATCATCATGATTATTGTTATTCATGCTTTGGAGACGTACTTCCTGAATCCAAAACTGATGGCACACAAGACCAAATTGCCAATGTTCTACACCTTTATCGTACTGATTCTGTCGCAACACTTCCTGGGGATCTGGGGACTGATCATTGGTATTCCGATCTTTGTCTTCCTGCTCGATATTCTGGATGTGAACAAGATGGAGAAGACGGAAGAGCCGGTACGTGTGGAAACGAAGTTATAACGTAGAAAAATCAACTGAGTCAGCCCAATTTCTACAATTTTAGATTTTCATAAAAGTAAGGGAGCCTTCCTGTGGATGGAAGGCTCTTTTTTTGTTGGCAATACCGTCATTAGATAGCTTTCTGCGTAAAAATGACAGGTGGCGGGGTGCATAAGATGAGTCACCTATATGAGGGGACGATGTTGATCTTTTATGAATGGAACGAGTGAAGATGCAATATCATGAGTTGAGGCTTCCTCTGTTATGGGGAGGAAGGAATAAAGCGTGCGTTTATAAATGAAGGTAATGAGGATGTATACGTATTCAAAAACGGTGCGTGATGTGGTTCACAACCCCGGCGGAGCAGGAGGTACTAGAGGTCTTCTCGTCTTGACCCAGGCGTATCCTTCAATTATAGTTGGTACGTAGGACTTAAACTATTTTAGATAGATAAAGGTGGCTTGCAGCATGTCTGAGAAAATCTACGTTGGGGTCGATCTCGGCGGAACAGCAATCAAGGTCGGTATATGCGATGAACAAGGTCAGCTAATGCATACGTATGAAGGACCGACTGAAGTGGATAAGGGCGTAGACACGGTCATCGCCAACATCGAGAAGTATGTCCGACATATCGTAGCCGAATCACCGTACAGTTGGGAACAGCTTGAGGGTGTAGGTGCTGGAGTGGCCGGTTTCACGAATGTACGCGAGGGAATTATCGTTCATGCCCCTAACATCGGATTTCGGAATGTGGCCATTCGTTCGATTCTGGAAGAACGTCTGGGCAAGCCAATCAAAATAGATAACGATGCAAACGTGGCTGCACTGGGTGAAGTCTGGGCAGGTGCGGGTAAAGGCGTAGACAACTGCGTATGTTATACACTCGGTACGGGTGTTGGCGGAGGTTTGATCCTGAATGGTAACATTTATCAGGGTTTCTCCGGTATGGCGGGAGAACTGGGTCATATCAGTGTTGTACCTGATCTGGAAGCCATCAAATGCGGTTGTGGTAAAATGGGATGTGTAGAAACAGTATCGTCTGCAACGGGTATTATCCGTATGGCAAAGGATGCCGTAGAGCGCGGGGATCATACGTCACTGGCACTCGTCGACAAGATTGCAGCCAAAGAAGTATTTGATGCTGCCAAGGCAGGCGATGAAGTGGCACAGCGCATTGTGAATCGTGCGGCCTTTTACCTGGGCAAGTCCATGGCTACTGTAGCAGCTGTCATTAACCCGGAGATGTTCATCATCGGTGGCGGCGTATCCAAAGCGGGCAATTTCTTGTTTGATGAAATCCGTACTGTGTTTGCTAAGCTGACGCCAGAACCGTTGCAAGATGGGGTTCAGATTCTGGAAGCTACACTTGGTAATAATGCAGGTATTGTGGGTGCAGCAGGTCTTCTCTTGCGTTCCTAGTATCCTCGTAACAATATATGAAGACAGCAATATGATAAGGAGGGGACATTTATGCTTGAAGGTGAAGGATCACCAGGCACAGGCGCCACGCTCATTATCATTACGGGCATGTCCGGAGCAGGTAAAACCATTGCAGTACAAAGCCTGGAGGATCTGGGTTTCTTCTGTGTGGATAATCTGCCGCCGGTATTGATTCCAAAATTTGCGGAACTAATTGAACAGTCAAACGGCAAGATTGGTAAGGTTGCATTGGTTATCGATCTGCGCGGGCGTGAATTCTTTACGGCTCTGTCCGAGTCTTTGAACTATATTAAAGATCATTTTACCATTCATTGCGAGATTTTATTCCTGGATGCTACAGATTCTGTACTTGTTCAGCGTTACAAAGAAAGCAGGCGCAGACATCCTCTGGCTCCTGAGGGCATGCCGCTGGATGGCATCCGACTGGAACGCAAGATGTTGGAGGAACTCAAAAACTCTGCGACTCAGGTACTGAATACAAGTACAATGAAGCCTGCTCAACTGAAAGAACGTATCATATCCCGTTTTTCTCATCTCGAGAGCCAAATGCTGTCGGTGAATATTACATCGTTTGGATTCAAGTATGGGATTCCGATTGATGCTGATCTGGTGTTTGATGTACGTTTTTTACCGAATCCACATTATATTGATCATTTGCGACCGAATACGGGACAGAATAGTGATGTGTACGAATATGTTATGAAGTGGCCAGAGACACAGGCGTTTCTGACCAAGCTGCTGGATATGCTGCATTTCCTGATTCCGCAATACCGGAAGGAAGGCAAAAGCCAGGTTATTATTGGAATCGGCTGTACCGGAGGCAAGCATCGTTCGGTAGCAATATCGGAATATTTGGGCAAGATGTTGGGAAGCAGCGAGACAGAAGCTGTTACCGTGAGCCATCGCGACGCTGACCGGGACCGTCATTGAAGAGGGTGAAGGGATGAAAGAGGCCGGACCACGAAGAGAACGTCCGAGAATAGTTGTAATGGGCGGCGGAACCGGATTATCCGTGATGCTGCGCGGTTTGAAAGAGAAGCCGCTGGATATCACGGCCATCGTCACAGTTGCAGATGACGGTGGAAGTTCAGGCATCCTGCGCAATGAGCTACAGATGCCGCCTCCGGGCGACATTCGCAACGTGCTTACGGCACTGGCTGATGTAGAACCATTGCTTTCAGATATGTTGAAGTACCGTTTCAATACAGGCGCGGGGCTTGCAGGCCACAGCTTGGGAAATTTGATTTTGGCTGCAATGACGGATATTTCGGGCGACTTTGTGACCGCAGTGCGGGAGCTTAGCCGCGTGTTTGCCGTTCGAGGTGAGGTATTGCCAGCCGCAGGCCAGGCCGTTGTGTTGCATGCCGAGATGGAAGATGGGACAATTATTACAGGTGAGTCCAAAATCCCTGAGGCGGGTGGACGCATCAAACGTGTTTTCCTTGAACCGGATCACGTGGAGCCGTTGCCAGAGGCAGTAGAGGCCATTCGTCAAGCTGATGCTATTCTGATCGGGCCAGGCAGCCTCTATACAAGCATCCTTCCCAATTTACTCGTACCTAAGCTTGCAGAAGCTGTGGTAGAGGCTGATGCGGTGAAGATGTTTATCTGTAATGTGATGACACAGCCGGGAGAAACAGATAACTATACGGTAAGTGACCACCTTAAGGCGGTACACGAGCATATAGGTCATCAGCTCTTCGACTATGTTATCGTAAATAATGGTGATATTCCGCTGCAAGTGCAAAATAAGTATGCGGAAAAAGGAGCAAAACCGGTTGTACTGGATATGAATGTACTCGAAAGTGCCGGTTATCAGGTGGTTGCAGATACCCTTGTTCTGTTCAAAACCTATCTGCGTCATGATGCTGACAAGTTAAGTCATCACATCTACCAACTGGTACAAAATTGGATGTTACGGAAGAGGTGAAGTCCCATGTCGTTTGCAGCACAGACCAAAAAAGAATTAACCATGATCGAGAGCGAACCGTGCTGCGAAAAGGCGGAACTTTCAGCCCTCATCCGTATGCTTGGTGCAGTGCAGTTATCGAATAAAAAAGTGATCTTGGATATTTCGACGGAGAATGCCGCGATTGCAAGACGGGCATACTCTCTGCTTAAAAAGCATTTTCAAGTGCATACGGAATTACTGGTCCGCAAAAAAATGCGGCTGAAAAAGAACAATGTATATATTGTTCGTATTCCAACCATGGTACAGGAGATTCTCAATAGTCTTCATATTGTATCTGAGGGCTTTCTCTTTACCCCAGGGATCAGTACGGAATTGTTTCAACAAAACTGTTGTAAACGGGCCTATCTTCGCGGTGCATTTCTGGCCGGTGGATCGGTTAATAATCCGGAAGGTTCCTCGTACCATCTGGAGATTGCGTCCATGTATGAAGAGCACTGTCAGGCACTGGTTGACCTGGCCAATGAATTTCATCTGAATGCCCGGTGTATAGAACGGAAAAAAGGATTCATCCTATACATTAAGGAAGGCGAGAAAATCATTGAGCTGCTCAGCATCATTGGTGCTCATCAGGCCTTGTTCAAGTTTGAAGACGTACGGATTATGCGCGACATGCGTAACTCCGTTAATCGGATTGTCAATTGTGAGACCGCCAACCTGAATAAGACCATCGGAGCGGCGGTGAGGCAAATCGATAATATCCGGTTGTTACAAAAGGAAGTTGGTCTGGAATCTTTGCCTGAGAAGCTTCGCGAAGTGGCGGAAGTTCGACTCGCTCATCCGGATATCAACTTGAAGGAAGTTGGCGAGCTCCTTAAAGGTACAGTCAGCAAGTCGGGAGTGAACCATCGGCTTCGTAAAATTGATGAGCTGGCTGAGAAAGTACGCACAGAACGTTATGGTTAAGACGGAGTAGGGTAAAGTAACAAGGTCGGGAAAGTCAGCCGTTAAGGATCTGGGAGACTCACTTAGGTCATTGGATGCGCTGTGCAAAAGATGAAATTAGGGCAAGATAATGTCCTCCAAAGCACCCTGAGTTTTTTCTTCTAGTGTCCTGCACGGGTTAATGGTATAATGTTGTATAAATATAATTGTGTATTTAATGTCCAGATTTCATAATAGGGGGTAAGTTTCCATGACAAAGCACCCGGTAGTTGTCCGTTTGAAAACGGGTCTCCATGCCAGACCTGCGGCACTGTTCGTTCAAGAAGCGAATAAGTACTCGTCTGAAGTGTTCGTCGAGAAGGACGACAAAAAAGTTAATGCAAAAAGTATCATGGGGATCATGAGCCTTGCAATTAGCACAGGTACGGAAATCCAGATTAGTGCAGAAGGCGCGGATGCCGAACAGGCTGTAAACGCTTTAGTTAGTCTGGTAAGCAAGGAAGAGCTCGAAAACCAATAAGATATGATCAATCTAATGAAGAAGTCCCGAAAGGGGCTTTTTTGTGTTTTTCACGTTTATGCTATCGTCAAGTGCAACATTATGGAATTTGTCCCGTCTGTTAAGGTATCAAATCGTTTAAAGTTTGAGATGTTAACACATAAGGAGGCTATCGTGATGGGTAAACAATGGATGAAACCGTTTGGTGCGGTGCTGGTGGCAAGTACGTTGCTTATTGGAGGAACAGCATGGGTTGCACCAGGTAACTATGCTTACGCTGCAGAGGTTCAGGGTGTACAACAGAATGTGATTAATGTTGTGGGTAAAGGTGAGATTCAGGTGAAGCCTGATATCGCTTATCTGTCCATTGGTGTGAACAGTACTGCAGAGACAGCTGCATCTGCTCAAAAAGCGAATGCTGCCAAAGTTCAAAAGGTATCCAACTTGCTGAAGAATACGTGGAAGATCAGTGCAGACGACATTCAAACGAGTCAGTTCTCTGTACAACCCAACTATACGTATAGCGAAAAAGACGGACAACAAATTAAAGGATATACAGCGCATCATACGCTGACAGTCACATATCGTCAGATGGATAAGATTGGCGAGTTGCTCGATGCTGCTTCGGGTGCGGGTGCCAACAATATTGAAAACGTGCGCTTTACTGTAGAAAATCCGGAAAGTTATGAGTCCCAAGTGATTGAAAAAGCTGTTGCCAATGCAGATGTGAAAGCGGGCGCCATTGCAAAAGCAGTTAAACGTCAACTGGGTGCTGTTCTTTCCGTGAGCCAAGGTGATGCCAATGTGCCTGTATTCTATGCAAGCGAGGCGTTGATGTCCAAAGCACAAGATACAGCAGGTGGCACTGAGATTGAAACAGGCCAGGTTAAAGTAAGCACAATCCTGAATATCACGTATGAAATGAAATAAACAAGAGTGAACTAAGGATTGTAAGCTCAAGTAACCTTTATAAGTGTCATTTGAAGGGTACAACGAAATAATGACAAAGACTTTGTCCTGTGGACAGAGTCTTTTTTTGTTGGAAAAGCAAACTTTGATGAAGTTAGATAGGAGGGAACTTTATTCGAAGCAACATGAAATGTTGTATATTGGTATCTTTTTTGTATAGTTGTTCGTGACAAAAAGGTCATATCCCCATATATTTTCCTACTGATATTCATCAACATTGTAACTCGAGCTGTAAACCTTTCCGAAATCGGGTTAATTATAATAGAGAGGTGAGCGTATGAGATATGCGATCAGGTCAGGATTACATACGCAATGATCCCTAATTGTGAATTCGGAGAGGAGTTTTATATATGACATCATGGAAAAAATGGACAAGTGCATTGCTCGCAGCAGGAATTATTGTAGGTAGCGGTTCGGTGTGGCAGGACAGTTCGGTTCAGGCGGCATCGGTATCCTCGAAAGTGACAACCACAGCTGAGGTGACCCTGAAGTCGGGTGGAAAAACACTGACTCAAAAAGGACTTCTTCAAGGTGGTTCAACTTGGGTATCTCTTACGGCAGTTAAAGATGTGGCAGGTGGAACGCTGAAATATGATGCGAAAACCAAAGAGTACGCTTTGACAGCAGCCAATAACACAATGACGATCAGCCTATTGGATGGCGAGCCGAGTGTTCGAATTAACAACTATTATCCTCAAGTGGACGCAAAGCTGATCAACGGCAGATTATATATCCCATTCTCGGCAATGAGAGATTATCTGGGTGTACAGGGGAATTGGGATAGCAAAACCAAAACGTTGACACTCAGCAAGGTGAAACAAAATAACGTTAAAATTAAAGCGGCAACAGTTAATGTCACTGTGAAAAATGCTGAAGTAGATGTTCAATATCCACAGGTGAGTGGACTTGCCAGCAAAGAAGCTGAAGCGGCGATCAATAAAGTGCTGAAAGACGAAGTGGATGCGTATGTAGCTGACTTCAAGAAACAGACATCTGAATTCGGCGGTGCAACAGCCAACCGTCCATATGCATTTGAGAGCTCCTATGTAGTGACGTACAACGAAAAAGGCGTGCTGGGACTCATTACACAACGATATGAGGATTATGCTGGCGCTCATGGCATGACATACCGTACGGGACACACCTTTGCACTGGACACAGGCAAGGAGCTTACGTTAGATGATGTGCTGCAAAATAACAAAACGATGCGCGAGACGTTGAGTAAAAAAGTGGGTGAGCAACTGAAAGGCCGCGGTGGATACCTCGACGGATACAAAGGGCTGAATAAAGATCAAGATTTCTATGTGACACCAACGGGTGTAGTTGTGTTCTTCCAGTTGTATGAGTATACGGCGTACGCAGAAGGATTCCCTGAAATGCCATTTACGTATAAAGAGCTTCTCCCTAAAGGCACAGAACCTTTCAGTAATGTATCTGGAACCAAATAAAGAATCATTATTGTGCACTCTTAAGTTTTCTTCCTTATAAAATGAAAAAAGAAGCCCCCATCATGATTATGATGAGGGCTTCTTCTCGTATAGACAACACAATTATATGTTGCTGATTACGTAGGTGTTGATTATGTTAACGCATAGACCGTGGTCTACGTCACACTTAGATGCCTTGTGATCCTACGTTTTCGATGACTTTATCAATGATACCGTAATCGGCGGCTTCAGCAGCACTCATGAAGTAGTCACGATCTGTATCTTTCTCAATCCGCTCTAGCGGTTGACCTGAACGCTCAGAGATGATGCGGTTCAAGGTATCACGCATTTTCAGGATGCGACGAGCACGGATTTCGATGTCAGAAGCCTGACCTTGTGCACCACCAAGTGGTTGGTGAATCATAATTTCACTGTTTGGTAATGCAAAACGTTTACCTTTTGCACCGGCATTCAACAAGAATGCACCCATGGAAGCCGCCATACCTACACAGATGGTAGATACATCCGGTTTGATGAATTGCATTGTATCGTAAATCGCCATACCGGCTGTAATCGATCCGCCTGGGCTGTTGATGTATAAGTGAATGTCTTTCTCCGGATCTTCCGCAGCCAGGAACAACATCTGTGCCATAATGGCATTAGCCACTACGTCATTAACATCGCTACCAAGGAAAATAATACGATCCTTCAGCAATCTGGAGTAGATGTCGTAGGCGCGCTCACCCCGGTTGCTCTGTTCAACGACCATTGGAATAAAACTCACGTGAAAAACCTCCTTGGAATGTAAATGTTATTGGTGTTTATACTTAAACTGTTACCGTATTACCCACATAATAAACAATTCCAAACAAAAAGTCAAAGAAAGTCAAACTAACTTGCAAAAAAAAGAAACCTTTCCGGTTTCATTGGTTAAATGGGTTATGAGCTGTTAAATAAAAATGGCGCGCCCGCCAAGAATCGAACTTGGATCTCAGGCTTCGGAGGCCTACGTCATATCCATTGGACCACGGGCGCACATTATGTGACAGCAATAATGATTATAGCTCATGAAATATTTAATTGCAAGCAGTTCGTTGTGGTATTGGTTTGGATTAACCTAAAAATGATCATGATGAAGAAGAGTGGATAAAGAGTGCATTTAAGTAAATGCTATTAGAGGTTTTGGACATGCCGTATGAAATGTGATTCTGAGCGATATGTAGATTGAATTCATTTGTTTCTTCTATATATGGTATGCGTGAGCTAGTCCTAGATCATGGAAGTCTAAGATTGTGAAAATAGGCGCGTACAAACGCTGCATGCGTGTCGAAATAACACGTTGAAACACTTGCATGTCACGTCAGTTTTAGGTAGAATAGACGTGGGACTTAAAAAGTTAACCCGGGACGTTTTAGGGCCACGAAAGAGAGCTTAGAACGAGAACTTGCGGGAGTGGAAAGCATGCGAACGATTTTAGAAGTACAAAAGCAGCTTCTGCCTGATCTCATGGATATCTTGAAAAAGAGGTATACGATTCTGCAACAGATCATGTTATCGGATGTGATCGGACGGAGAACGTTAGCTAATTCCATGCAGATGACCGAGCGGGTTCTGAGGGCTGAGACCGATCTGTTAAAGGCTCAGGGACTTATTGAAATTGACAGTGCAGGAATGAAGATCAGCGAGGCAGGGTATGATTTGCTGCAGCAGTTAGAGCCCGTAGCCAAAGAGCTGTTCGGATTATCCGAGCTGGAAGAGCGCATCAAGCAAGCCTACGGTCTGCAAAAGGTAGTTGTGGTTCCTGGCGATTCGGACGTTTCTCCATTTGCCAAAAGGGAACTGGGCAGAGCCGGAGCGAAGGCTCTCGGCAATATCATGAGTGACAACGACGTTGTCGCCGTTACTGGTGGTTCAACAACGGCCGAAGTCGCAGAACAACTAAATCCGCCAACATCGCTCAAAGGTGTCTGGTTCGTACCGGCACGCGGTGGACTTGGAGAAAGCCTTGAAATTCAGGCTAATACGATCGCATCCACAATGGCAAAACGGGTAGGGGCGCAATACAAACTCCTGCATGTACCGGATTTGCTCAGTGATCATGCCTATGAATCATTAATCCAGGACCCTAGTGTTCAGGAGATTCTGCAGCTGATCAGGCAATCACGGATTGTTATTCATGGAATTGGTGATGCCGTAGAGATGGCCAAAAGACGCAAACTTGCGACGGAGATTATAGATGAACTTCAGGAGCAAGGGGCCGTATCTGAATCTTTCGGTTATTACTTTAATGATCAGGGTAAGGTGGTACATACCATGCTTACACTGGGTATGCGACTTCAGGATATTGAACGAACCGATGTTGTGATTGGAATTGCAGGTGGCAAAAGCAAAGCTGCTGCTATACATTCCGTGTTACGATTTGGTCAGGAAGATATTCTGATTATTGATGAGGCTGCTGCCGAAGTCATCGTTGCTGAAATGGAATAAGGTTTTACTTTGCATCACAACTATTGTTGTCTTGACGGACTTCACCGTCTGTCTTGAATATATAAGTTTCATAAAAAAATTAATCAAAACTTGGGAGGAACTTACTCATGATTAAAGTAGGTATTAACGGTTTTGGACGTATTGGACGCTTGGCATTCCGCCGTATTCAAAATGTAGCAGGCATCGAGGTAGTAGCAATCAACGACTTGACTGACGCTAAAATGCTCGCTCATTTGCTCAAATATGATACAACTCAAGGTCGCTTCGATGGCGATGTTGAAGTACACGATGGCTTCTTCAAAGTGAACGGCAAAGAAGTTAAAGTATTGGCTAACCGTAACCCGGAAGAACTTCCTTGGGGCGACCTGGGCGTAGATATCGTTCTGGAATGTACCGGTTTCTTCACAACTAAAGAAGCAGCTGAGAAACACTTGAAAGGTGGAGCTAAGAAAGTTGTTATCTCCGCACCAGCTACTGGCGACATGAAAACCATCGTTTACAACGTAAACCATGAAATCCTCGACGGTACTGAAACTGTAATCTCCGGCGCATCTTGCACAACAAACTGCCTGGCACCTATGGCAAAAACACTGCAAGACAAATTCGGAATCGTTCAAGGTTTGATGACTACAATTCACGCTTACACTGGCGACCAAAACACGTTGGATGCTCCACACCCTAAAGGTGACTTCCGTCGTGCTCGCGCAGCAGCTGAAAACATCATCCCTAACACAACTGGTGCTGCTAAAGCAATCGGTCTGGTAATCCCAGAACTGCAAGGCATCCTTGATGGTGCAGCTCAACGTGTACCAGTAGCTACTGGTTCCCTGACTGAGCTCGTAACTGTTCTGAACAAAAAAGTAACTGCTGAAGAAGTTAACGCAGCTATGCAAGAAGCTTCCGATCCAGAAACTTTCGGATACACAGAAGACGAAATCGTATCTTCCGATATCCAAGGAATCACTTTCGGTTCCCTGTTTGATGCAACTCAAACTAAAGTTCTGACTGTTGGCGACCAACAATTGGTTAAAACTGTAGCTTGGTATGACAATGAAATGTCCTACACTGCACAATTGGTTCGCACTTTGGAGCACTTTGCAAAAATGATTAAGTAATATCTGTAATAACATAGAGCGGAAACAGATGCTATATTGTTTCCGCTCTTTATATATCTACATTTTGCAAATTTCTCAAAAACACCAGGATTGACGAGGGATTTTAGCTCTTGATTGGTCCACCAAATACATGGGTGCGGAGGAAATACAGATGAACAAAAAAAGTGTACGCGATATCGAATTGACAGGAAAACGGGCTTTTGTCCGTGTAGATTTCAATGTGCCGCTCGAAGATGGTAAAATTACAGATGACAAACGTATTCGTGCAACGCTTCCTACAATCAACTTCTTGATTGAAAAAGGCGCTAAAGTCATTTTGGCAAGCCACATGGGTCGTCCTAACGGCGAAGTGGTTGAATCCTTGCGTTTGACTCCAGCAGCTGAGCGTTTGTCTGAATTGCTTGGTAAAACAGTTGTTAAAGCTGACGATTCTGTTGGTGACGCTGTTAAAGCTCAAATCGCTGAACTGAACAACGGTGACGTATTGTTGCTTGAAAACGTTCGTTTCCACGCAGGCGAAGAGAAAAACGATCCGGAACTGGCAAAACAATTTGCTGAACTGGCTGACGTTTTCGTTAATGATGCGTTTGGCGCGGCTCACAGAGCACATGCTTCGACTGAAGGAATCGCTCACTTGCTTCCAGCAGTGTCCGGTTTGTTGATGGAGAAAGAACTTGAAGTGTTGGGTAAAGCAATCTCCAACCCTGAGCGTCCTTTCACAGCTATCATTGGTGGATCCAAAGTTAAGGACAAAATCGATGTAATCGACAACCTGCTGAACATTGCAGACAACGTAATCATTGGTGGCGGTCTGACTTACACGTTCTTCAAAGCACAAGGACATGAAATTGGACAATCCTTGCTGGATGATTCCAAACTTGATGTTGCTCTCGGTTTCATCGAAAAAGCGAAAAAACTGGGCAAAAACTTCTACCTGCCGGTAGATATCGTAGTGTCTGACGATTTCAGTGCGAAAGCAAACACACAAATCGTTGACATCGACGGCATCCCAGCAGATTGGGAAGGCATCGACATCGGTCCTAAAACACGTGAGATCTATGCTGACGTAATCAAAAACTCCAAATTGGTTGTGTGGAACGGACCAATGGGCGTATTTGAAATCGAGCCATTCTCCCACGGTACTCGTGCAGTAGCGGAAGCTTGCGCTGAGACAGAAGCTTACACTGTAATTGGTGGCGGTGACTCCGCAGCAGCAGCTGAGAAGTTCAAATTGGCTGACAAAATGAACCACATCTCTACAGGTGGCGGTGCATCGCTCGAGTTCATGGAAGGTAAAGTACTTCCAGGCGTAGTGGCATTGAACGACAAGTAAGTTTTAGTAGTCTATAGCATGAAGGAGTTGAAACCCATGAGAACACCGATTATCGCAGGTAACTGGAAAATGTTCAAAACGGTTTCCGAATCCAATGACTTCATTCAGGAAGTTAAAGGAAAAGCGGAAGTTGAAGGCGTGGAGACTGTAATCTGCGCACCGTTTACAAATCTGCCATCCCTGGTAGAAGCTGTTAAAGGCACAAACATCAAAATTGGTGCACAAAATCTTCATTTTGAAGATAACGGTGCATTCACAGGTGAAATCAGCGGCGTGATGCTGAAAGACCTGGGTGTGGATTATGTCATTATTGGTCACTCGGAGCGCCGTCAATATTTTGCGGAAACCGATGAGACTGTCAATAAAAAGTTGCATGCAGCATTCCGTCACGGATTGACTCCAATCTTCTGCCTTGGTGAGACGCTTGAAGAGCGTGAAGCGAACCAAACAAAAGACGTATGCAAAGTGCAAACAGTAGCTGCTTTTGCAGGTCTGTCTGCAGAGCAAGCGGCACAAGTTGTTATCGCTTATGAGCCAATCTGGGCGATTGGTACAGGCAAATCCTCCACTTCCCAAGATGCGAATGAAGTTATTGCTTACATCCGTACGCTGGTGAAGGATCTGTACAACGAGACGGTTGCGAATGCAGTTCGTATTCAATACGGCGGCAGTGTTAAACCAGAGAACGTAACAGAATACCTCGGACAAAGCGACATCGACGGCGCACTTGTTGGCGGTGCCAGCTTGCAGCCGGCTTCGTTCATCGCGCTTGTTGAGGGGGCGAAGTAAGATGACAGCTCCAAAACCTGTAGCACTGATCATCATGGATGGCTTTGGTCTGCGTAACACGGTGGAAGGTAATGCGGTAGCGCAAGCCAAGAAACCGAACTACGACCGTTTCATGAGCCAATTCCCACATACAACACTCACTGCTTGCGGTGAAGCTGTAGGTTTGCCAGAAGGGCAAATGGGAAATTCCGAGGTAGGTCACCTGAACATTGGTGCCGGCCGGATCGTATACCAGGATTTGACCCGTATCTCCAAATCCATTCGTGACGGCGAGTTCTACGACAATGAAACACTTGTCAAAGCCGTTCGCGAAGCGAAACAAAGCGGCAAAAAACTTCATCTCTACGGCTTGTTGTCTGATGGCGGCGTACATAGTCACATCGACCACCTGTTTGCTATGCTGGATCTGGCCAAAAAAGAAGGAATGAATGATGTATATATTCATGCTTTCATGGATGGCCGTGATGTTATGCCAGACAGTGGTAAAGACTTCATGCAGAAACTGATCGCCAAGATTGAAGAAGTCGGTGTAGGTAAAATCGCTACGGTTCAAGGTCGCTATTACGCGATGGACCGTGACAAACGTTGGGAACGGGTTGAGAAATCATACCGTGCCATCGTTTATGGAGATGGACCAAAATACACTGACCCACTCAAAGCGGTTGAAGAATCGTATGAGAAATCCGTATTTGATGAATTCGTTGAACCAACGGTTATCGTCAAAGCGGATGGTGAGCCGGTAGGTTTGGTTGAGAGCGGCGATTCCGTTATCTTCCTCAACTTCCGTCCTGACCGTGCGATCCAGTTGTCGCAAGTATTCACAAACCAGGATTTCCGCGGTTTCGAGCGTGGTCCGAAGTTCCCTGTGGGCTTGCACTTTGTATGCTTGACTTTGTTCAGCGAGACGGTTGAAGGTTATGTGGCTTATTCGCCGAAGAACCTCGACAACACCCTGGGTGAAGTTCTGGTACAGAACAATAAAAAACAACTGCGTATTGCAGAAACTGAGAAATACCCGCACGTTACCTTCTTCTTCAGCGGCGGTCGTGATGTGGAGCTTCCGGGCGAAACTCGTGTACTGATCAACTCACCAAAAGTTGCAACGTATGATCTGCAACCAGAGATGAGCGCTTATGAAGTAGCTGACGCATGTGTTCGCGAGATCGAAGCAGACAAACATGACGCCATCATTCTGAACTTTGCTAACCCTGATATGGTTGGACACTCCGGCATGCTGGAGCCTACCATCAAAGCGGTTGAAGTAACAGATGAGTGCATGGGCCGTGTTGTGGATGCAGTACTTGCCAAAGGCGGCGTTGTACTGATCACGGCGGATCATGGTAACGCGGATATGGTGTTCGATGAGAAAGGACGTCCGTTCACAGCTCATACTACGAACCCGGTTCCATTCATCGTTACGGATGCCAATGTAACCTTGCGTGAAGGCGGAATCCTGGCGGATATCGCGCCAACGATCCTTGACCTGATGCAATTGCCTAAACCGGCTGAGATGACAGGTACATCCGTCATCGCTACTCGTAAATAAGATACGCAACAACATATATAATTGGACGGTTTGGCGTTTGCACATTGAACGAAGGCAGCAGAAATAGTCTGAAGAAGCGAAGCGTTCGCTTTTCTCACATGATTTCAACTTATGAAAATAAGTTCAAAGAAATCAGGGGATAACAGCGATTGGAAGACGATTCTGCTGATGTAGTAAAATAAGGGCAAACACAAGTTGGTCCCAAAATTAAATCCCAACTATAAAGGAGATTATCACAAATGACTATTATTTCTGACGTGTACGCTCGCGAAGTCCTCGACTCCCGCGGTAACCCTACAGTAGAAGTTGAAGTATACCTGGAGTCCGGCGCAATCGGACGCGCAATCGTTCCATCTGGTGCATCCACTGGTGCCCACGAAGCAGTTGAGCTTCGCGATGGTGACAAATCCCGTTACCTCGGTAAAGGCGTTCTGCAAGCTGTTAAAAACGTAAACGAAACAATCGCTCCAGAAGTTATCGGTATGGATGCATTGGATCAACTGGGTATCGACAAATTGATGATCACTTTGGATGGTACGCCAAACAAAGGTAAACTGGGCGCTAACGCCATCCTAGCTGTATCCATGGCAGTAGCTCGCGCAGCTGCTGACGCTCTGGACCTGCCATTGTATGTTTACCTGGGCGGATTCAACGCTAAAGCATTGCCAGTACCAATGATGAACATCATCAACGGTGGTGAGCATGCTGACAACAACATCGACGTTCAAGAGTTCATGGTTCTTCCAGTTGGAGCACCAAGCTTCAAAGAAGCTCTTCGCGTAGGTGCAGAGATCTTCCATAACTTGAAATCCGTATTGAGCTCCAAAGGCTTGAACACAGCTGTAGGTGACGAAGGTGGTTTCGCACCGAACCTTGGTTCGAACGAAGAAGCAATCACTACAATCATCGAAGCAATTGAAAAAGCTGGTTACAAACCAGGCGTTGACGTATTCTTGGGTATGGACGTTGCTTCCACTGAGTTCTACAAAGATGGTAAGTACACACTTGCTGGCGAAGGTAAATCTTACACTTCCGCTGAGTATGTTGACCTTCTGGCTTCATGGGTTGAGAAATACCCAATCATCACAATCGAAGACGGTATGTCCGAAGATGACTGGGATGGTTGGAAATTGCTCACTGAGAAATTGGGAGACAAAGTACAACTCGTTGGTGATGACCTGTTCGTAACAAACACTGAGCGTCTGGGCAGAGGTATCAACGAAGGTATCGGTAACTCCATCCTGATCAAAGTTAACCAAATCGGTACATTGACTGAAACATTTGATGCAATCGAAATGGCTAAACGCGCAGGATACACAGCTGTAATCTCCCACCGTTCCGGTGAGTCCGAAGACAGCACAATCGCTGATATCGCTGTTGCAACTAACGCTGGTCAAATCAAAACGGGTGCTCCTTCCCGTACAGACCGTATCGCGAAGTACAACCAATTGCTCCGCATTGAGGATCAACTGGGTGAACTGGCTCAATACAATGGTCTTAAAGGATTCTACAACCTTAAAAAATAAGCTGGATATCCAGCTTTTACGGGCAAGCCGGGTAACCGGCTTGTCTTTTTTATTGCAACGAAGTAATGGTATAACGTAAGGATCACGCAGATGGTGAAATTTAGGGCATTGTATAAACTGTACTACTTGTAGTACAACCATAGCTATGTTACAATTAAAGTAACTGTTTTTATGGTGAGATGTATGCCCACATGGGTAGGAGGTGGAAAGAATGGATATTGCTTTGAAATTGCTGCTCGTTGTTTTCTCGATCGGTCTAATCACTGTAGTATTGCTGCAGCACGGGAAAAGCGCTGGTTTGGCGGGTGCCATCTCCGGTGGTGCGGAACATCTTTTCGGTAAAACGAAAGCGCGCGGATTGGATCTCTTCCTGCAACGTGCAACGGTAGTACTGGGTGCAGGATTTATGATTTTGTCTATTGTTGTTACGGTGGCTTCCAAGTAAGAATTGGAACTGCTGTTCAATGAATAGCTTAAGCTAATGGCTTAATTGATGAACCTTCGTTTCGTGAAGAAACGGGGGTTTTTTAATAAATTCTTACGCGTCCAAACTTTCCCAACAATTTAATCTATAGACTCCATGATTTTCGGTCTTCTTCTCACTTCTGTTTGGTTTTCCTTCCTTAACATGCAACACACCCCTATCATGTATGGTATGTCCCTCGCTTATTCGTTACGCGAACTCACTCCCTATAATGAATGTCATGTGTACAGAAAATTTTCGGATGTAGTCCTTTTTCAGATGCGCACAGCACGTGTATCGCATAAAATGTCTGTAGAGATACGTGAAAGCGTGATTTTAGAGGAGCGCCTGGCCACTGTGGTTTTTTTGCGAGGTACGGATGGGCCGGATTGAATTCGTGTATACTAGGGTATGAGATAGTATGGTTGTACCACTACACTCTTCACAGCAGTGATATTGTATTGCATGAAAATGGTAAGAATTCCGATACATAAAGAGATGAGACTTGCTTACACTTTTATGTTTCCCGAGGTGAATATATTAATGATAACAGAACAACAATTGCTCGACTTCATGCGGGAAACCGCTTATAAACCGATGACTTATCAGGAGTTGGAACAGCACTTCGGGATCGAAGATGCAGCTGATTTCAAAGCCTTTTTGATTATGCTTAATACGCTGGAGGAATCCGGTAAAGTTTTGCTGACACGTAACAATCGCTATGGCATGCCAGAGCGCATGGACCTGGTACGTGGACGTTTACAAGCTCACGCCAAAGGTTTTGCTTTCCTTATCCCTGAGGATCGGGAGCACCCGGATGTGTACATTCACGCCAATGATATGAAAAGTGCGATGAATGGTGACACGGTATTGGTTAAAGTCACATCTCAAGGACCTTCAGGTGGTCGCCTGGAGGGTGAGATTGTCCGTATTGTTACTCGTGCTGTGACACAAGTCGTTGGTGTGTTCCAAAGCCATGAGGTGTACGGATTTGTCATTCCGGATGATAAACGGATTAATCGCGATATTTTCATCCCACGTACCAACTTTGCTGGGGCGGTTGATGGACAGAAGGTCGTAGCCAAGATCGTCAGCTATCCGGAGGGTCGTGCGGCGGCCGAGGGTGAAGTGATCGAGATTCTCGGTCATAAGGATGAGCCGGGTATTGATATTTTGTCCGTCATTCGCAAGCATCAGCTGCCTGAAGCTTTCCCTGATGAGGTGGTAGAAGAGGCGGAGAAAGCACCCGACTCCATTACGGATGAAGAGATTGTACAACAGGGTCGCCGTGATCTGCGCGGACTTAACATTGTCACGATTGATGGCGAAGATGCCAAGGATCTGGATGATGCTGTTAACGTAGAGAAGCTGCCTAACGGTAACTATCGTCTGGGTGTTCATATTGCTGACGTTGGCTATTATGTACAGGAGAATTCCAAGCTCGATCAGGAAGCTTACAACCGCGGATGCAGTGTGTATCTGGTAGACCGGGTTATTCCGATGCTGCCACAACGTCTGTCCAACGGAATCTGTAGTTTGAATCCGCAGGTAGACCGCTTGACACTGTCTTGTGAGATGGAGTTTAACGACCAGATGAAGGTTGTAAAACATGACATTTTCACAAGTGTAATCAAAACCAAAGAGCGGATGACGTATTCCAACGTCCGTAAAATCCTTGAAGGTGAAGAGCCGGAATTGCTCGAGCGTTATAAGGATCTGGTAGATGATTTCCATCTGATGAAAGAGATTGCCTTGAAGCTGCGTGCTATGCGTATGCGCCGTGGTGCGGTTGACTTTGATTTTGAAGAATCCAAAATCATTGTGGACGCAGAATGCAAACCGGTAGATATCGTGAAACGGGAGCGTTCGATTGCCGAGCAAATCATTGAGGAATTCATGTTGGCAGCGAACGAAACAGTGGCAGAGCATTTCCATTGGTTGAAGGTTCCGTTCATCTATCGTGTGCACGAAGATCCCGATCAGGAAAAACTGCAAAATTTCCTCGCCTTTGCGGCGAATTTTGGACACCAGGTCAAAGGACGTGGCAATGCGATTCATCCACGTGCGCTTCAATCGTTGCTTGAGGATATCAAAGAAACGAAAGAACAAACCGTGATTAGTACGATGATGCTCCGTTCGATGAAACAGGCAAAGTATGATTCTGAAATGTCGGGTCACTTTGGCCTCGCGGCAGAATTCTATAGTCACTTTACGTCTCCAATTCGTCGTTATCCCGATCTTGTCATTCACCGGGTGATTCGCGAAGTCATTGAAAATAATGGTGCATTGCCGGAGAACCGTCAGGAGTATTTGGCAGCACGTATGTCCGATATTGCGCAGCAGTCTTCTGAACGTGAACGTGTGGCGGTAGAAGCTGAGCGGGATACGGAGAAAATGAAAAAAGCCGAGTACATGCTCGACAAAGTAGGCGAAGAGTTCGAAGGCATGATCAGCAGTGTGACCAGCTTTGGTATGTTCATTGAGTTGGAAAACACGGTTGAAGGCTTGATTCGCCTGAGCGCACTCACGGACGACTATTACCATTTTGACGATCAGCATATGGCTCTGATTGGTGAACGTACCTCGAAAGTCTTCCGCATCGGTGATGAAGTGAAGATCCGTGTGGCACGTGTAAGCATGGAAGAGTATACGATTGATTTTGAAATGGTAGATATGAAACCTCGCGGTGAACGTCCTGGCGGCTTCGGTGGCGGACGTGGCGGTAAAGGTGGACGCCCAGCAAGTGGTGGCGGTCGCGGCGGTGCCAAGGGTGGACCGGGTGGTTTCGGCGGTTCACGTGGCGGCAAAGGCAGTTCGACAGGTGCTGGAGCCAGCCGTGGTGGCAGATCAACGGAAGAAAGCAGCAAAGGTGGACGTGGCGGTCGCGGTGGAGCAGCAAGTGCAGGCGCGGGCGCAGGCTCATCTGGTGGCTACGCAGGTAAAGGCGGCGGCAAACCAAAAGGTGAGCGTCGTGCTGGTGATGCTGGTGGATCAACTGGTCGGGGCAAAGGCGCGGTGAGCTTTGGTTTTGGCTCAGGTAAAGGCGGATATAGCTCTACATCGGGTGGATCGGATAGTAGTTCAACCGATGGACAAGGAAGTGGCCTGAACAGCGGCAGCGGTCGCGGTGAAGGAAGCTTTAAGTCCGGCAAGGGCGGCGGTAAAGGTGGCAAAGGCGGAAGTGGACGCAAAAACACTTCGCCAAGCGGCGTATTTATTGGAGAGAATGCAACTCCTGGTGGCGCTCAGGAAGGCGGAGCACCACGACGCAAGCGGAAGAAGAGCAAAAGTGCAGCTGGTAACGGCACGGCAGCTTTTGTACGGAAAAAGAAAAAATAAAGCTAACGTAACTTGGAGAGATGGATTACAATTCGTTCCTTCAGGTTAATCGTTGGAGAAAATAGCCACTTCAGCCGGTGTGTTGTTTCGCACAGTCTGGAAGTGGTGTAATGAGGAGGGGCGGCAGAGGTCGCCTCTTTCTTGATTTTAACAGCCGTACTTGCTACAATTAAGGTCTGGCACGTGGTACCTTGGTGCAACATTGGGTGCGCTGCTATAGAGCATGGTACCGGCTTATTTTACGGAGAAGGAGTGAGGACATGGGCAAGAATGATGGACAGAGTAAAGTGCTCGCACAGAATAAAAAGGCTTCCCATGACTACTTCATTGAAGATACGTATGAAGCGGGCATGGTGCTTACCGGAACGGAGATCAAATCTCTTCGTAACGGCCGTGCGAATATTGGTGATGCATTTGCCACGATTCGAAACGGTGAGATTCATATTCACAATATGCATATTAGTCCTTTTGAACAAGGGAACCGAAATAATCCGCTCGATCCGACACGTACGCGCAAGTTGTTGATGCATAAAGTGCAGATTCACAAGCTGCTCGGGCTGTCGAAACAGGATGGGTACAGCATTGTACCGCTGAAAATCTATATCCGCAATGGTTATGCAAAGCTTTTGCTTGGACTGGGTAAAGGTAAGAAGCAATACGACAAACGGGAGACTGCGGCTAAGCGGGATGCACAACGTGATATCCAACGGGTACTGCGCGAGAAGCAGAAGGTTGCGCGTTAAGTGGAGCGCTGGGCGTAAATGCTTTACTTTTAAGTGTAGAAGATATTTTTTGTGATGAAGTTAGGAAGATTGATGTATGAGTTAAGAAGTCTCAAGGTTTGTCCTGCAATGGGCAAGATTGAGGCTTTTTTATTTTTAGTGGAAAGGGGATGTGGTGTGAGTTGCTGAAGTGTATTGTGTCGTGATTTCCTTTGATATGTGTTGAATGGAATTCGGTAGGAGCATGGAGCTTGGCGTTCAATCTAAATTTTAGCCTTTGCGTAGTTTGCCTGAAACGTGGGTAAGATACTTAGGTACAGTTTTTCGTGAGCCGATCTGGGTAAACTTTACTTCCGATTGGCGACGCGGTATAATATGTAGACGATTGAGCCTGTTGTATTGGATAACCTTGTACACATGCTCAGCATGCTGGAATGTCTTCCAGCAATCTGTACTATTTCGGTGATGTGTCCTGTGTTATGATTACTCATGTAGCAGACAGGAATGCCGAGTTTGAAAGAAGCATCTTTTTACCTTGGAGGAAAAAGATGTGCAGCACCTTTGCTCCGTATTCACGGATTAATCCTGGAGCCCTTCTTCATTGAGGGGGCGTTTATGGATTCGACGGGGATAGTTCGAGCATGGGTAGCGGGTAGTGGGGACGCGTCCGCTTTATCAACGCTAAAGCCTATTAAACGGCAAACAACAAACAAACTACGCTTTCGCAGCCTAAGAAACTGTGTGCGTGCTTCTACCCTGCATCGCCCATGTGACAGGGATAGGGGCTAACTAGTAGTGGGATACGCTGTCACATCTCCGCCTGGGGTGTGCTGAAGAAGACAATCAGGCTGACCCAACGTATAGCCGGTTACGGGGCGATACTCGGGTGACATCAAAACTGTGACTACACCCGTAGAAGCTTATGTGCCGTTATCTTCGGACAGGGGTTCGACTCCCCTCGCCTCCATTAGAGTCAAAAACCATCAACCAGTAAATCTGGTTGGTGGTTTTTTAGTTTATGATATAATAAACAGAAATTTAGATTGGGGGACTCAGGATGTTTACAAATCGAAAACAACTCCAAGAAATTTTAAACAAAGCAAGTCAACATGCACGGAAACAAGCTAAAGAATCAGGCGCCTCTATTTATTATATAAAGAATAACAAACGCGTTCGTGAGGATGCTGCGGGTAATAAATTTGAAATTATATTTGATGCTACTGGGAAACGCCAGGAGTTTGAGTATCATGAGTGAAATCAGACCAGTCATGACGGTATTTGCTGGAACCAATGGAGCAGGGAAAAGTACACTCAGTATGCAAATGAGAGAGTGGCTTGGTGAACTGGTTGATCCGGATCAAATTGCAAGAGAGTTGAAGCCAGAGAATCCGCGCAGTGCTGACCTGTCTGCTGGCAGGGAAGCTGTGAAAAGAATCCGATCTCTCATTAAAAGTGGTGTAAACTTCGCTATTGAAACGACATTGTCCGGATCATTTGTTTTAAAACATATGGAAATTGCAAAAGAAAACAGTTACGAAATTGTCGTATACTATATCGGCCTTGAGGATGTGCAAATGCATATAGATCGTGTTGCCTCTCGTGTTGAACAAGGTGGACATTGGATTGCAGAAGAAGACATTCGTTATCGATATGGTCAGTCTTTGAAGAACCTTAAACCGGCTCTATCTATCGCAGATCGGGTTATCATCATTGATAATACATACGAGCCTTTAATTGTTGCTGAAATCATACAGGGTGATTTGATCTATTGTGTTGAGTCCATACCTGCTTGGGCTAATCCTGTTCTTGTGGGTTACTGATACACGGGACATCACAACAGTGACTATACCCGTAGAAGCTTTTGTTCCGTTATCTTCGGACATGGGTTCGATACCCCCTCACCTCCATTAGAGTAAGCAAAATCCACCAACCATTGTTCTGGTTGGTGGATTTTTATTTTATGATATAATAACCTAAATTATATAAATGGAGGGAATCGAGGTATATGTAGGTCGAAAAGCTTTAAGAAAGTATATCAGGTACATTTAGGTTCTGAAACGTATATAGGTATCTATAGCCTGCTTTAACTAGACCAAATTATGATAATAGAAAATACATACGGGCCATCCATTGTTATGAGGATTTTTAATAGCTTGTTGATTCTATTTTGTGGAGCCTACGTTGATTTGTGCTCGAATTTAGTATTAAGAAATTAGATTAGGTAACATCCATACTGAGACTACTCCCCGCAGATCTTTGGAAGAGGCTTGACTCTCAGGGTCTATTTTATGAAAAACTAATTTTATAGTGTGTAACATTACATAGCACAATGTTGATTCTATAACAGAGTAAAGGAGTAGTTATTTTGGATCCGTACTTATATTTGTTTTTTCATGTTCTATCACATGCTCTTCTTGGGGCGGTAATTGCATACTGCTTTTTGCCAAGGGATACATGGAAAAATCTTATGATATGTCTATGTTCGGGTGCACTGTGTGGAATATTTCCTGATATTTTTGGGGATAGAAGTGTAGCTCCGTGGTCTCATTCTATATTGTTTACACCCCTTTTAGCTTTAGGAATAGCATATTTGACAAAACTGTTCTATAAAAAGACAAGTTTCAAATTAATCTGGGGATCTTCTATTTTGTCTGTCTTGTTTGGACACTTATTTTTAGACTATATGGGACATGATTTACCAGCATTCTATCCCCTTAGCGATAAGTCATATATTATGGGAGCCATTACATTGGGAGATCCATGGATATGGTTTCCATTAATTATTGGTCTTGGATTGAGTGTTTTTTTGAGGAACAAGCCTAAATTACCCGTAGTTACTTCGATACTATTCATATTGGTATATTTAGTTTTTCGAATAATATCCAAAGAAATAATCGAGCATAAAGTTCAAGTTCAACACCCAGTTCCTGAAAAGTCATACATTATAGTGGAGCCCGATAGTCATTATGAATTTCCTTTAGATCCCAGAAAGTGGTTAGAGTTCAGGTTTCGAGTCATCAGTCCTCATTTCTCTAAAGGTGGTGATGCGGGTATACTGGGAGAGAAATCAGACAAACTATTCTGGTACGATTTTTATCCAGTAGCCTTTGAGATAAATTTATCAAGAGGAAAGTATGTTCCAATAAATTCACAGGATTCTAAAGTTGTGATATCTGTTACTAAGGAATGGAAAGAAGCGGGTTCTAACTTTATTCAGGGAAAGTATGATGGAAACCTTCTTACCTACAAAGAAACCACCAATGGTCAGTGGGAAGAAGTTATACCGCAATAGTTTTCTACAGTTTCTATCCACCATCAACCAGCGGTCTGGTTGGTGGTTTTTCTGTTTATGCTATAATCTTTGTAAAATAAGCTGATGCAAGCCTAATTTACTCTGTAATCTCCCAAAGGAGGCAAAAAAGCATGAGCGAAACGCAGCAACATATCTGCGAGTTTGTTGCAGGGATACAAGCATATGTCTCGCCAGTAAATGTGATTAATCCTTGGAGAGATTATGTGACGGGCTATGATATCGGCCCCGAAGCGGTGAAGATTCGTTCTGAACATTTGGTCAGGTATTTGGAACCACGAATATCCAAGGCTCGGTACATTTTTATTGCTGAAGCCGTGGGATATCAAGGGGCGAGGTTCTCCGGCGTACCTTTGACGTCCGAGCGAATGGTTACCGGGAATCACTCACTGGTGAATCACCAGATGATTTTTGCAGGTGATCCGGGTGTCCGAACAAGCCTGCCCAATATCGCCAAACCTAACCGGAGTCAGGCACTGTATGGTTTCGCAGAACCGACAGCATCCATCATATGGGGCGAAGTGTTATCCAGTTCAAGGTGGAAACCAACGGACTTTATATTTTGGAACATCTATCCCTTTCATCCTTATCAATCTGCCGAAAACAGGATGACGAATCGAACGCCGACTTTGGCAGAGTTGGAGGATGGTGTGGTATTCGCCAGACAGCTTATGCAACTGAATCCTGATGCTCAGATCGTGGCTATTGGCAGAAAGTCAGCAGACACGTTAAGCTCCCAACTCATTAAACATCACCATGTTCCTCATCCTGCAAATGGAAGGGCAGTACAATTTCAAAAAGCAGTAAGGTCAATGATCTAGCCCATTTTGAACTGGAGAAATGTAAGGCTGACATATGCATTTTTATCGTTCAAGTGCCCTACACATAATGTAATGTCCTATCATATAAAGATTGGTTGGTGAAGCTAAATGAATGAAAAATACTGGCTTGTGGTGCAATATCCGCTGAAGAGCGCGCAGGGTAGCAAACGTGATCATTGGTTGAAGGAAAAGGTGATGGAATATCTGGAAACCGTTCTGACCCAGGCGGAGTTGGGAGAGGTGGATGGATGTGACCTGGGCAGCCGTATGGCTGATCCGAAGGAATATGTAATGAACATTTTCTGTGTGGTAACGGATGAAGATCGGAGCATAGCGCTAGTTAAAAAAGTGCTGAGAGAGAGTCGGTTGGATTATACCCGCATCCAAATCGCTACGATGCCATATGGCACAGAAGGAAGCTACACGCTGAAATATGCCTCCAAAAAAGGCGTTACCGAATTCTCGCTTTGATCACGCTTCGTTGTTTCTTACCATAACGAACGCTATGCTTGTCCTGCACTAGGGCAGTATGCTCCCGACATTTTTCCCACTTAAATTCATCATACGAGAAAACGATAATTGGATTTTCCCAACCTTAACCACTCGATCAACACTCTGTAAGTAGTAAGAATTATGCCCGTAGATATTGTAATTTTGCTCAAAAGTATGTACATATCAAGGTAGACGTTTATCATCGTCTTTTGTGTATCCAGACCCTCCGCTTCTGCCCCGCTTCACTCTCCATCCGGCACAAACCACAGCTTATTATCTGTACCTCCAACATTTTATAAAGCAGTACTTCTTGCGGCTCCAATTAGGGGCCCCTACCCGCAGCATTCACCACGATCAGATCCCCAAAGCCTCATTTCACTTCACTCAGTCAAGCTATATCCAAGCGATAAAAAGAGTTGAGCCTCCTCCATACACAGTCCTATAATATACAATTGTATAAAATCCGAGAGAGTGGTGGATATCACAACAGGTCATCCGATCCCAGCCGATAAACCCATCACACCTCGGAAACAAAGGAGGGTTACAATGCAAAACAGAGCAAAGGATACAACAACAGAGGCAACAGAAGCAGCAGAAGAAGATGCCACGATTGAAGCGAAAGCAACAGCAACAGCCCAATCAGATATTGAGACCGATGCAGAAGTAAACGCAAATACAAAAGTGAACATTGGTGCAATGAAGAACAATTGGACTCCCCGTTTCAAAGAGTTCATTCAACGCAAGCCCAAGACACTCGCTTTTAAAATCCCGTTTGCTTACTTTGTCATTATTCTGCTAACGGTGGCGTTCAGTGCGTTGGTGTTGAATCGAATCTCGGAAAGTGACGCGCAGCGAAAGATCAATGAAGCATCATTGCAAACAATTACATCCATTGAAACCAACGTTAATCTGATGATCGAGAACGTGAACAATTATTCGAAAATGATTTTTTCCGATCCCAACTTGCAGAACCTGCTGCGGCAGGGCAATGTGTACTCCAATTTACAGACACAGTCCAAGGTCAGCGCGTATTTGACCAATCTTATGCAAGCGGTTCCAATTATCGATTCAGTATATATTTACGATAATTCGGGGCACCGATTCTCGGTTGGTACACAGGAATGGCCCACGTTTATGGAAGCGAATGTGAAGGAAGCGCCGTGGTACGAACAGGCACTGAAGCATAACGGAAGATATCTGCTCAGGCTGAATGGTGGCAACAACGACAGCGGAGTCTCGGCGACGGGGGATAAGGATGGGCAAGAGGTGGTGTCGTTTATTCGCCTCATTCGGGATTTGGATGATACGTCTCCGCTTGGATTTCTGGTCATGAACATCAAGGGAAAATCCATTGCTCAAGCCTATGCCAACCTGTCTGCACCGGATTCATTTCAGGTGGCCATCCTGGATGAGCATCAGCGGGTGATTGCAACCAACGCTACCGATGGAAAGAAGGTCGTGCCTGCTGTATCCGGCGAATCCATATCTGTGGCTTCTGGACAGGAAGGGATGCACGAGATGTTAGAGGCCAATCAGGCCAAGTTAAAACAAACATTTCAAGAGCAATCCTTCGGCTTCATCACCTTGCAATCGGGTGGTCAGGAATATGCGGTTACCTATCGTTCGTCTGGTGATGATCAGTGGAAATTCATCAGCATGAGCCCATACCAGGCTACCGATACCCGCAATAAATCCATGGTGATGCTTGCGCTGATCCTACTGGCGGTAAACGGGACTGTCTTTTTTGTCAGTTCATTCATCATCTCGCGCAGCGTCATTAAGCCGATTCACAAGCTGCTTCGCTCCATGCAGAAAGCACCAAGCGGCAACTTCCGCAAAGTGACGGTTGAGCTGAACAGCTACGAGTTCGCACAGCTATATGGAGGATACAACCAAATGATTGAGCAGATTGACCAGATGTTGAAACGCATCATTCAGGAGCAGCAGACGATTCGCCGAGCAGAGCTGAATACACTTCAGGCGCAGATCAAGCCGCATTTTCTATACAACACACTTGATTCCATTACCTCCCTGGCGATGTCGGGCATGAACGATAAGGTATGTGAGCTGTTAGAAGCGCTCGGAAGTTATTATCGGCTGAGTGTCAGCAAAGGGCGTGAACTGATTACACTGCACGAGGAGGTTGAGATTGTACGCAATTATCTGACGATCCAGCAGGTACGATACCCCGGTGTATTTGAGGTGCAGTACGATATTGCTCCAGATTGTGAGCGAGTGATGATTCCCAAGCTTGTGCTCCAGCCGCTGGTGGAAAATTCGCTATATCATGGCATACGCCCTAAAAGCAGTCCAGGCACGATACGCATTCAAGCTCGTCGATCCAAGGAAGGGGTACTTCTAACGATCACTGACGACGGAGTCGGCATGTCCGAGGAAGAAGTGCAGCAGGTTCAACGCACAGAAATGAACAGGTCTAATCGCTCGAACCCATCTAACTCTTCTAATACCTCTAATCCTACCTATAACGCTAAACACAATCCAAGCTTTGGCTTATGGGGGACGATGGAGCGGCTTCGCATTTTTTATGACAGAGAAGATGGACTCAAGCTGCAGAGCGAGGTTGGAAAAGGAACAACCATTATCATAACGATCCCGAAGGGAGCCGATGAATCATGGAATTAACTGTGGAACCATTAAAGGTATTGATAGTGGATGATGAGTACCTCATCCGAAATCTGCTGCGTATGCGTATCGATTGGGAGCAGCAAGGCATGAGCATCATTGGCGAGGCCTCCGATGCTGCAGAGGCTTTGGAACAGGTCGAGCTGTTGCGCCCGGACATCGTGTTCACGGACATATACATGCCCAAGATGGACGGCATTGAACTGAGCGGTATCCTCATGGAGCGTTACCCGAACTTAAAAATCGTGGTTGTGACGGGACATGATGAATTTGAATATGCTCGTCAGAGTGTGAAGCTGGGCATATCCGATTTTATTTTGAAACCCATTCGTGCTTTTGAGTTATTACAGGTTACGGCGAAGCTGCGAGTGGCAATCGAGCAGGAGATGGGGCGTGAGTACGAGCTGATGAAGCTGCGAGAGGAGATGAAGCAGAGCCTGCCTTATCTCAGGGAGCGATTTGTAAATCAATGGTTAAGTGATGTGATACCTGAGGATGAACTACAAGAGAAGGCGCGTTTCTTCGGTATTCCCATCTCTTCAGGCGAACCAGGATCACGCATCGCAGTAATGGAGGTGAAGGTTGCTGTACCGCAAGCGAAGATAGCTGCACCAGAGGTATATCAACATCTGTCCGAACCATATCACCCAACACCCCAAACACTCCAAACACATGAAGCACATCGAGGACCCCAACAACAACACGGTCAGCCCCAATTAAGCCAGCATCAGACAGAAGCCCATCCACATACTGCCGAGGAAATACATATTTTGCTGCGGATGGTAGGCATGAAGCAGGTGCAGGCATTTTATCCGCAGGATCCGCAAACCATTATCGTCATGGACCCGCATAACCGGATAGTTGTGCTCTCGCTTGGTGCGGATACGGAATTTTCCAATCAGGTGCAGCAGCTTCAGGAAGAACTTCAACATACACTTAAGCTCGAAGGGTGTGAAGTTGATGTGACCGTAGGGATTGGGCAATGGCAATCAGGATGGGGAAGGGCCTGTGTGGGATACCGGGAAGCTTGTCGTGCACTCGATTATCAGGCGTTTGTGGGGAAGAATCAGGTTATTTGCTTCGAGGATCTGGTCATCGAAGGCGGAAAAAGGCGGTACCACTCGGATGCTCAGCTGCTCCAACAACTGCAATTTTACGTCAGTGTTGGTGCGGGGGAAGAAGCCGTATTGTTGCTGGAGCGTATGCTGTCAGTGCCGTTCTCGGACGTTTCACAGTTTCGGATGGCAGCCATGGATGTGGTTACGGAGTGCCAGCGTGCCGCCATAGAGCAGCAACTTGAGGGAGAACACGCATTGAACAAAGAGGCCGTTGCGGCCATTTTTACAGCAGGTCATCTGCCTGAACTAAAAAGCATGCTGGAGCAGCATGTCCGCACGGTATCGGATGTCATACAAGCCAAACGACAGGCCAAGGAAGGTAATCTGATCGACCGGGTGATCGCTTATCTTGAAGAGAACATGGGCAATGCGGAAGTGGGGCTTTCCAGCACCGCGGCTGCTTTTTACGTAAGTTCGGGCCATCTGGGGCGGCTGATGAAAAAAGAAACCGGGCAGACATTTGTGGAATATCTGACTCAACTCCGCATGAAGAAGGCTGAAATGCTGCTGAAACAGACGGATATGAAAGGGTATGAGATTGGGGAGCAGGTAGGCATCCCGGACCCACATTATTTCAGCGTCTTGTTCAAAAAACATATCGGCCGATCCATGAATGAGTATCGGAATGTAAAAACCTGAAAAACGAGAATGCAAAAATGGGGAGTGTGGGGGAGTGCAGAGAAGGTTTGAGCGTAAACTCACTTCCACTTCCAGTTCCACATATGTTCGAATATTACAAATCGATGCCTGTTTTCTAAATGGAGAACAAAGCACAGTTTGCCTAAAATATGGGATATAACCAACTAAAACGCATAGGGAGGTCCATAGAGATGAAAGCGCTATTAAAAAAATCAGCAAGTCTAATTCTGACTCTGGGCATTGTAAGCAGTTTGGCGGCATGTTCATCCGGTTCGTCCGGCGGAGCACAGGGGGAAAGTAACGGCAAGATTAAGCTGACGCTGTGGGATCAATCGGTCGGCAATACCGATCCTTCGGCCAAGTTACTACCCGAGATTGTTGAGAAATGGAACAGCGAGCACCCAGACATTCAGGTTGAACGCACGGGCACGACAGGAGAACAGTACAAAACCAAAGTCAAAACATCAATTGCAGCTGGTGAAGCGCCAGACCTGTTCTATGGCATGGGTGGCGGCAGCTTCATGCAGCCATACATCAAATCCGGTAATGTGCTGGAAATCTCAAGTTACCTGACGGACGATATTAAAGAACGAATGGGACCGGGTATGGCGGAGGCCATCAATATGGACGGCAAAATCTACACATTGCCCGTGTATACCCATATCGCCAACCTTTACGTGAATACGGAATTGTTCGAGCAGGCGGGTGCCAAGATTCCGACCACATATAACGAACTGCTGGATGCAGTCACTAAGCTGAAAGCAGCAGGAATCACCCCGGCTGTGATTGGGGAAAAGGATCGCTGGCCGGGCATGTACTGGTACGACATTATTGCGATGCGTCAGGCAGGCAATGCTGCGGTGATGGAAGCCTTTAAAGATCCGTCAAAGTGGGATTCGCCCGATTTTGTTGCCGCCGCGACCAAAATGCAACAGCTTGCGCAAGCAGGAGCGTTCAACAGCAGTATGTTTAGCATGAGCTATGACGAGATGCTTGGGGCATTTAATGCAGGCAACGGGGCGATGATGTTCCAGGCCAACTGGGTGAATGCAGGAATTGAGGACCCGTCCTCCGCAGTCAAAGGAAAAGTGAAAGTGATTCCGTTCCCGGTATTTGAAGATGGCAAAGGCACAAATACCGAAATCTTCGGCGGTGCCGTCGATGGTTTCTACATCAACCAGAATACCAAACATCCGAAGGAAGCCGTGGAATTCCTCATGTATCTGAGTGAGCAGCTTGGTACGCAAGGTTTCCTGGCTGGAGCGGGTCTGCCAAGCTGGAAAACCGATGCACTCGACACATCCAGCCTGTCCTCTCTTGATCTGTCTGCGGCAGATATTATGAAAACGGCGACCTCATTCATCGCGTGGTGGGATAACATTCTGCCTGCGGAGTCTGCCGAAGCGCACAAAAACCTAATTGCCCAGCTGCTTGCTGGCGATGTAACACCGGAAGAGTTCTGCAAACAGATGGCACAGCTCAAACCAACAGAGCTAAGTCTATAGAAAACAGGTAGGCAGGTATACGTGCGTGCAAGCTTACAAGCTTAAATGCTTACAGGCCCTAGGTCCTTACACTACAAGTCTTTGCAAATTACCTGTGAATATCTTGCGCATAGACCTTGTGAGCTTGCAATGTGCTACCGCTTCTAACAATGAAGATGAACCCAAACAAGGCGTGGTCCGGCATATCCCGGTCACGCCTTTGAGAGGAGAACAACAATGAACTCTGTATTTTCCAATAAAGGCACGATAGCCGTCTTTGTACTGCCCACCCTGCTTCTGTTCTGCGGAATTGTGCTTATTCCCATCTTTGTCTCCAGTTATTACAGTCTGCTGGACTGGAACGGCGTAGGCAGGGGTACATTTATCGGCCTGGACAACTATGTAGAGATGTTTAAGGATACCCGGGTGCTGAATTCGATCAAGAACTCCCTGTTATTCGCGGGTGCTTCGGTGTTCATTCAACTGCCGATCTCGCTGGTGCTCGCACTGATTCTGGCGTCCAACGTCAAGTGGGAAGGCTTCTACCGCACCGTATATTTCATCCCGGTGTTGATCTCAACGGTGGTTATTGCCCAGTTGTGGTCAAAAATCTATAATGCCGATTACGGCCTGCTGAATGTGCTGCTGCAAAGTATCGGCTTATCCAGCCTGGCGCAGGACTGGCTGGGGCAGAAGGACACCGCGCTGGCGGCATCCTTTATTCCAACCTTGTGGCAGTACGTGGGGTATCACATGCTGCTGATGTATGCAGGTGCGAAGTCCGTGTCTCAGGATGTGCTCGAAGCGGCTCGAATGGATGGTGCTTCCCGTATTCGGACGGCGTGGTCCATTATGATCCCGTTGATGAAGCCAATTCTGAAGGTAAGCCTTGTTTTTTCGGTCATCGGTGCATTCAAGGTGTTTGACCTGATCTATGTGCTGACAGGTGGCGGGCCATTTTACACCACTGAAGTGCCAAGCACGCTGATGTACGCTACCATTTTTGATACGTTCCGGTACGGATATGGCAGTGCGATCTCGGTCTTTATTATTGTGGAGTGTCTGGTGTGTACGATCCTCATTAATTCATTGTTCAAAACGGAGTAGAGGGAGGCATAAGGCATGAGTACCGTAGAAGTCATGTTGCAAAAAAAGCCCAAGCCGAGGTCCATCTCCGGACCGATCGGGAAAGTGTTCCTGCAAGCGTTTCTGATCCTCGTTGCGATTGTGCAGATCTATCCCCTCATCTGGCTGGCGCTGTTTTCCCTGAAGGATAACAGTGAGATTTTCAGCGGTGATGTAGCCGGGTTGCCCAAAGCGTTTCTGTGGAGCAACTACACCAAAGCAATGTCCGACGGCCATGTGCTGACCTATTTTATGAATAGTGTGCTGGTTACTGCGGCCTCCATTGTCTTGGTACTGATCCTGTCCTCCATGACGGGTTACGCAATCACGAGAATGAACTGGAAGCTCAGTGGGTTGACGATGACGATTATTTTGCTGGGCATGATGGTGCCGATTCATGCAGCGCTGCTGCCATTGTTTATTATTTTGAAGAATCTGAGCCTGCTCAACAGTTACTGGTCTCTGATCATTCCCTATGTGGCATTTGGCATTCCGATGGCGGTATTCATTCTGGGCAGTTTTTTCAAAGGTATCCCAAGAGAGATGGAGGAGTCGGCGGTTATCGACGGCTGCGGCATATACCGGACGTTTTTCTCCATTATCCTGCCTCTGGTAACCCCGGCTATATCAACGGTAGCTATCTTCACATTTCTGTCCTGCTGGAATGAGCTGATGTTTGCAGTTACGTTTATCAATAACACGGCTTACCAGACATTGACGGTGGGCATGATGTCGATGGTGGGAACGTACATTACGCAATGGGGTATCATTGGTGCGGGACTGATGATTACGACGGTGCCAACGGTGGTCATCTATCTGCTGCTGAACAAACAGGTGCAGAAGAGTATGATCGCAGGTGCAATTAAAGGTTAGCTGGAGGCTGGACTGGAGGGCGTGGCGGTAGAAGGGCTTGCTGCTCGCTCGCTGTGCTCTCTTTCTGGTGGATATCGGCTGATTCAGGATTTCGCAAGGTGTGATCTCTGGACTAGACCGGAGCCTGTGGTCATGGAATAATAAGGGTGTATGTAGCCAGGCAGTTGCAGAGAGGGGTCATTATAATATGGTCAATATCGTGATGGTAGAGCAGGAGTCTGTTCGGGAAAAGGTTGTGGCATTCACGTTTGATGATGGGCCACATCCGGTGTATACACCTCAAGTTCTTGAGATATTCCGCCGTGCAGGTGGGCGGGGGACGTTTTTCATGATTGGCCAAGAGATAGAGAACCACCCGGAGATTGCCGCGGAGGTGCACCGTGAAGGGCATGAGATCGCCAACCATACGTACACGCATCCAGATCTGACCAAGTTGACGCTGGAGGAAGCCGGGGAGGAGCTGCAACGTGCAGAAAATCTTGTTCAAAAAGTTACGGGGCAACCTGCCCGCTGCTTCCGACCGCCGTATTTTGGCGTAAACGATGATATATTGTCTCTGGCGGCGGAGCGTGGATATCGTACGATTGGTGCGGTGAACGGTGATGCGAGAGATTGGGACAATCCCGGCGTTGAGCACATTCTGGAGCATACCCGGTCTGCGGTGAAACCCGGCAGCGTGCTCATATTCCATGACGGGTACGGGGATCGTTCCCAGACGGTGGAGGCGGTTCGTGTGCTGGTGGATGAACTGGTCGCGGAAGGGTACCGTCTGGTGACGGTGAGTGAGTTGCTGGACATTTCTCGTGATCATAATGCAAAGACGACATAATCAAGTGGACCCATCATTCTTTGAATGACAGGGTCCTTTTTTAATATATATAATGCATAGGAAGAACGGAGCGGGAGCACAAACTTTGCTTGCCCTCTCAAACTACTTTATAATAATAGGCTAAACTAGATTATGTCAGGAGGAAACAATGGACTTTATCAGAAATCAACTAGAAGAACTCGGCATGAGTGGACCCTCCATTGGTTATCTTTCAAACATCATTATGATTATTTTTATAGCAGTGATCTCGATATTGGCGAATGTGATTGCCAAGCGAGTGGTACTGAAGACGGTCCATCGTATCGTAAGTAACAACCGTTTCAAGTGGGGCCATATTGTGGTTCAGAAAAATTTATTTCAGAAGCTGTCGCATCTTGTGCCAGCCATTATAATCTATTATTCTGCTTATATTTTCTCGCCCTATCAGGCCATAATTGAAAAATCAGCAATGACCTATATGATTGTTATCATGATTACGGTTCTGAATGCTCTGCTGAATGTGTTCGATGATATCTATCGTACCTATGAGGTGTCGAAGATTCGCCCAATCAAGAGTTACATTCAGGTAGCCAAGATTGTCCTGTTCATTATCGGGGGCATCATCGTCATCTCCAGCCTGATTGGACAGAACCCGCTCATTATCCTTAGTGGACTTGGGGCGTTATCGGCGGTATTAATGCTCGTATTCAAAGACTCAATCCTGGGCCTCGTGGCCGGTGTACAGCTATCGTCAAACGATATGGTGCGTGTTGGTGACTGGATCGAGATGCCAAAGTATAATGCGGACGGTGACGTCATCGACATTACTTTGAATACGGTAAAGGTTATGAATTTTGATAAAACGATTACGATGATTCCAAGCTACGCCCTCATTTCGGATTCGTTCCGTAACTGGAGAGGCATGCAGGTGTCCGGCGGCAGAAGGATTAAGCGGAGTATCTATATTGATATCAGCAGTATCCGTTTTTGTACGGAAGAGATGGTGGCTGAATTTGAGAAAATCCACTACCTGACTGATTATGTCACGGAAAAATTAAAGGAAATTCAAGCATACAATATGGAGCACGAGGTGAATACCGAAAGCAACGTGAACGGCAGACAACTGACAAATGTCGGTGTATTCCGGGAATATATCCATCAATATTTGAGGAATCATCCAAAAATCAATAAAGATATGACGATGATTGTGCGACAATTAGCACCGGAAGATCGCGGGCTGCCTCTGGAAATCTATGCATTCAGCAATGATATTAACTGGGGTGTATATGAGAACGTTCAGGCGGATATCTTTGACCATATCTTCGCGGTGGCGTCAACATTTGGACTACGGGCCTTCCAGAATCCAACCGGACATGACATTGTGCAACTGAAAGAGGATAAGCAATATGCACGAGAGTATTAAGAAGATTTATCAAAATAGATGTGACGGCCACCATATTGGTGGTCGTTTTTACGTTTGGATGCCCCTCCAAATTGGCCATGGGTGAGAACACGTCGAGTGTTGGTAAGTTGGCTAATTTTAAAATTACAGGAACAGATCCAAGTGCTTTATTTATGAGACTGACGGCACAGTTCTGGAATCGGGATCAAATACAGTTAGCAAAACAGAATTACTGTAAAAACAAGTAGACAATATGTATTTATTTACATTATAATCTAATTAATTCCATATTTTGAAAGGGGTGATTTGGAGCTTTTTCTGATCAGGCGTGTCTATGAACGAGGGAAAAGCATGGAGTCTCTTTGGCGTGCTAACTTTTCAAAAGAAATGGAGGGAGAATGAAATGAAGAAAACATTGTATTCTGCTATTATGATGACGCTTTTATCAGGATCGATTGTGGGTACGGCCTTGGCGGATAATTACGAGTCGAATGACACTTTGAGCAGCGCGTATAAAATCCCAACGCAAACGGTGGCCACTCCCTACGGTCCGGCTTACTGGGGTGGAAGTGCTTGGTCTTATCTATCTTCCCCGACAGATGTAGACTACTTTACATTCAGAGGGCATGGCAAATCTGTCGTGCTGGGTTCTCCTTCCGGTTATGATTACGATTTGTACGCCTATGACAGCGCTGGAAATTTGGTTGCTTCTTCTACGAATACGTCAGGAGCGGATACGGTTCTTGTCGACTACAATAATGTATATTTTAAAGTGGTAAGCAAAGATGGAAGATACAGCGATACCGATGCTTACAGCGTAACCTTTTATAAAAGGGATGTCTGGGTGCCGTGACCAGCTCGTGAGAGTAAAATAACGTTAGGTATCGTAGACTTTAATGCTTCCGTCTCATGAATAGGAACTCTACCGCCTCAATGAGGTAGTAGAGTTTTATTTATTCAAGCCAATGGTCTGGAAGAATGGGTTATCATTTCCCCACTTGAGTTCATTGGAAAATTTAATGGAGGTGAGTGTCGTGGCACGTGCATTAGTTGTGATGATTCCTGCAGAAGGCCATATCAATCCGTCGCTTGGATTAATCAAGGAACTGGTTGAGAACGGTGATGAAGTGGTCTACTGTTGTACCGAAAAATACCGGACGAAGATTGAAGCGATAGGCGCACAATTTAAAGCATACTCTTTCAACGAGGCAACTCTGCTCAATAACCCTGGAATGAAGCCATTCGAACTCAAGCATCCTTACCAATTTTTATATATGATATTGAATAAAGTGATTCAACGCTTTATACCAGATGTTCTGAATCTGATCGAACATGAAACCTACGATTATATCATTTTTGACTCCATAATAGGCTGGGGAGGACAAATTCTAGGTGAGAAGTTAGGTATACCAACGGTATGCTCAACCAGCACCTTTGTTTTTGTGGAGCCTCTTGGATCAGACAATCAACTGAATGATGATACGGAGGAGGTCAAGGAGCTATATAATAGCATCGTGGAAATGTCCCAGCAAATAGCTTCCCAGTTCGATGTGGCTGTACCTTCCCTGGCGGAACTTTCAGGGCATTCAGGACAACTGAAGATTATCTATACAAGTCGTTATTTTCAACCCATGGGGGACAAGCTGGACGACAGCTTTGTGTTCACCGGCCCATCCATTATCCCACGCAAGGATGCGCCAGCTTTTGCAAATGAATCTCTGCATGCTCTTTATAAGCAGGTCGTTTATATTTCGATGGGAACCATTTTAAATAAAGATCTTGATTTTTATAAGCTTTGCTTTACGGCCTTTCGTAATTTGCCTGTGCAGTTTATATTATCTTCTGGGAAGGATACCGATATAGAGCCCATTGCTGATCTCATTCCTGACAATTTCATCATAAGACCCTATGTCCCTCAACTGGAAGTGTTGCAGTGTGTAGATGCTTTTCTGACCCATGCAGGCATGAACAGTACCAGCGAAGCTTTGTATTACAATGTACCATTAATCATGCTTCCGTTAACATCGGATCAGCCGCGTGTAGCAGGCCGGGTACAGGAGTTGGGAGCAGGGGTCATCGTGGACAAAAATAACCTTACACCCGATGTGCTTAGAAACGCAGTATTAGAAGTGCTCGGTAATGCCTCCTACAAGGAGCATGCTGAGGTTATTGGGAAAACGTTACGCGATGCTGGCGGGTATAAGCAGGCTGCTATGGCTATTAAGAACTTTATAGGCAATCAGCCGTTATCGGCGACGCCCATCTCTTCGTTTGAATGAAAAGGAGAGCGTTCTTCATGAGAGCTAGAAGAGGAAGCCGTCACCCGACTAAAACGGAGTGGTGACTTCCAATTGATTCAAGCGCGTATGGAGGGGTAGATAAACGGAGAGGGGCATTATTTTTACCATATTGTTCGTATACCTTTTGCAAAGGAGAGTCTTCAGATGAATCATCAAATTCCGGAATATACATTGAACGATGGCTTGAAAGTGCCTGCAATTGGATTTGGTACCTATAGTTTAAAAGGTGAAGAAGGCGTTGAATCGATCGCGTCCGCAATGGATACGGGTTATCGATTAATTGATACGGCGTATAACTATGAGAATGAGGCAACGGTGGGCAGAGCAATCAAACAAAGCTCCATCGCCAGAGAAGAACTGCTCATTTCCTCGAAGCTGCCGGGGCGTTATCACGCTCATGATAAAGCACTTGTGGCGATCCAGGAATCCCTGTACAGAGCGGATCTGGATTATTACGACCTGTATCTGATTCACTGGCCCAATCCGAAAAAGGACATGTATGTCGAGGCATGGCAAGCACTGATCGAAGCCAAAAAACGTGGATATATACGATCCATTGGAGTCAGCAACTTCCTGCCTGAGCACAATGATCGGCTGATTAAGGAAACGGGGATAGCGCCGAGTCTGAATCAGATTGAGCTGCATCCGTTCTTTGACCAAGCCGATCAGCGGGAACAGGATAAAAAGCATGGCATCGTGAACGAATCCTGGAGTCCGATTGGACGTGGCAATGATGCCGTACAGGATATTCTGAAGGATGAGAACATTCTTCGGATTGCGGAAACGCATGGCAAAACGCCAACCCAGATCATTCTGCGCTGGCATGTTCAACTGGGTTCCATTCCCATTCCGAAAGCCGGCTCCTTGCAGCATCAACAGGAAAATATCGATATATTCGATTTTGAGTTGAGCACAGAAGAGATGCAGGTCATCTCTGCATTTAATCGTCCGGATGGACGTTTGTGGGATCAGGACCCAAGCGAGTACGAAGAATTTTAAAGAACGACAAATGAAGGGCTGCTCTCATGTCAGATATGACAGGAGGCAGCCCTTTATTGCTTTATTGTTGAAGCATATTAAGCAATGTTGCAGTTTTTCATGTTGCGTAATTTCTGTTTACTGTTCAGCAGGGATACGGAAGGTCAGAATCTCATACGGTTTGATATCAAAAGAAATTCGACCATTTTCCACGGCGCATTCCGCTTCGTTATTCTCGAGCAAATCACACGCGTACGCCGTAGCACCTGCTCCCTCAGGCAATTGCAGGGAAGCACGGCTGCGGCGGCCATGTGCTTCGTAGACTCGGATGATCATATCATCGTTGTTCTCGGCTTTTTTGATAACCTCCAGCACGACATTATCCTGATCGACCGATGCAATTGACCATGTTCCCGGCAACGTACCGGTTTGCGGACTTACTTCACGGGCAACCAGCGGACGGTTGAGATCATAAGCAGCTTGGATGACACGTCCTTCACGGAAGTCGCCCTGATGCGGATAGAGCGCGTAGGTGAATACGTGCTGCTCTTTGTCGGCATTTTCATTCGGGTACGTTGCGCTCTTGATCAGCGACAGTCGCATCACCGAGTTATGAATATCATATCCGTATTTGCAGTCGTTCAGCAGAGCAGCACCGTACCCGTTCTCCGCCAGATCGGCCCACTTCTGCCCGCATACTTCAAACCGGGCTTGATCCCAGCTCGTATTACGGTGGGTAGCACGCTCAACGTTGCCATACTGGATTTCGTAGACGGCCTTTTCACTCCAGATATCCAGCGGGAAAGCGGCTTTCAGCAGCAAATGCTCCTGCTTCCAGTCCACAAACGTACGGAAATCAATCCGGCGCGTATGCGCGTAGAAGATGATTGTCTGCTCAATGACCGAGTCCAGGAACTGTCGCTTCACTTGAAGCACGGAACGTACCGGCCCACTTTCAACCCACTCCAGCGACTGCAGGTCATTAATCTCCCACATATGCTGTTCATAATAATCGTCAATGTTCCATGCCTCGTATTCCGCAGGTCGATCCTCGAACACTTGCAGCACGTTACCACGCTTGCCAGACTGAAGCAGCTCACGGCCCTCCAGCTTGTCCCATACGGATGTGAACTCGGCACTTTCATTCAGGTGAATATTGTACCAAGGTGTATGGATGTGGCGCCGATCTGCTTCCCACTGTGCAACCGATACGCCCGCAACAAGCTCGTCTGTCAGATCTGGTGTGATTCGGAAGGATTTATACCCGGATGCAGGCACGTTCTCTGCAAGGAACACAAGTCCGCCTTCGGGAGTCCGCTGGCTTGGTACAGGGCGATCTCCATCATAGACGGTTACTTTTCTCGCAAAAGCAGGCAGTTCAACCACATCCGTCCGTACAAATCCGGTCGTGTTGAATACTACAATGGCTTCGCCATCAGATGTAATTTGGCTTGCAATGCCGTTCAGCGCACTGTCTTTCAGCTCATCCGTGACACGCAGAACTTCTTCATACTGCTCCTTGGAATCCACATATACCTGCTCAATGGAGCTGCCCGGGAGAATATCATGGAACTGGTTCAGCATCGTGAGCTTCCACGCATGCTCCAGTGCATCGGTTGGATAGGCCGCATGTGCATTCGCCTGACGATGAATCATGGCATATAGTTCGGCATCGGCCAGCGCAAATTCGCTATGACGGTTATACCGTTTGTTGCGCGCCATGGAAGTGTAGGTACCCCGGTGATACTCCAGATACAGCTCACCCGACCAGCGAGGAACGGAAGGAACATCAGCCAGATTTTGCTCCAGCTTCTCGAAAAACTCGCGTACAAAGGTGCGTTTCACCGCGGGTACACCCGGCAATCCGACATCGAGTCGTCTGCCATGCTCCAGCATCTCTTCGGTTGGTCCGCCGCCGCCATCTCCAAATCCGAAACATTGAAGCACATCTGCATTGATGTTTTTGTTCTGGTATCGCTGCCATGTACCTTTCACTTGCGAAGCATTAAATCGTCCATTATAGGTCGTTTCGAAGCGACGCTGCCTGAAATCAGGGTGTTTGTCATAGTCTGTTGCTGTGATAAAGTGGGTCAGGACCTCTGATCCGTCGATTCCTTTCCAGTACATCGTATCGTTTGGAATTTGGTTTGTATCATTCCAGGCAATTTTGGTTGTCATAAAATAATCAATGCCGCTCTTGCGCATAATCTGCGGCATCGCTGCACTATAACCAAATACATCCGGCAACCAGAGCACACGGTTCTCCACACCGAATTCTTCCTTGAAGAAACGTTTCCCGTATATAATCTGACGAATCATGGATTCACCCGAGATCAGGTTACAATCGGCTTCCAGCCACATTGAACCTTCCGCTTCCCAGCGGCCTTCGGCCACCTTTTCTTTGATTTTTTCATATAGGGACGGGTAGTCTGCTTTCAGGTATGCATACAGCTGGGGCTGAGAGGACATAAAGGTATACTCCGGGAACTTGTCCATCAGATACAATACACTCGCGAAGCTACGAATGACCTTCTCCCGAGTCTGATCCAGCGTCCACAGCCATGCCACATCGATATGCGTGTGTCCGATACAGTGCACGGTAGGGATGTGATCACCGGCAGGGCGGATATCACCATAGACATGATCTTGCAGATATCGGCGCGCTTCCAGTACCGACGCATGGAATTCTGCACTGTTTTCCTGACGCAAATCCAGCAAATTCACGGCTTTATTCAGATGTTCGACCAACTTCAGGCGCTCCAGATCATCCTCACGCAACAGATCCGCAGCATCCAGCGCAGCCTTGAGATCGTAATACAAATCGGAGACTTGCTGATGATGCTCGGCGATATATACATTTAGAAAAACATCCGCAGCAGACGTACTGCAATACGCATATAATGCCAGTTCGAATTCATCACCTTTTGCCGCAGCGGGTGTCAGGTCAATTTCCGTATGGTTCACGTCTAGACCGCAGATCAGTTCCCCATTGAGGAATGCTAAGAATTGCGGATTATCGTAATTCCAGATGTCATCAGCACCAGTAACGATGGTACATACGACCTTTTTTCCTTCCAGATGGTCCGGGATTCGAATGCGGGTTTTGAAGCAACTGTGTACATCTTTGCCACCCCAGCCATCACCCTTACGGAATACGTTCCAGGAGGAAGGGTCCTCATGCACCAGTTCCCAGGAGTGGTATCCACTTTCTTTATGATAAAGCTCAGGGATATATGTCTTTGAGGTTAGTCGTGCACGTTCCAAGTGTTTCACAATGGTATGGATTCGAGTATATAAGGAATTCATTTTCATGTTGGTTTCCCACCTTGGTTTGTAGTAAGTACAGGCTGTAGTCGTTGTTGGGGCGAAAATACTGCAAGCGCTAACATATCAACTCTATCATAACAAAAGAGAAATGGGCGAAACTACGTATTGTATGCTGAAAATAACGTCTTTTTATTGCATTTCATGCTAAAATAAAATCATTAGAATCAGGATAGGGGGCATGTCCATGACACCATCGGTTTTGGCATACGAGCAAGGATATGCGATCCATGTGAACCAGCCTGGAGATTCACTTTTTTATCATCTGGATTATGACGAGCGCTCCCATGAACTGAATATGGAATTTCAGCATTTCCATGATTTCTATGAAATCTGTATTCTTCTGGATCGAACAGCTGCGCACATCATTGAAGGCAGTTTATATGAGATCCAGCCTCTGGATATCGTTCTGCTGCGGCCTTCATTGCTGCATAAAACGCAATATCCGAAGGGTGCCCCGCCGAAACGATTGATGATCACCTTTGCCATGCCACGTAATACACCTGGTCTTGAGAGCGGTTACACAGAGCTGTTTTCGATTTTTAATAAACCGGTCCCGATATTCCGATTTACAGAAGAAAGACGCAAGGAAGTCCTCGCGCCGATCAATGATATTTTTGCTATATCGCAGCAGTCTTCTGTCCTTCAATCGGTTATGATTCATAGCAAGTTCGTGGAGTTTCTCTGTGCTCTTCATCGTTACTCACCAGAGAACGGGTATGTGCGTGAAGAGACTGGATCAACGATGTCCAGGCGCATGTATGCCATTGCCTCTTATATTCACAGCCATTATCAGCAGGATTTATCTTTGGACGAGGTATCCAAGCGTTTTTATGTAAGTGCCCATCACTTGTCTCGCCAATTCAATAAGGTTACCGGCTTCACCTTCACGGAGTATGTGCAGATGACCCGTATTCGGAATGCCCAGCAAATGCTGCTGAATTCGAGTGAGAAAATCACAGATATTGCTGCACAGTGTGGCTTCGCCAGCTTCTCTCAATTCAATCGAATTTTCAATAAACTGAATGGCATGTCACCGAGCGCATATCGCCGTAGCAGACATTCACAGAGTGAGCGTGAACTGATATCTTTGGGTAGTCCTGAGCGCTGATTGAAGACAGAGATAATCTGGGGATGTCAGTGGAGATGTGTTGCATAAATCGCGACAGCCAAGAATGTATAGAGGACTAATAAAAAAGGCAAACCCTCTAAGTTACAAAGGGAATGCCTTTTTCTGTTTCCTTCTATATAAAGATACGTCTACCTGGAGATGGTCCTCCTGACCAGACTCACTCTCTCAATCATGTTCCCGTATGACGGCTATTCTTAAACGTGATCCTTCGGCGCCAGCTCAATAGCGGAGCGGATGGCAGCCAGCATGCTTTTATCATCTGCGATATTTTTGCCAGCGATATCAAAGGCCGTACCGTGGTCAACAGACGTACGGATGATACCGCCTTTCAGACCAACGGTGATGTTCACGCCTTCCTCAATGCCCATTACTTTGATCGGCGCATGGCCTTGGTCGTGGTAGCAAGCTACGACGATATCGAAGTCGCCGCGACCAGCGCGGAAGAAGAGTGTGTCCGCCGGGAGTGGACCAACGACGTTAATGCCTTCCTTCTGTGCACGCTCAATGCCGGGCTGAAGCTTCTCTTCTTCTTCTCCATTACCGAACAAGCCGTTCTCTCCAGCATGAGGATTGATTCCGCATACGGCAACGCGCGGATTCTCAAAGCCTGCTTTTTTCAACGTATCATGAGCAAGCTTCACGACGGTGTAGGTTCTTTCCGGGTTAATACTTGCAATGGCATCGATCAGACCCATGTGTGTTGTCAGGTGAATAACGCGCAGATTAGGCGTGGTCAGCATCATCGAGAAGTCCTGTGTATCGGTCAGGTCAGCCAGAATCTCGGTGTGCCCCGGATACAGGTGCCCCCCTTGATGGAGAGCTTCTTTATTCAAAGGTGCGGTGCAGATGGAGTGAATCTGCTGTTTTTTGGCAAGATCAATGGCTTTGGCGAGAAACTGGAATGCTGCATCTCCAGCCACGGCAGATACTTTACCATATTCCAGATCCGCAGGAACGAGGTTCAGATCAATCACATCCACTGTACCGAATTCATACTTGGCTTCAGAAGGCTCTTGAATCGCGTTAACGTTCAGACTTGAACCGATGACTGGCAACACACGCTCCAGAATCTTTGCATCACCGATAACGAGTGGATTGCACTGATCGTACATTTCTTGATGACCCAGTGCTTTCATAATAATCTCCGGTCCAATACCTGCTGCGTCGCCCATCGTAATTCCAATTGTAGGTTTCATACGAGAATACCCCCTTTTAATTTTTGAATCGCATGGATAAAGACATCCGGTTTGCCGAATCCGCCTGCTTTGGTAATCACATGCAGATCATCAATCCCGATAAACTTGGAGATCGGCACGCCGATTTCAAGCTCATCCAGCAGCTCGAAGCCGCTAATATTCCATTTCAGACAGATTTGTTTTGCTGTATCGCCACCGGTCATGGATACCCCTTTGAACAATCCCTCTTCCAGCAGTTTGGCACAGATCTCACCCATCGCAAGTACAATCTCGTTGCTGACTTCCGTGTGATTGAGACCACGAATTTCGCCCGTTGCTCGTGCCAGTTCGATATCCACCTGTTCAGCGGTGGAGTAGAGGACAACATCTTGTCCTTCCAGCGCTTTGTCTCGAACCTCGTTATATACACGTTCCATCTCTTCCGCGCGGTCTGCGGTTGCGGATACCGCTTTGAAAGAATGGAAGGAGACTGAAGCTACGCGGGACTTGCGCATCAAGCGATGCAGCTGCTCTCGGGAGTTTTTGTTCACGCTGCCAACCACCGTTAGGATTGGACCGGGATTCTCCGGGATATCAAGTGACGAAGCCCTGGATTCCAACTCGTAATGTGCGGGGAGGTAATTGGCAATGCCCGCCGAACCTGCCCAAGTAAAGGTATACTCCAACTCGCGAGTCATCTGCAGAATCAGTTCCAGATGTCTTTCTTCGGTGGAGTCCACCATTACATACGGGATATTCTTTGTTTTCAACTGCTCTAGCTTGGTGCGAATATGATTCTGCCCGGCTTCCAGATCGGCGACGGTGATCTCGCCAACTTCGTACTTGGTCTGTTGTTTCAACAAGTCCGGAAGGTAGGAAATCGTTACAGGTGTCTTCGGATCATGGGCAATTTCAGTATCTGCCAGCGGAACGCCGTTCAGGTAATGAATTCCTTCCAATATCGTCCGGTTATTTTTTGGATAACCTGGGGCAATCATCATAAAGTCCGGCTTTACGACATCATATACAGCATCAATCTCGATACCGATATTACCGCGCATGGTGGAGTCCATTTTTTTGAAAATCGTCTCAAATCCGTTGTTCTTCAGCAATTCAGCAGCCCGATATACACGGTCATACGCTTCCTGCGAGGATATGGAACGACTATCTGTATCAAAGACGACGGCATCGTAACGTGTAAGAGGGCCTTCATCCATATTAAAAAGAACACTGGTCTTCAAGCCGTGACGGGCAAGCTGCACCCCGCTGTCATTGGCACCGGTCAAATCATCTGCAATAATGGCTAATTTCATGCAGTCATCCCTCCTTGTAAGCACAATTTAATAAAAAGTCCGTTCAGATCATCCATTAAGCACAGATTAAGCAAATTAAATCAGGTGATACCCATTTATGTGGTTGGTCGTTGATTGTATTTCTCGACTCCACCTGATTTCTCTAATCGTTTGGAGAGGAACCCGATGAAGATCGGCAACAGGATGGCTGTTGTTACAACGCTCGCTGCAATTTGCACCGTAGCAATCTCGGCAATTGGGCCAAATGAAGCATTAGCAGCCACGATGGCAGCAGGTGTACCTACGGCATTCCCGGCAGTTGAACCTTCGGAAGCACCAACGATAGGGTTCCAGCCGATGGCTTTAAAGAGCAGGAAACCGATTCCCCCCGTTAATAACACGGTTAACACACCCAGTAAAATTCCGCTAAGACCACCTTGAATGATGGAGGAGAAGCTAATGTTCATACCCAGAGCAAATGCAAAGAACGGAACAAGTTTGTCACTGCCTTTATGCAGCCATTCCGCCAGATTGCGGTCCAGATTACCAATAATGACACCAACGATGAGTGGAAGCAATACCGCAACAAAGGCCATAGGGGAAAACATACCGTTTGCAAAACCCATCGCACCAAAGATGGAGAGCGCTACCATGGTCAGGAAAGGACCATCACTGAGAGCGAGGAAAGGGTAGGCTGCTTTGTCATCTTCTTTCCCGTATTGGCCGGCGAGAGCAATGTACAAACCGCCATTAGAGTTAGTCATCGCAGCAATAATGGCAAGCGGGGCCAGACCGAGAAATAACCCGTTTGAATCCGCGAACAAAATAGCGATAAAACCAAGGGCTGCACCAATCACCCATTTGAACGTAAGCAAGGTCAAACCTTTGCCGACAGAGGAACCTGCTGTTTTAAACGTAATCTGTGTACCCGCAATGAACAGGAATAGGGCAATCAACGTACTGGCACTGTTAACAAAAAGTGCTTCCGTGAATCCGCCAATGCGCAGGGCATTCGGGAAGAATGTATTAATGGTTGCACCAAGTAACAGGGGAACGACCATCATACCGCCAGGGATGCGATCTAAAGTTGCTTTAATGTTCATAGTAGTAGCTCCTTATGAAGTAATCGTTTTTATGAAGCGCTTGCAGGGATTATATTATCCCATATCGTTTAATATAGCAACAATAAATTATTGTAAATTTTAAATACGCTGTTAACTGTTTAAAAATGCAACACATAAAAGCGATAAAAAAGACGCAAACTTAAAGTTAATCTTTAAGTTTACGCCATAATGTGGCCCGGTTAATCCCCAGACGCTCTGCGGCCTTTGATTGATTGTTATTTTCCTCCTGAAGCACGAACTGAATAACTTCTTTCTCAATCTCCTTCAGCGTACCGTTCAACTTCATTGGGCTTGAAGAAGGTTGCTGATCCAGCAAGCGGGACAAGGTAGCCGTGGTGATTACATAATCTTGTTCGTTGAGTGCAGCCTGCTTGATCAGATGTTTCAGCTGGTTGACATTCATATGTGTGATCTGATCTTGGATCAGCTGTAGAGCATCTTCTTTGATTCTCACCGCAGTAGTTCCGTATTTGTGGTAGTAATCCGTCAGGAAATGCTGCATCAGTGGAGCCAGATCCTCCGGTCTATCCGCAAGATTTGGCATCATGATTGTATTAAGCTCCAGATCAAGTGACCACTGCGGGTTCAATATCTGTTCCCCGAGTATAAACACACCTATTTGGTTTTGAAGGCAACTCTGGATAAAGGCGAGCAACTCCGGATCTTCCATACGTGTTTCCATGTGGTTAATCTCTACATTTCTAACCTTGGCGAGTGGTATCTTGTGCAAATGACCGGGCGGAACTTGTGAGAGATCCATCTGTAATAAGAGTCCGCCACCGGAGTACATCTGATGAATATGTTTGACCAGAAAAGATTTACCGGAATCCGCTTCACCCCGCAGATAGATCGGTTCATGATTCTCGTAGAGTGCCCGAATGTTCTGTAATACCGCCTGCATGGCAGGGGATTCGGCAACGATAGGCTCCATCGATGCGTCCGTAAACGTTGTGATGCCGAATTGTGCAAAGGCATAGGGTTGTCCTTTTTCCAGCATATATACCTTGTAGTTCTTGTTGTCCAAGGTCGTTTCATAGGCGTTAACCGTAAGTTGATAATCGTCCACCATAAACACATTTTGGATCTGGGATTGATGGAATTCCAGACTGGTATTGGTCAGATATATGTGATTATCGGTCAGCGGATTTTGCTCAAAATCGGTCAGGTTCTCAAATACAACCTCATTCCGTTCATTTAAAATAACTAAATTGGGATGTTCCCGTGTAACCAGGTCATTCAGGATGATCGATATCGCATGATTTTTGCTCAAATAACGATAGACCAACTGCGCATCCTCCATCGCTCTAAGGATGGATTCCTGGCCGGATTGGATCAACAATCCCTCCAGACCATAAGTCTTCGCGGTGTTGACGGTGATCACATCTCCGACAATCTGTCGGTACCCGGAAGCTTTCAACTCCAAGAGTAATCGTGCCACATCTTCCGAGCTATGTATGGTATAGACCTTGAGGGGCAGATCCATCAGATCAATAATCGATTGTGCACCAGAGGTGATGTTGGAGAAGCCAACAATAGCTGTTTGGCCGTTAAACTGGCTTGCTAGTGTAAGTGAACGAATCATATCATAGCCCGATAACTGCACATCAATGACGGGAATGGTCACTGCTTTTTTAATGAGTTGGGCGGTTCCGCCGCGGCTGATGATAATCTCTGCACCGTTTTTCTCAGCTTGAGTTGCTAATTCCACACCGTTTGCCAAGTCGCCCACGTCCGTCTGAATGGTTAACTGGGGAAAGCGAGGAATGCACTCTTGTATAATAGGAATCATCGATTCGTAGGGAGCAATAAAGTGAACTCGTGTACGCATAATTTTCCTGCCTTTATAGAAAACTTTGATCCCCTTATTATAGCCAACTTGCGAAGGAATGGCACCTATGGGGGAACCAGCCCTGTTGTGTCTGCAAAATACCTGTGTTTATGCCTTCATAACTCTCCGAGTGGAATGTGATGAAATGCACTGAATCGAATCGTTATGTATTTCAAAATTAATGCATAATTGCACACGCTAAGTATAGAGAAATGAGGAGATTCTAAATGGGAGAGATTCATAAAGTTGCTGAGCCGGATCACATCATTAAGGATGTTGTCGGAAAGTTCCCGTGCAGGGTGCTGTGGAGTGAAGGCCGCCCATGTCTGGAGTATCAAAGGGAAGAGAATGTGGCGTTAATCACAAAATACGTCCATAAAACGTATAACGTTGAGCTGTTGGATGTGTTTTTCACAGCGGTGGAGAGCCTTCCAGTTGAGCCATAGATTAGCAGGGAATTGTGGATTGCGGGCAAAGGGTTTAGTACTTACGTTTTTGTGTGTTTATACAAGGTCATAAGGCGACACTATAGGTGTTCGTCTTTTCTTTTATTACTCCATCATTACCCGAGTTTGGATCGTAGTAACTCCACTTGCCATCGTGAAATGTGAAACGTATGTGGGCGTATTCATGTATTATAGTATACATATGAACTTTTCGGAGGAGGAACAAGTAATGGGAATCTTATCGAGGTTTAGAGACGTGATGAAGGCCAATGTGAACCACATGTTGTCTCGGGCGGAAGACCCGGAGAAAAGTGTGAATGAATATATGCGCAGCCTGAGCAGTGATCTGGGTCAGGTGAAGGCTGAAACGGCAGCGGTGCTGTCGGATGAGAGCCGGGCGAAGCGAGCATTGGATGAGTGCAGCGCCGAGGTCAACAAGTTACAGCGGTATGCGGAAAAATCGGCGGAGTCGGGAGACGAAGACAAGGCACGTGGTTTTCTGGAGAAGAAAGTGAAGTTGGCTGACAAATTGAACGAATTACAGGCTGCCTATGAACGTGCTTCAGCCAAAGCCAAGATGATGAAACATATGAATGATAAACTCGTTGCAGATCTGGGGAAATTGGAGGCGCGGCATGCAGAACTGAAAGGTCGCATGGCAGATGCAAAGGGGCAGCAACAGGTCAACGAACGGAATGCATCTGCGGGCAGAGCTGATGCTACATTGAAGGCCATGGAAGACAAGGCGAACCAGGCGCTGAACGAAGCAGAGGCTTTGGCAGAACTTCGTGCTGGGGCACAGGAAGATGATTTGGACGAATTAATTGCCCAGTTGGAGAGGGACATGAACGCAGATGCGGGTAATAATGAGAGTGCGTCGCCAAGTGCAGAGGAAGAACTCGCAGCGATTCAGGAAAAGCTGAAGAATAAGTAATACGTTACACCATTTCGTTAACATTGAGGTGAGCAGATGCCGGTTATTGAATATAAATGTCCAAACTGCGGCAGTGGTATGATCTTTGACAGTGTGTCAGGTGCATTATCCTGTCCCAGCTGCGGCCGCCAGGACAACATAGAGCAGATCCCCGATCCCTTGAAGAGACAAGTATTCACCGAAAATGAGGTCAAGGAATACCACTGTAACAGCTGCGGAGCTGACATTGTGACAGAACCGGAGACCAGTGCGACGACCTGCAGTTTCTGCGGTGCAGCGGTTGTACTCAGTGATCGGCTGACGGGCAATCTGGCCCCTGCGATGGTGATTCCCTTTTCGATCAACAAGGATCAAGCCAAGCAGGCTTTCAAAAAGTGGTGCAAAAACGGCCTTTTAACGCCAAGTGGCTTCATGTCCGCCGATCGGATTCAGAGCATTACCGGCATGTACGTTCCGTTCTGGTTGTACGAGTTACATAACAAAATCGAAGTGCATGGTCGTGGCACCAAGGTCAGATCCTACACCCAGGGCGACTACCATTACACGGAAACACAGCATTTCGATATATACCGCCGGATTCGGCTGAATTACGTGAACCTGCCCATCGATGCATCGGAGAAAATGAAAGATGAACTGATGGATAAGCTTGAGCCTTTTCCATATAATCAGCTGAAATTGTTCAAGACCCCGTATCTGGCGGGGTACATTGCGGAAAAATACAGTTATACGGACGAGGAACTTTTCCCACGGGCCAAGGATAAAACGAGATCGTACATTGATTCTTATATTGCCTCAACTGTATCCGGATATACCAGCGTGAGCTACACGGACAAACAGATTGATACTACGCTCAAAAATGCGGACTATGTGCTGCTCCCAGTGTGGATGGTCAACTATGACTACAATCGGGCACAGTATACCTTTGCCATGAATGGTCAGACAGGTAAAGTGGTCGGCAAACCGCCGATCAGCAAAGCCAAAGTGGCCGGCTGGTTCGCAGGAGTCTCTGCGGTCTCGTTACTGTCACTGAAGCTGGTTTCTTGGATGATGGGAGGTGGATTCTTATGAGAAAAAGAACCCCTCTGGCCGTGATGGCTACGCTCATTTTACTTATGATAACCCTTGTCGCTCCGTTGATTCCCATGTCATCGGCATCCGCAGCGGAGAGCAAAAATCTCATCTACGATGAGGCCAACCTGCTGAGTGAGCAGGAGATAAGTGAATTGAATCTGCTTGCGAATCAGTATGGCGCGGAACGGCAGACGGACTTTGTAATCTATACCTCCAATAATGAGGAGCATAAAAGTGAAAAACTGCTTACCGAAGACTTTTATGACGATCAGGGATTTGGTTACGATAAAACGCATGGAAACGCAGTTATTCTTACAATAGACATGTACAATCGGAAGATGTATCTGGCTGGTTTTTACAAAGGGGAAGAGTACATCGATAATGGCAGAGCCGATAAAATTACGGCCAAAATTGCCCCAGATGTATCGGATGGAAATTATAGATTGGCTTTTGAAAAATATCTGGAGCTCTCCTACGAATATATGGATCTTAAGCCCGGGGTAAACCCGGATAATATCCTCTTTAAGACGTGGTTTCAACTTGCTGTATCCGTGGCAATCGGAGGAATTGTAGTTGGTATAATGACCCATCGTTCTGGCGGGCGAGTTACTGTAAATCGTGCAACGTATGAGGATTCCAGTAATTCCAGTGTAATTGATCGTCAGGATCGGTACATTCGTACAACTGTCACCAAACGGAAGATTGAGAAGAACAATAATAACGGTGGCGGAGGCGGCGGTGGAGGAACTACCCGAGGTGGCCATTCCCATAGCGGTAGCAGCCGATCTTTCTAGCATCACGGACACTCGCAATAACTTAACGCAGGCATGATGACACACAATGCTTACTAATAGAAGGGATGGAAACGAATATGGGATTTTTCAGAAATCAATTTTCGAATGTGGTGGAATGGGAAGAGTTTAGAGATGACATGATATTTTGGAAGTGGAGCAACCGGGAGATCAAGAAGGGGAGTAAACTGATCATCCGTTCCGGTCAGGACGCCATTTTCCTAAATAACGGTAAAGTGGAAGGAATTTTCGAGGACGAAGGATCATTTAATATCGATTCCGAGATCATTCCATTCCTTTCTACATTAAAAGGGTTCAAATTCGGATTCAACAGTGGCATGCGGGTCGAAGTCTTGTTTGTAAATACAAAAGAGTTCACCGTGCGCTGGGGCACGCAAAGTCCGGTGTTGATTCCAACACCACAGCTCCCGGGCGGGATGCCAATTCGGGCTAACGGAACATTTAATTTCAAAGTAAGTGACTACGTGACCCTGATTGATAAGATTGCAGGCATCAAGCAGAGTTATCTGGTGGAGGATGTCAAAATCCGAATAACTTCCGTGCTGGATCAGCTTCTAATGAAGTGGATTAGCCGTGAAGGGAAGGATATGTTCAACCTGCAGGCCAACGCATCGGATATTGCCAAAGGGATTCAGGAAGATCTTGATATGCAGATGATGGATATCGGCATTGGGATTACCGGTTTCCAAGTGATGAGCTTCAATTATCCGAAAGAGATTCAGGATATGATTACAAAGACCGCTTCGCATGAGATGATTGGTAATCTGCAAAAGTATCAACAGGTGAGTATGACAGACGGCATCTCATCCGGTAAAGTACAGGGCGGCGGCGCGGCCTCAGATATGGCTGGCATGATGATGGGTATGAACATGGCCAATGAAATGATGAAAAACATGAACCAGAATCAAGGCCAAAACCAGAACAATAATTCCAATTCGTCTCAGAATCAAAATAACGACCAGAAACCAGCGGGAAATAGCAACGGTGATTCAGGTAACTCTTCATCTACAGAAGGCAACAAGAAGCCAAACTTCTGCCCGAACTGTGGAGCCAAAAATGAAGGAGCCAACTTCTGTCCAAATTGTGGTCAAAAGCTGGGCTAATCAAATAAATACATGTAGGGCTAGGTTCGTAGTAAGTGAAATTACTGCGGAGCTAGCCCTTTTTGGTATGGGTACATAGTTAAAGCAACATGGCGTAGAGCAGAGGAACGAGTGCAGTTATTTAATTTTGATAAAAGAGTTGACAACTGCTCACAAATCATTTATCTTTAACTTAAGATATTTAATTTAAATATAAATAGCAACCCAAATAAATATCTTTAATCCATTACACAAGGAGAGATCAAGATGATTATCCCAACATTGACCAGAATAAATGAACTTTCAAGAAAAGCCAAAGAGGGCGGATTGACGGAGATGGAGAAAGAGGAACAGGTTCGTCTTCGCCAGGAATATCTGCAAACTTTTCGCGGTTCGGTCAACGACATTCTGCTGAATGCAACCATCTATGATCCAAACGGCGATGACGTGACTCCTGATAAATTGAAACAAGAACAGGCCAATCAAAATAACGACTAGAATACAATTCGCTAGACCATATATCTTAATTTAAAGATAATACAAACTTACTATAAATCAATTATCTAACTCATTTAACTAACTCAAATATGTACAACACCTACTCAATTCAAAACATGCTTACCAAACCAAGGAGGAAATAATCATGACTATTCAAACAGCAGGTATTCACCATATTACAGCTTTCGCAGGAGATCCACAGGCCAACGTTGATTTTTATGCCGGAGTTCTGGGACTTCGTCTGGTGAAAAAAACAATCAACTTCGATGCACCTGATGTATATCATCTGTATTTTGGCGATGAGCACGGAAGCCCAGGTACCATCATTACCTTCTTCCCATCCGCTGGATCACCACGGGGGAAAATTGGTGGAGGTCAGGTCGGCATCACTTCCTATGTCATTCCTCCTGGGTCGATTGGCTTCTGGCAGAATCGGCTGGAACAGTATAACATTGAGGTAACCAAAACAAGTCGCTTCAATGAAGACCTGCTTCAATTCGAAGATGGCGAAGGCCTGCGGCTTGAGCTTGTTGAACGGGAAGAGGGAGCAACCAGCACTTGGGCACACGAAGGCATTCCAACAGATAAAGCAATCAAAGGCTTTGGTGGTGCTGTCCTGTTCAGTGTTAACCCGCAAAGAACGATGGATGCTCTTGAGAAAATTTTGGGATTTGTCAGAGTGAGTGAAAATGAAGAGTATGCTCGTTTCCGGTCCAGCGGGGATATCGGTAATGTCGTAGATGTTCCAGTGACCCGTATGGCTCTGGGTATGGGCGGCGCAGGAACCGTGCACCATATTGCATGGCGCGCCAAAGACGATGAGGAGCATGCACAGTGGAGTGAAGCTGTACGTGATTATGGGTACCAACCAACTCCAGTTCGGGATCGTCAGTACTTTAACGCAATCTACTTCAGAGAAGCTGGCGGCATTCTGTTTGAAATTGCTACAGATCCTCCGGGCTTTGCCAAAGATGAACCTGCTGATTCGCTTGGACAAAAATTGATGCTGCCAGAGTGGTTTGAGAAATACCGCCCTCAAATTGAGGACAATCTGCAACCAATCGTGGTAAGAACGCTCGTACCTGCTACAGTACAATGAAGTAAGGTAGATGGCGCTCAGAGTTTTTCCTCTGGGCGCGTCACCAGGTCAGCGGGAAGGTAACTGAGTTAGCAACAGGCGTTGTATTATGAGAAAAACCTAAAGGAGCAACGAAGGATGATGGAGAAAAAGGTTACCTGGCTGGAGCTGTTTTACGATCTGCTCTTTGTAGCAGCGGTCGCCAAAGCGGGTCATGTCTTGTTACATGCCGAACATGGAGTAATTACGTTTGAATATTTAATGAAGTTTGTGCTTATTTTTATCCCTGTTTGGTGGGCATGGGTCGGTCAGACCTTGTTTATTAACCGTTATGGTCAAGACATCCTGATCCATCGAATATTCCTCATCCTTCAGCTTCTGTCCGTTATGGTCATGACGGCGAGTCTTTCTACCCATTTTGACCAATACTACTTGTCCTTCTTCATAGGATATATCGGCTCGCGGGCATTTACGGCGATTCAGTATCTGACGGCTCACAAGTCAAAAGGCGAGCATCAGCAGCGAGCGGCCCGTTATTTGGGTATCTGTTTCCTCATTGGCATATTGATCTCATCGGGTTCTTTGTTCTTCGATTCCTGGTTACGCTACGTTATCTTGTATGCGGGGATTGCTGTGGACATCATACTTCCGTTGATCGGACGCAAAAATCTGGTGAAGGTACCGGTTCAGACCCATCACTTGTTGGAACGTTTCGCGCTCTTTACACTTATCCTGCTGGGTGAATCGGTGGTAAGCATTATCGCTGTGCTGCAAGCCGATCATTGGGATATGAAATCCATTCTGTTTGCCGCCTTTACGTCCATCTTTGTCATTGCGATATGGTGGCAATACTTCGACAACGTGGAGAAAAAAGTCAGCAAAGAGATTCAGACTGCCGGGCAAGCGATCATATACGGCCATCTGTTCATCTACATCTCTATGAGTATGATCGCTGCCTCAATTCAGCTGTTATATCAGAATCAGTTAAACTATGTGTTCATGCTGGGGTTTGTATTTGGATCAGCGTTACTGTATTTCTTGTCGACATCACTTGTGTTCCACCGTTACAGACACGCACATCTACGACTCCGGCCACGTCATCTGGCAGTCATGGTGGGCTTACTGGTGGCATTTGTCCTTGTTGATCTGGTCTACCGGGTTCCTGCTTATGTGATCATGGGCGAAGACATGTTATTCTTCTTGGTGTATGCGAAACTTACGACTTAATATGAGTAATATAAAATCAAGAAAAGCCACGGACAACAGGTGTCCGTGGCTTTTTATTATGCCGCTAATCCTGGACATTTTTTAATAATATAAATAAAGCACAAATCTAATTTAATTTCTTCTATAGAATCTGTTAATATGAGACTATGAACAAGTGAATCTACCAGATCATAGAATATCTTTTTATAAAATGAGTGTACGTTTTGTTATATAAATTGAACTAAACATTTACACGAAACGGAGAGGACAGAAAAAACCTGAAGAAGCGAAAGCGTTCGCCTTTATCCCCGGATTTTCCCCATATAAGGGGGATTCATAAAATCTGGGGATAACAGCGATCGGAAGGTTATTCTGTCATCGGAGTGTCCAGTGTAGATATTCTTTAGTTCAATTTATATAGTTCATTTTATATATAGCGATTCGTTGGTATGGGGATGACAATCAGGAGGGAAATCATTGAGCACACATCAAATCGGAGTTCCATTGGAAGGGTTTGCAGAGTTTAGTCGTACGGTTGCCGCTGAAGGAGCCGTTTTACTCAGAAATGAAGGCCAAGTGCTTCCACTTCGTGAAAACGAAAACGTTTCAGTTTTTGGACGGATTCAAGTCAATTATTATCGCAGCGGCACGGGTTCAGGCGGTAGTGTTCATGTAGCCTACACAACGAATCTATTGGATGGTCTGCGCAGCAAGAAGAATATAACGGTCAATGAAGAGCTAGCAGCTGTCTATGAGAAGTGGATTGAGGAAAATCCATTTGATGATGGCGGAAAAGTATGGGCGGCCGAGCCATGGAATCAAAAAGAAATGCCTTTGACGGATGAACTTGTTGCACAGGCTAGAAGCAAATCCAGCAAAGCCATTATCGTGATTGGACGTACAGCAGGAGAAGACCAGGATAATGCGGATGCGCCAGGAAGTTACCAACTGACAGAAGATGAGAAAGCGATGTTGAAGCAAGTCACTTCGCAGTTCGAACACACAATTGTTGTGTTGAATGTCTCAAATATCATCGACATGAGCTGGTTAAACGAAACGCATCTACATCCGATCCAAGGCGTAATTTACTCCTGGCATGGCGGTATGGAGGGTGGCAATGCGATTGCCGATGTGCTGGCGGGGGACGTTACACCAAGCGGTAAACTGACAGATACGATTGCATATTCCATCGAAGATTATCCTTCGACAAGCAACTACGGCAATGAGTTTAAGAACCTGTATCAGGAAGATATCTATGTAGGTTATCGTTATTTCGAAACGTTTCGACCTGAGCGCGTTCAGTTTGAATTCGGTTACGGCCTGTCTTATACGACGTTTTTGGCCCAGCACGAAGAAGCAAAATCCGTGTCTAAAGACGGCGAAACCTACATTCAAGTTCGTGTCAATGTGACCAACTCAGGTACAACATATGCGGGCAAAGAGGTTGTGCAAGTTTATTATGAGGCACCACAAGGCAAACTGGGACAACCGGTGAAGGCTTTGGTGGCTTTTGGAAAAACAGGATTGTTGCAGCCGGGCGAGTCAGAAATTCTGACGATCAGCTTCCCGATCCATGCCATGGCATCTTACGATGATGCAGGCGTTACAGGTCTTGCTTCCGCGTACGTATTGGAAGAAGGCACATACCGACTGCATGTAGGAACCAGTGTGAAACAAGTGCAGCATATCAGCATTGATGGCCAGGATGGCTATAGTATTGAATCTCTTCAATTGGTGGAGCAACTGCAAGAAGCGATGGCCCCAACTGAAGATTTTACACGGATGAAACCAGGTTCACGCAAGGAAGATGGATCTTATGAACTGACTTATGCAGAAGTACCGAAACGTAAGATATCCATGGCAAACCGGATTGAGCAGAATCTCCCGCAAACGCTGGAGCAGACAGGTAACCAGGGCCACAAGCTGAGTGACGTTAAGGCTGGCAAAGTGAGTCTGGAAACCTTCATCGCTCAACTGAGTGATCAGGATCTGGCGGCGATTGTCCGTGGTGAAGGCATGAGCAGTCCGCTCGTTACTTCGGGGACGGCATCTGCATTTGGTGGTGTCAGCGACAGCCTGTTTAACTACGGTATTCCGGTAGCATGTACGGCAGATGGCCCGTCCGGTATTCGTATGGATAGTGGCGAGAAGGCAACACAGGTATCCATTGGTACGTTGCTTGCTGCGACATGGAACAAGGATCTTGTTGAAGAGTTGTATGTGATGGAAGGACAGGAATTACTGAGAAATCAGGTGGATACCCTGCTCGGACCTGGACTCAATATCCGCCGGAGCCCGCTCAATGGCCGGAACTTTGAGTACTTCTCTGAAGATCCACTAATCTCGGGTGTATTTGCAGCAGCATGTACAAAAGGTATTATGAAGGGTGGTTCCAATGCCACACTGAAACACTTTGCCTGCAACAATCAGGAGAAACACCGCAGTAAAGTAGATGCTGTTGTCTCCGAACGTGCACTGCGTGAAATTTACCTGAAAGGGTTCGAAATCGCTGTAAAAGAAGGCGGAGCAAACTCCATCATGACCTCCTACAACCCGGTTAACGGACACTGGGCGGCATCCAACTACGACCTGAACACCACGATTTTGCGTGGCGAATGGAATTTCGACGGAATCGTAATGACCGACTGGTGGGCGATTATGAACGATGTGACCGAAGGTGGCGAGGCTGATCGCAAATACACCAACTGGATGATTCGTGCGCAGAATGATCTCTACATGGTTGTACCGAACTACGGCGCAGAGATCAATGGCTGGGACGACAACACGATTGAATCCTTGGAAAATGGAACATTGACTCGCGGAGAGCTGCAACGCTCGGCGATTAATATCTGCAAGTTCATCATGAATGCACCGGTGTCCGGCAGAAAACATGAGATCGTGGAGAATGTCGCTTCGTTCCAAGCGAATGCCTCCCTATCTGCTGCACAAGCTCAGGATCTGGTTGAGAACGCACAGGTGAAACCTGCAGTAGCTGAACCCGTCTACATGAAAGTGAGCGAGGCCGGCCATTATCGGATTATCGTACAGATCATGTCCCCAGAGCCGGAACTCGCTCAAAGTGCATGTAACCTGCTCTTGAATGACCAGTTGGTAACCACCATTCAAACGAATGGTACGGAAGGTAAATGGATCAGACAGAAACTTGTCAAAGTAGACCTTGAAGCAGGACTGTATGAATTGAAACTGGACTTCACCAAACCAGGCCTCCAGATTGACTGGATCGAATTCAAGCAGGTCTAGAAGATAATCGGAAATATCAGGTGATAAGAGCAATCGGAAGGTTGTTCTGTCATCCAAAGCAGAATACGTTGGTATATGACAAAGGACACTGTACGCGGGTGTCCTTTGTTGTAACACAGAATAGCTACTGTTATGATAGTGTTATGAGATTCGTAGTTCTGAACAATGGGGTCAGGGGTGTTGCGAGGAATGAGAAATTATAATTTTTTGAGTCCAATTCTGCTGGTTGTGGTGGCGCTGATTGTGAGAGGCCTGGTGACTAACCTGGGAGTTCTTTTCGGATTATCACAAGAAGTGGCGAGTAATATTGCCATGATAGCCATGATCATTGCTGCACTGATTATGTTTAATCGAATGACGAAGGCTCGGCGTAGAAAATAGAAAAAGCTCGGATAACGAGAAGGTTATCCAAGACACGAAGACACCCTCCGGGTGTCTTTTTTTGTATTGACGTTCTGATCCTAACGTTTTAGACTATTGCTAATAAATAATAACATTACAAATAACAAAAATAACAAAACTCATTAGATAAAGTGATGAAATCCATTGCACTCTCTATTTGCTAGCCCATTCCGGTCCCCAAAGGAGAATCCAATCATGAAGATCATTGCCGACAAACCATATATCGTTCAGGAAGGTCAGCCTTTGCAGATTAAGAAGCTGACCGTCGTCAAATAATGATGAAGAAGGACCGCAGGAGCGCTGATGAAGCGTTTAGTCGGTCCTTTATGTCATGGATCAGGCTGTGTGCAGTTCGAGAGATGTGTATCGATACGGGTTAACGGTTCTGGAATAATCTACGATGAAGTGAAGGGAGCGACCTTATGGAAAGACAGCCTGTATTGGAAGTCATTGCTGTGAATGTGGAAGATGCCAGAGCAGCTGAGGAGGGAGGGGCTGATCGGATTGAGCTGGTGTCTGCGATGTCTGAAGGAGGACTTACCCCCAGTTATGGTGTCATGGAGCATGTGGTATCCCAGGTATCCATTCCGGTGTATGTCATGATCCGTCCCCATAGCCGCTCGTTCCGCTATAGCCCAGATGACATCCACGCTATGACCCGGGATGTACGCGTGGCGAGGGAACTTGGAGCCGCTGGCATCGTAATCGGTGCCCTCACCGGAGATGGTGAAGTGGACCTTTTACCCATGCAATTATGTATGGCCGAAGCTCAGGGTTTGGGCGTTACGTTTCATCGTGCAATTGATGTGAGCACAAGCTTGACTGAGGCGCTCAAGGCTATTAACACATTGGGCAACGTGGAGCGTGTGCTTACATCGGGAGGGAAACAGACAGCACCTGAAGCCATACTGGAACTGAAACAGCTTCAGCAATTGGGGCAAACCTTGAACATCGCTGTCATGGCAGGGTCGGGGGTCACCATAGAGGGAATTCAAACGCTAGTGAGTCAGACGGGTATCACGGAAATCCATATGGGATCAGGCGTGAGGTACAAAGGCAGCTTTAATTATCCTATTGATCCACATTTGGTTGAAGAAGCCAAGCAGCAGTTATTGCTTGCATCACAGCCATTTCATGGACAGTAGTGCACTGAGTAGCGATCCAAGCGATGGAGATCTAGTGACATAGGAATGTACGAAATAAAAGGAGTGATACGCCATGAATCAAGAACTGCAACCAGCCGAATGGATTAAGTCCGCAGCACAGGTCAGCCCATCCGAACGCCAGCTGAGGTGGCAGGAGATGGAGTTCTACGCGTTTATTCATTTTACGGTAAATACATTTACGGATCAGGAATGGGGCACTGGGGAGGAAGACCCGGCGATTTTCAATCCTTCTGAACTGAGCGCAACGCAATGGATACAGGCGTGCAAGGCTGCGGGGATGAAGGGGCTGATTCTGACATGTAAGCATCATGATGGATTTTGTTTGTGGCCCAGTCAGTTTACAGCGCATACGGTCGCGGCTAGTCCGTGGAGGAATGGTACGGGGGATTTGGTTCGGGAAGTCGTCGATGCTTGTCGTGAGGGTGGATTGAAGTTTGGCGTGTACCTGTCTCCTTGGGATCGGCATGAAGCCACTTATGGAGATTCCGAGAGGTATAACGAGTTTTTCCTCCAACAGTTGCGCGAGCTGCTTACGAATTATGGCGACATCTTCTGTGTATGGTTCGACGGTGCGTGTGGGGAGGGTCCGAATGGCAAAAGGCAGGTCTATGACTGGGACGCCTATTATGCGCTTATTCGTGAACTTCAGCCCGAAGCAGTCATCTCGGTATGTGGCCCGGATGTTCGCTGGTGTGGCAATGAAGCGGGACACACACGGGAATCGGAATGGAGCGTTGTGCCAGCGCATATGCAGGATAATGAGAAGATTCAGGAGCAATCGCAACAGGTGGATGATGGTGAGTTCGCCACAAGGATCAATACGCAGGACGGTGATTTGGGAAGCCGAGAGGTCATTCGTTCCCAAGGTGAGCAACTGATCTGGTACCCTGCCGAGGTGAATACCTCGATTCGCCCAGGATGGTTCTATCATGCCAGTGAAGATGATCAGGTCAAAACACTGGAAGAACTGCTCGCCGTCTATTACGGCGCAGTGGGGGGCAACGCCACCTTTTTACTCAATCTGCCACCGGATATGCGTGGTCTCATTCACGAGCGGGATGTGGAGCGACTACAGGAATTGGGAGATTCACTGCGCACCATTTTTCAGGAAAATTTCGCCTTGCAGGCGCTGGTAAAAGCATCGGAGACGATGGATGAACAACATGCCGTATCGGAAGTGCTCACGGAACGACGGGATACGTATTGGTGTCCTCACGAAGGAACGGAGCAGGCTTGGATCGAGCTGGATTTGCAGGGGGAACGATCGTTTGACCGGGTGGTGCTGATGGAACATATCCAGACAGGCCAACGGATTGAGCGTTTTACGCTGGAGTCGCAGAGGGCAGATGGTGGTTGGGAAGAGTTTTACAAGGGGACGGTGGTGGGGTATAAGCGAATTTGCTGTTTCCCACAGGTTACATCGAGAAAGATGCGTTTAAGCATTCATGAATCCAGATGGTGCCCTACGTTGTCCGGGTTAGGCATATATCTGAGCGAGCGGGGAGGGTTGTAATATGGCCGTGCTAACGTATAAAGGTTCACAATTTATGTATGATGGCGAGCCCATTCAGATTTTGTCGGGTGCCATTCATTATTTCAGAGTGGTCCCCGACTATTGGGAGGATCGGTTACTCAAGCTGAAAGCCTGCGGTTTCAATACGGTGGAAACGTATGTGCCGTGGAATGTTCATGAGCCCCAGCCGGGCCAGTATTGTTTTGAAGGCATGGCTGATCTGGAACGTTTTATTCGCATTGCGGGAGATGTGGGTCTGCATGTGATTGTTCGTCCAAGTCCTTATATATGTGCCGAGTGGGAGTTTGGCGGATTACCTGCCTGGCTGCTTGCCGATGATGAAATTCGTCTGCGGTGTAGTGATGCAAAATTTCTGGAGAATGTGGATCGTTATTATGATGTGCTTTTGCCCAAGTTGAAACCTCTTCTGAGCACCCATGGCGGGCCGATCATTGCAATGCAGATTGAAAATGAGTACGGCAGCTTCGGGAACGACGCGAGTTACCTGCGATATTTACGTGAGGGCATGGTGGAGCGCGGTATGGATGTGTTGTTATTTACCTCGGACGGACCGACAGACCACATGCTGCAAGCGGGATCAGTCCCGGGGCATCTGGCTACAGTTAATTTTGGATCAGGAACGGAAGGAGCGTTCGCCAAGTTGCGTGAATATCAGGCGGATGAACCTTTGATGTGCATGGAGTATTGGAACGGCTGGTTCGATCACTGGGGTGAGTCACATCACACCCGAGAAGCCACAGATGTGGCTGGTGTGTTTGAGGAGATGCTTCGAGCAGGAGCTTCGGTTAACTTTTATATGTTCCACGGTGGAACAAACTTTGGATTTTACAATGGGGCGAACTGTCAGCAGAAGGATCAATACGAACCCACAATTACAAGTTACGACTACGATTCACTGCTCAGCGAATCCGGGGAGCCGACAGCGAAGTTCCATGCCGTACGTGATCTTATTGCTCGGTATAGCAATGAAGATCTGGGTGAGCTTGTGCTACCAAAATCGAAGGGGACTATCGCCTATGGGCGAGTGGAGTTGACCCAACAGGCGTCATTACTGGCGCAGATGGACCGGATATCAGTCCCGGTACAACGCACGAATCCGGAACCGATGGAGAAGCTGGGTCAGGATTATGGCTTTATTTGTTATCAAACCCGAATATCCGGCCCAAGGGAGGGACAGGAACTGGTGGTTCAGGAGGTGCGTGACCGTGCGCTTGTGTTTGTTGATGGGCAATTTCAAGGTGTGTTCGAGCGGGGCAATACGGAATTATTGATTTCCTTTGAAGTACCGCCAGAGGGCGCAGAACTATTGATCCTTGTCGAAAATATGGGGCGAATTAATTATGGTCCATACCTGAGAGATCCGAAGGGGATTACGGAGGGGGTACGACATGGCTTTCAATTTTTATATGATTGGACGATTCATTGTCTGCCATTAACTGATCTGTCGGGTTTACAATTTAGTGATGTGATTAGCGAGGCAATTAACGAAACAGTTAATGAAGTAAAGGGACCAGCATTTTATCGAGGAGAGTTTAATATCACGAATGTAAGAGATACTTTTCTGCGACTGGATAGCTGGACGAAGGGAGTTGTATTTGTAAACGGATTCAATCTGGGGCGCTACTGGAATAAAGGACCGCAAAAAACGTTATATGTACCAGCCCCGTTCCTCCATGAAGGTGAGAATGAAATCATGGTATTCGAGCTTCATCAGACGGCTGATCAGGCCGTAACGTTTGTAGATACACCGGATTTGGGCTAGAAAAAGGAAAATAGTAGAGCAAAACGATTATTGAGAATTGTCGTGTCCGCCGGAAAAAGGTATACGTTGGGTATGGACATCGACTAGGGCGTGTCTGAAAACTCCGAAGGACGCAGATTTTGCCGAATTTTCGTTCCAAGCAAGGAAATTTTCCGCAGGCGTGCCGGGGCACGTCAAGGGAAAGTGACGCAGCAGGGGGCGAAAAGGCGGTAAAAGATGCACTTCAGTGAGTTTTGAGACACGTCCTAAAGGAGAGGATGAGGAAAAATGAAAGTTGGACTCAGCACCTACAGTCTGCAACAAGCATTGGATCGCAAAGAATTAAACGTACCAGATGCCATTCGTTGGATCGCCGATCAGGGCGGGGAACATGTGGAGATTGTACCGATGGGATTCAGTCTGATCGATAATCCGGAGTTGATTGATGAGATTAAAGCTGTGGCAAAAGAGGTCGGGATCGACATTTCCAATTACGCCATCGGCGCAAACTTCGCTGTTCAGGAGGACGCCGAAGCGTTGGAGCAAGAGATCCAGAATGTGATGCGACATGTGGATGTGGCTGCAGCGCTCGGTGTGAAGTTAATGCGTCATGACGTGGCTTTCCGCCCTGCACCAGAGGGAACCGTAGCACAGTTCAAGATCGACCTGCCGGTATTGGTGAAGGCTTGTCAGCGGATAGCCGATTATGCAGCGGATTTTGGAATCACAACAAGCGTGGAGAACCATGGGTACTATGTGCAGTCGAGTGAGCGAATTCAGCGTTTGTTACAAGAAACGGCGCGGAGTAACTTTAAGACCACGCTGGATGTCGGCAATTTCCTCTGTGTGGACGAAGACCCGGTGAGTGCCGTAAAAAATAACATTCCGTACGCGTCGATCGTGCACGCCAAAGACTTCTACTGGAGACCTTCCTACCGGAACCCCGGTGAAGGCTGGTTCCAAACCTCGCATGGCAATTACCTGCGCGGTGCCATTGTGGGCCATGGCGATATCGACATGCCTGAGGTGTTCCGGGTGTTGAAACAATCCGGGTACGACGGATATATCTCGGTAGAATTTGAAGGCATGGAGGATTGTAAAACCGCCTCACGCATTGCCATGGATAACGTCCGCCGCCTATGGGAAGAGGCATAGGGCTGAGTACTTGTTTTAAATGAATAAAATTGAATCAAATGTTAAAGAAGGCGTGAGTAACAGAGGGGAAGCTTGGAACTGTAGGAGCGTTAGCGACCGCCTTTGTCTGCGGATTTCAACCGCTAGAGCGGTCAATAAAAGAAATTTGCAGACAACAGCGGCCGAAAGTCCAAGCATTCACCGTCGTTACGTTAAGCCGAGTATAATTTCTTGAGTCAATTCATATGAAAACGATGGAGGAGTCAGCACTATGTCCAAATTGAAAGTCGCCGTTATCGGTGCCGGATCCATATCCGATTGCCATTTGCAAGCCTACGCCAGTAACCCGGACGTTGAAATATACGCTATCTGCGACCTGAATGCAGAACGTGCCACAGAAGTGGCGAAGCAATATAATGCACCTCATGTGTTTACCGATTACAAAGAATTGCTCGCACTGCCTGAGATCCATTCCGTCAGCATCTGTACATGGAACGACTCCCATGCGGAGATTAGTATTGCTGCTCTGGACGCGGGCAAAAACGTGCTGTGTGAGAAACCACTCTGCCAAACGGTGGAGGATGCCCTCGAAGTAGAGAAGGCGGTTCATCGCAGTGGAAAGCTGCTGCAAGTCGGTTTTGTTCGCCGATATAGCGACAATGCACAAATTCTGAAGAAGTTTATCGACGAGGGTGAGCTGGGCGAGATCTATTATGCCAAAGCCTCCAGTCTTCGTCGTCTGGGCAATCCGGGTGGCTGGTTCTCGGATATCAACCGTTCTGGTGGTGGTCCGCTGATCGATATCGGGGTGCATGTAATCGACATTTGCTGGTATCTCATGGGCAGACCAAAGGTGAAATCCGTCTCCGCCAACGTGTCCAATCGATTGGGAAACCGCTCGAATATTAACAATCTGTCGTTCTACAAGGCAGCGGACTATGACGCGGGGCAGAACACCGTTGAGGACATGGCGAATGCACTGATTCGTTTCGAGAACGGTGCGAGCCTACTCGTGGATGTCAGCTTCACGCTCCATGCTAAAGCGGATGAGACTTCGGTAAAGCTATATGGCGATAAAGGCGGTGCCGAGCTGGAGCCGGAAATTTCGATCATTAGCGAGAAATTCAACACCATTTTGAACATGACGCCACAGGTGGATTTCAAATCATTCGACTTTATGGGATCGTTCCGCAATGAAATCAACCATTTTATCGATAGTACACAGGGCCGCAAAGAAACACTTAGCCCCGTCGAAGACGGCGTCGAGGTAATGAAGATGCTCTGTGCCATCTACGAATCAGCACGCCAGGGCCGCGAAATCACGCTGTAATTGGGGCCTTGCAATACGGAGATGCTCAAGTTGATACTTTACTACTCCCGTGCATTGAAAGTTATGAGCACTTCGCTCCTTTTCAATGAAAAGCTCCGCTCCGGGCGGGTGTGGATTCGTCCTTCCCGCTCGCCGGTGGAGCAGAGTAGGGAGCGAATGCTAACGAATCTCAGACATCTTATTTAAGGATTCGGAGCGCTAGTCGAAATCTAAGGAATCTGACACATCCAATATCAGAATAAGCAGCAGTTTACAGCGTTTTTATCAGCTAATTTCGGGAAATAACGTGTCTGATGTTCCTTACAATTTTAAAAGAGGATCATAAGGTTAAATAAGACGCCCTGTGTTCCTTAAGAAATATTCTACTTATTCACCAGGATCAGCAGCTTGGATTTCCCTTATAGAGACAAGGGAAATAAGGGGTTCCATAGTGATTGAAGATGGCACCGCACTCGAAATAACAAAGTTACTACGCCCCTTAATAGTTAAACTAGCGTTTACGCCAAAACGGAGAGTGCAGAACCAATCTGAAGAAGCGAAGCGCTCGCCTTTATCACCGGATTTCCAACAATTATAAAGTGAAATAAAAGAAATCCGGGGATAACAGCGATCGGAAGATGGTACTGCACTCGGAGTGACCAGGCGTAACATGCATGGTTTATCTTTTATCCAATCCAAAGGAGATGAAACAGGATGAGCGAAGCCAAAGAAACCGTACTGGAGCAGGAAGAGCAGTTTGTCGAAGCCGGCGTGCACAATTTTAGCAAAGAGGACGAGTGGATCAAACCGGAGGACCCGCTGCTGAATGAGCGGTTGGAGTGGTTCAAGGATCAGAAGCTGGGGTTGATGATGCACTGGGGGCCGTATTCCCAGCTTGGCCTCGTGGAATCTTGGGCGCTGAGCGACGAAGATGGCGATTGGTCGCGCGATGACATCGACTGGACGGATGACATGGAAGACTTCAAGCGGGAATATTTTGATCTGAACAAAACCTTCAATCCGATTCGTTTCCAGCCTGAGGAATGGGCACAAATGGCGGCAGATAACGGGTTCAAATATTTCCTGTTCACCACCAAGCACCATGACGGTTTCTGCATGTGGGATACCAAGACGACGGATTACCGGATAACGGGCAAGGACACGCCTTTTCATACCCATAAGTATGCGGACATCTGTCGAGCATTATTTGATGCATTTCGGGCCAAAGGACTGGGCATCTCAGCGTATTTCTCCAAAGCGGACTGGCATACCCCGTATTACTGGGCACCGGGCATGGAGCGTGGACGTCATATGTGGCGCGGGCCCTCGTATGATCCCCATAAGTATCCGTGGCTGTGGGAGAAATTCGTGGAGTTCACACATGAGCAGATCATGGAGCTACTGACGAATTACGGGCGAATCGAATGTCTGTGGCTGGATGCTGGATGGGTGCGCGAAGGTCGCCATGGTCAGGATATCAGGCTTGGAGAAGTCGTGGAACGGGCGCGTAAGACCACACAACCTTGGCTCCTGTCCGCAGATCGCACCGTGGGTGGGGCGTATGAGAATATCGTTACCCCCGAGCAGACCATACCGGAACATCCGATGAACATTCCATGGGAGAGCTGTATTACCGTGGGGAACTCCTTTGCCTTCGGATTCGATGATCAGTATAAAACGGGAAGACAGCTGGCACATATTCTACTCGAAGTTGTGTCCAAGGGCGGTAACCTGGCGCTGAATGTAGGTCCACAACCCGATGGGCGTCTGCCAAAAGGGGCAATTCGAGGCATCAAGGGCCTCGGTGAATGGTTGGGTACTCATGGGGAAGGCGTCTATGGAACCCGGATCTGCGGGCCATATTTTACGAAAGATTGGGCTTTCACACAGAAAGAAGAGATCAACACCGTGTATGCCTTCCGTATATACCGAAACGAGAATGAGACCGTACAACCACAGTTAATCATTCCTTATCTGGAAAAGGTAGAGCGGATCGAACTCGTCGGTAGCGATGACGTACTTTCGTATCAGCAGACAGAAGACGGACTTCTTGTGGATCTGCCCCAATCCGCTACAACCAATGAAGCTCCCATCACACATACGTTCAGATTGGTCACAAGCGCATAGAGGTTGTTCAAAAAGTCCCCAATTGATCACGAAGTAAACCACGAAGCGAACTCGACATCGAATCTTGCGTTCACCTTCGGAGTCCGGTGCTCATGTAGGTTTGCCTACACTCCGCTCCTCCTCTTTCAGGTTCTCGCAGCCTTCTCGGTGCTGAATCGTTAACTTTTTGAACTTGCATGTAAGAATGCCATGTCAATTCCGGGGGAGATATAACCACCTCCGGGATTTTTTTATTCATACATAAGGGACACGATGCCCAATAGAAACGGCTCGCAATCGCTTGTCACACAAGGGTTTGTGGAATAAAGAGAAGTCGGAGAAAATTGCAAATTGATAAAAGTTTATCGAGCGATGTACTATCAAATCAAGAAAGCGCTACCTGATATGAATGTTTACATCATATTTGTTGAACAAGGAACTAAGAACAGAAAAAAGGATGTTTAAGGGATGTAAATGTAATGTATTATTACACTTGAGGTGTAGAAGGAGTGACGCAAATGAGTCGAGCTACGGAAAGCATACCCGCCAAGATGGAACTCCATCAGAGGAAACATGTAGAGCCCAAGCGGCAGCATCCATTCATCAAAAGCCTCAAGAAACACTGGGAGCTCTACCTGCTCGTGCTGCCCCCGGTGTTGTATCTGTTGATCTTCAAGTACATTCCTATGGTAGGTGTCCAAATCGCCTTCAAGGACTTCAGTGTGGTCAAAGGAATCTGGGGAAGCCCGTGGGTCGGATTCAAACACTTTGAAGCCTTCTTCCAATCTCCAAACTTCTGGCTGTTAATCAAAAACACGATAGGCATCAGCTTTTATTCCTTAATTGCCGGTTTCCCCATTCCGATCCTTCTGGCGCTGGCGCTGAATGAGATTCGAACGGGTTACTTCAAGAAGACCGTGCAGATGGTCACTTACGCTCCGCATTTTATCTCAACGGTTGTTATGGTATCCATTATCATTCTGATGCTCTCCCCGCATGTGGGCGTGGTAGACAAGCTGTTCACACTGCTCGGCTTCCCGATGACGAACTTCATGGGCATTCCGGAATACTTCAAATCGATATATGTCTGGTCAGGTGTGTGGCAGGGCATGGGATATTCATCAATTATATATATCGCAGCTCTTGCTGGTGTTGATCCATCTCTCTATGAAGCAGCAAAGATGGACGGCGCATCAAGGCTTCGGAAAATATGGCACATCGACCTCCCATCGCTCGTTCCAGTCACCGTTATCATGCTGATTCTGAGTCTGGGCAGCATTATGGGTGTGGGCTTTGAGAAAATATACCTGATGCAGAATCCACTCAACACAAGCGCTTCGGAGGTTATCTCCACGTATGTGTACAAGGTGGGTCTGATCGGAGCGAATTTCAGCTTCTCCTCGGCAGTTGGGTTCTTCAACTCCATTATCAACCTGATCCTGCTGGTTATCGTCAACGGCATATCGCGCAAAGTATCCCAGAACAGCTTGTGGTAAAGGAGGAGTTTATCCATGTTCAACCTGATTAATCGTAACCGGATCAAGGACCCGCTCGGTGACCGCATTTTCATGACATTCAACTATATCTTTCTGTTCGCCATACTGCTAACAGTGTTTTATCCGCTTTTGTATATCATCAGTTCTTCGTTCAGCTCTTCACGAGCCGTGACATCCGGTCAGGTGTGGCTGTTCCCGGTAGACTTTAACATCAAGGCGTACATCTCCATTTTCAAAAGCCAACAGCTTATGCTCGGTTTCTATAACACGATCATTTACACCGTGGTGGGCACGTTCATTAACGTGGTGCTGACCGTCATGCTGGCGTATCCTTTGTCACGAAAATCGTTCTATGGACGAGGGGCCATCATTATTTTCATGATGATCACGATGTTCTTTGATGGCGGTCTGATTCCCACCTACCTCTTGATGAAGGATTTGCACCTGCTCGATACACGTTGGGCGATGTGGCTGCCCGGGGCGCTCGCAGTATTCCAGGTAATCGTGGCAAGAACTTTCTTCCAATCTTCCATTCCGGAAGAACTCGGGGAGGCCGCGGAAATGGATGGTTGCCGGGATATCCGGTATCTGATCAGCGTAGTTCTTCCCTTATCAAAGCCCATTCTGGCAGTCATGACACTCATGTATGCCGTAGGTCACTGGAATGCGTACTTTGATGCATTGATCTACCTGCGTTCCGAGAAATTGTTCCCTCTACAATACGTGCTTCGCAATCTGCTTATCCTGAACGCGGCTGATCCGGCGATGCTCGCCAATACCAGCCAACAGATGCGGGACCAAGGGTTCGAGCAGGTGTTGAAATATGCACTGATTGTTGTCGCGAGCATTCCAATTCTGATCATGTATCCATTTGTACAGAAACATTTTGTTAAAGGGGTCATGGTTGGTTCCCTGAAAGGTTAATCCTTGTGAGTTAAGCCCGGTTGCCTCTTGAAAGGAGGTGGAAGGAACACGCCGGCTTCCGGGGTCGATTTTATACACGTGCAGTACAAGTCAATAATTTGCCGTTATGAACAAAAAGGAGGAGTCAGATTGAGAAAATCTTGGATTTCGATGTTGTTTCTGGTCTTTGCTTCGATGGCTTTGTTGTCCGCATGCAGTTCATCCGAGGAATCGGGTGGAAGTAGCGACGGTAGCGGGGAGAGCGGCGGTCCTGTAACCATGACCCTCTTTGCTCCGCAAGGCAAAGCGTCCATGGAAGAGAATGAATTTACCCAATTTATCGAAGACAAGTTCGACGTTACCCTAAAATGGGATCTGGCCCCAACGGACGCTTTGCAGGATCGCAGACAATTGCTGCTGGCTAGTGGTGATTATCCGGAAGTATTTCTTCACGGCAAGTTCACCACCTCAGACCTTCAAACCTATGGAAAACAGGGCGTGTTCCTTCCGCTACAAGATCTGATTCAGAAGTATGGTCCGAATCTGACCAAGATTATGGAAGAGAAACCATACTTCAAAGAAGCCATTACGGCACCGGACGGCAACATCTATGCGCTGCCTATCTTCAATGAATGTTACCACTGTACGTATGCACAGAAATACTGGATCAACACGGAATGGCTCGATAATCTGGCTCTGAAAATGCCAACCACAACTGATGAACTGTATACCGTTCTGAAGGCGTTTAAGACACAAGATCCAAACGGTAACGGGAAAGCGGACGAGATTCCACTTACAGGCGCACCGAACAAGTATGTATGGAATGGCAACATTGATGCCTACCTGATGAATAGCTTTATATACAATGACAACGACAAATATCTGATCGTGAACGATGGCAAGGTGAGTTTTGCCGCCAATCAGGAAGGCTGGAAGAAAGGGCTGGAGTACATGAACAAGCTCTATGCAGATGGCCTGATTGATCCGGCTTCCTTTACACAGAATGATCAGGCGATTGGACAGCTGGGGAACAAGGAAGGCGATGAAGTGGTCGGTTCCATTACAACGGCGCTGGTCAGTTATCTCGTGAATACTTATGACAAAGATATCACCCGTCACCAGCACTGGGAGATCGTTCCTCCATTGAAAGGACCAGATGGAGTGCAGACGACAGGCGCCACGCAGAGCGTAGGTGAGTTTGAGTTTGCCATCACGAACAAAGCGACAGAAGCACAGCAGATTGCCGCCATCAAGATCGTAGACTACATGTTCAGTGAAGAAGGTGCGCTGTACGCGGAGTATGGACCAACTGAAGGCAAGGGCTGGAAGAAGGCAGATGCCGATGAGAAAAACATCAATGGCGAGCCGGCCAAATACAGCTACTACAACCTGCCTGAGCGTGATCCAAACGTTGTTGTGAACGAGAGTTGGTCACAGATCGGAGCACATGACTTGTCCAACACGTTCCGTAATCTGTTTGCGGAAGGACAGAATCCTTTAGAAGCAGAGGGTTATGGTACACGTCTGGCTCAAGCTACCAATGTGTATGAACCTTATGCACCCAAAGAAGTATACCCTGCGAACGTATTTATTCGTCCAGAGGATACGGAATCAGCCGCACAACTGACTACGGCCATCAAGGATTATGTACAGACGAATATGGCACAGTTCATTATTGGCAGCAAGAGCATTGATAAGGAATGGGATTCGTATGTCAAAGGCTTTGATGGTCTCGGACTGAGTAATTACCTTGAGATCTACCAGCGTGCCATTGAGAAGAATCAATAATTGAAGGATTCAATATAGAGGCTGTCCCGTCTGTCACCCGTGACCGGGACGGTCTTCTCCTATGACAACCCCACGTCATCCGATATAATGTACTGAATATTTATGGAAAATTAGCGATCAGCACAGATGTTTGTCGTCATTCAGCATGAACAGTAATGGTGGGGGGATCTCGGAGATGAACAACAATTGGTTTAGACGTTTGCTGTTATCGTATCTGCCTGTTTTCTTTATTGTGACGACCATTCTATTCTTTATTTTCTTTCAAGTATTCAATGAACAGAACCGTAGAGAAGCGCTTAAGGCCAATGAATTTCTGGCCTCTCAGGTCACGCAATATCTGGACAACTCCCTGCGTTCCATCGACTTCAAGGTACTGCGTGAGATTTTGACCAACCCTAACTTGAAGAATTATTTCTCGGTATCTGGCAGCGATGATGTGTATGCCGGCATTCAGGCGGTCCAGGTGGTTGATGAATTGAAAATAGAGTATCCGCTGATTGATTCGATTTATCTCGTTCGATACGGGGATGGCACGGTCTTCAGTAACGGGAAGGCTGTTCCGATTGAAGAGTTCCCGGATGCAGACTTTATTGCAGATAGCCGGTCAAGGGATGAACAGAAGTGGGCAGGGGCACGAGCGTTCCGGGCTTTTCCATCGCAAGCGACTGAGCAAGTGATTACGATTGTGCGCAGTGTAGGAAACGGCAAAGGACTTGTGGTCACAAACGTGGACCTGAGTACCCTGAGAAAATCCATCATGCAGATGTATGATCCGGAATTTACGTTTGTGAACATCTTCAACCGTTCGGGCGGCAATCTGTGGGATAGCAGCATGCCAGGAGGGGGTGCAGCTTCTACTAAAACCACGTCGGGAGAAGTCTTCTCCGAATTCACGTCGAGTTATAGCGGTTGGAAGGTGCAGACAGGTCTCAACAATGGAAAAATCGTCAAATGGACGCTGCAATTTTATAATATCTGGTTTGCCTTTGCGGTAGTGGTTGTGTTGATCGGGGTGGTGTGGGTGATCTACGTGACCCGTAGAAATTACAAGCCGATTCAGCAGATTGTCACGTTAATTCAGACCGTCTCTTCGCAGAAGCAATCGGGGCTGGGCTATGGCAAGGAGAATGAGTTTCGATTCATCCATACAACGCTGGAACGCATGATTGATCAGACGAGACAATATCAGGAGGAGCACGAAGAGAATCTGATTTTGCAGAAAAAAATGTTCTTTCAGGAGTTGCTGGAGGGCACACGAGACTTTACGAGCACGGAGCTGACAGCGGAGATGAAGAAGTTCAAACTGCCTGAGCTGGAGCATCGTTGGGCCGTCATGGTAATTGAAATGGATCGGTATGATACATTTGTGACGGAGTATCATGATCAGGACCAATCCCTCCTGAAATTTGTGTTATCCAGTATCCTGCAGGAGAGTGCGCGTCATGAAGGAACGGAAGTATGGGCTGAATGGATCTCCGATCAGCGTCTGTACGCCATCCTCTGGATTCCGGCAATGGAACAGGCTGAGGAGACCGAGCATCGATTGCTCGCTGGTTATCTGGACAGAATCGATCAGTATCTGAACTTCACCGTGACCATTGGTGTTGGTCGGGTTGCTGTCGATATTCGGGGGCTGAGAGCTTCGTTGAAAGAAGCTGTGCACGCGCTGGAGTACAAGGCTGTACTGGGGATAAACCGTATCATTCCGTGTAGCGATGTGCCGAATTCGACCAATGATGTGTATGAGTTTCTGAAAACCATCTCGCTGCTGGTACAGGCGATGCGCTTGTCGGACGATGTCTGGGAAAAGCATTTTGAGAGACTGTTTGAACAAATCAGTGAGTCCGTTCTGTCCCGTCAGGAGATTATGAATACGATCCAATTGTTATTTCAACATTACAATCGGGAATTCGCCGAACTTCCACGAGAGTATCAGGAGTCATGGGCCGCTATATTCACCCCACTTCTTCCAAGGCTGGAGGGCTGGGAGACGTTAGACGATCTGCGTGAGCTGTGCTGGGAAGGGTTCAGAGAACTGGCGTTGCAGATGCAGACGCTGCATTGTTCCCGAAAACACAGATCACATATTCTGGAGATTCGCAAATACATCGAAGAGCATTACAACAATCCTGATCTGTCACTGAACTACCTTAGTGATCTATTCGATATTAATCCGAAGTATCTGAGTAAGCTTTTCAAGGATGAGATTGGGGAGAAGTTTGTGGATCTGCTCATTAGTCATCGCATTGAAAAAGCCAAGCTGCTCATGCAGGAGACGGATAAGGCTATTCAGGAGATCAGTGAGGAAGTGGGTTACACGAACTATAATTCCTTCAACCGGGCCTTCAAGAACGTGGTGGGTGTGGCACCAAGTGACTATCGCAAAGCCATGTGAGTGCATGCGCCTAACTAATTCCGAACGCATAAGGAGAATGTGCATATGGACTATAAAGATGCTTCGCTTCCCATTCAGGAACGGGTTCAGGATCTGATCGGACGGATGACAACGGCAGAGAAGATTGGACAACTCATTCAGCCGATGGGATGGAAGACGTATGATAAAGCAGCTGATGGTACAGTACAGGTGACGGAAGAGTTCAAAGCGGACATGGAACAGGGCGGTGTCGGTTCTCTGTATGGTGTGCTTCGGGCCGATCCATGGACCGAAGTGACGCTGGAAACGGGGCTGACCCCACGGCAAGGAGCCGTTGCCACAAATGTCATTCAGCAGTATGCCATGGAGCATTCTCGGCTGGGCATTCCCATTTTGTTCGGAGAAGAGTGTTCCCATGGGCATATGGCGATTGGGGCGACAGTATTTCCGGTACCGTTAACGGTGGGCAGCACGTGGAATATGGAGTTATACCGCAAGATGTGTGAAGCCATCGCTGTGGAGACCCGGAGCCAGGGGGGAGCGGCAACGTATTCCCCCGTGCTTGATGTAGTACGTGACCCGAGATGGGGACGGACGGAGGAATGTTTTGCCGAAGATCCATACCTAATCGGTGAATTCGCAGTAGAAGCCATGAAGGGACTACAGGGTGACCGCCTTGATTCCAACCAGACAATTGTCGCGACACTCAAGCATTTTGCGGCTTATGGCAGCTCGGAGGGTGGGCGCAATGCTGCTCCAGTTCATATGGGATTACGTGAATTGCATGAAATAGACCTGTTGCCGTTCAAAAAAGCAGTGGAAGCCGGGGCTTGCTCCGTGATGACCGCATATAACGAAATTGATGGCGTACCATGCACGTCCAGTACGTATCTGCTGAATGACCTTCTGCGGGAGCAGTGGGGTTTTGATGGGTTTGTGATTACTGATTTTGGCGCCATTCAGATGCTGGTCCATGGACATAACACCGCTGAGAACGGGGAGCAGGCCGTAGCGCAGTCCCTTCAGGCAGGGGTAGACATGGAGATGTCCGGGTACATGTATCGCAAACATCTTGGTCAGGCGCTTGAGCAGGGAATGATTGAAGAGAAGGATCTGGACTTGGCTGTGTGGCGAGTGCTGGAGATGAAATTCAGTCTTGGTCTGTTTGAACAACCTTTCGTAGATCCTGACTTTGCAGAACAGGTCATCGGATGTGAAGACCATACACAGCTGGCGAGGGAAGTTGCACAAGAGGGGATTGTTTTACTGAAAAATGAGGAAAATACTCTTCCGCTTGCCAAAACAGGTACAAAACTAGCTGTCATTGGTCCGAACGCAAACCATATCTATAACCAGCTTGGGGACTATACCTCGCCACAGCCGAGAGAACAGATCGTCACCGTACTGGATGGCATTACGCGCAAGCTTGGCACGGATTCGGGTCAGGTACTGTACGCACCCGGTTGTCGGATTAAAGGCGATTCCAGGGAGGGCTTTGCACAAGCGCTCGCCTGTGCGGAACAGGCCGATGTCATCGTGATGGTGATGGGTGGTTCCAGCGCCCGCGATTTTGGTGAAGGTACGATCGACTTGCGGACAGGTGCGTCTGTGGTAATCGATGATCCATGGAACGATATGGAGTGCGGTGAGGGCATTGACCGGGCGTCTTTGAATCTCATGGGTGTTCAATTGGAGCTGGTGCAGGAGGTACATAGGCTGGGGAAACCCGTTATCGTGGTGTATATTAACGGACGCCCCATTGCTGAACCTTGGATTGATGAGCATGTCCATGCGATTGTGGAAGCGTGGTACCCCGGACAGGAAGGTGGTAACGCGATTGCGGATATTCTGTTTGGCGATGTGAATCCATCTGGCCGCCTTACCGTCTCCATTCCCAAGCATGTTGGGCAACTTCCGGTCTACTATCATGCCAAACGCACTCGTGGCAAACGGTATCTGGAGATGGATCTGGCGCCGCAGTACCCGTTTGGATATGGACTGAGCTACACCGAATTCAAATACGAGAATGTAAGAGTAATGCCAGAAGTCATCGGCCCGGACGATGAAGCTCAGGTGATGGTTGAAGTCACGAATACCGGAGCGGTTGCGGGAAGCGAGGTTGTGCAGTTGTACATCACGGATGTGTCGGCTTCGGTTACGCGGGCTGAAATGTCACTTAAGGGTTTTCGTAAAATTCATCTGAAGCCAGGACAGACCCAGACCGTTACATTCCCTGTGCAAAAAGAACACCTCGCACTGATCGACTCTCGTCTCCAGTCTGTCGTAGAACCGGGTGAATTCAGGCTCATGGTTGGCCGCAATTCTATGGATTGGACCGCCTGCAGTCTGCACATTCAGAAGGTGGGGGTGGAGGTATGATTCGAATTCAGCGATTCATCGAAGATCTGAAACAGCGACAATGGCTGGATACGATCGAGCTTCCAGCGTGGGAGATGCAGAGGGCCAGATACATTCGGCCAGGGGAATACGAGTACGAACAGGCAGAAGTAAATGAAGATGAGCAGGCAGACAAGGCCATGCAAAGCTTGAATCCGCTGAACAGCGTACATGGAACGACTTATTTTCTGAGCAACCGTGTGGAGATTCCGGTGGAATGGCAAGATCAGGCTATTGGTCTGATCTTTGAGGCTGGGGGAGAAGGGCTGCTGAAGGTGAATGGCATGTCTTATCACGGACTGGACCGGAATCACGGGTTCGTCCCCCTTCCGAGAAGTCGGGTAGGAAATACGCCACAGTTGGAGATTGAACTCTATGATCCGATTCCAGAGCCGCATGACCCACTCAACCGACAAGCTGTTATTCAGCCGCCTATTCAGGGCATTCGGGCAGCATTGGTTCATGTTAATCAGCCACTGCAGAGCCTGATGTACAGCGTTACGGTACTCGCCGAGTCGCTCCGGGCATATAACGAGAAGGAGCCCAAGCGGATGGCACTTGTTCAGGCTATTTATCAGGTGATGGATAACATGTACAATGACCCGGAACGCTGGAGTGATGCAGCCTGGATACAGAACTTCGAATATGCATTAGCACAGTCGGTACAGCAGGAAGACCCGGAGGAATATCGAAGTGGCTTCATGCACCTGGTTGGACAATCCCACATTGATATAGCCTGGCTGTGGCCTGTACGTGAGACAGTTCGCAAGTCCAGTCGCACGTTCTCGACCATGTGCACCTTGATGGATACGTACCCGGATTTTGTGTATTCCCAGAGCCAGCCGCAGTTGTATGCCTTCGTGAAGGATCATTACCCGGAGTTGTACGAGCGAGTTAAAGCCCGCATTGCTGAAGGACGCTGGGAATTGGTTGGAGGCATGTGGGTCGAGCCGGATCTGAATATTCCGAGTGGCGAGTCGTTAGTTCGGCAGATTCTGTATGGACAGAACTTCTATCAGGCCGAGTTTGGCAAACGCTCCAACATCGAGTGGCTGCCGGATACCTTTGGCTACTGCGCTTCCTTACCGCAGATGCTGAAGCTCGCCAATATTCCTTATTTTATGACCACCAAGCTGAATTGGAATGATACCAATGCGTTTCCGTATGACCTCTTCGACTGGGTGGGCATTGATGGTACTTCGGTGCTTGCGTATCTGAACCATGGGGTGAATGAGCATACGCGTCCCAAAGATGTGGATGAACATTGGCAATCATTTAAACAAAAGGATGTTCACCCTGAGCAAATGTTGCTTTACGGACATGGCGATGGTGGTGGCGGCGTGACGAATGAGATGGTGGAGTTTGCGGAGCGATCCCACTTGATGGTGGGGCAGCCAATCAGTAAATTCAGCACAGCAGGGGCTTTTTTTGAAGACATATCATTAAATAATCCGACGTTGCCGAAATGGCACGGGGACTTGTATCTGGAACTGCATCGCGGAACGTATACAACTCATGCGAGGAACAAACGTAGCAACCGTAAGGCAGAGGTATTATATCGGGAAGCGGAAATCTGGGGGCAATTTGCCGGGGCTTACGGCGCGCACACGAAGAATGATCTGGATGAAGGCTGGAAGTTGATTATGCTCAACCAATTCCATGACATTATTCCGGGAACGTCGATTCCAGAAGTTTACGTAACGTCCACCGAGGAGTACACGAAGGTATTTGCACTGGGTACATCCGCACTGCGGGAAACGCTGGATACCCTTGCGGAGAACATTGCTACAGATGAAGTTGATGGTCTTCCCTACATTATATTCAACAGCCTTGGCTGGGAACGTGGAGAAAATATCACCATTACAGGGGATGCCCACCTCGCCAGGATGGCAGCATTTGATCGTCAAGGAAACCGTCTGGCCTGTGATCTTGAACAAAAGGAAGACAAGTATACGTTGCTCGTGCATGTTCCGTCGATTCCTGCTTTTGGGTATACAACCATATGGCTGCGCGAAGCATCGGATGTTATCCTTCCAGTAAGGGAAGAAAAATCCTTCCCTTCCACGTGGGAAACTGAATTTTACACGCTTGAGTTTAATAACTTGGGAGAGATCACTCGATGGTATGACAAAACGGTAGGACGTGACTGGCTGAAGCCTGGTGATCGGGCGAATGAGTGGCAGTTTTTCCACGACAAACCGACGTACTGGGATGCATGGGATATCGATCCACGATTTGAATCCCAGCGAGCTGGTGCGGTGCAGTTGATCTCCAGAGAGATTGTACAGCGCGGGGCTACGCGAGATGTACTACGCTTTGTCTGGAAGTTGAATCAATCGGAGATCAGTCAGGATATCATTTTGCATCGTTACCAGCGGCGTGTTGATTTCCGTACAAAAGTGAACTGGAATGAGAGCCATAAACTGCTCAAGGTGGCATTTCCGGTGGACCTGGTGGCAGCCAAAGCGGCTTATGAAATTCCGTTTGGAGCGTTGGAGCGTCCAACTCATAACAACACCAGTTGGGAGCAGGCGCAGTTCGAGGTCTGTGGACATCGTTGGGCGGATATCTCGGAGGGCAACAGCGGTGTGAGTTTGCTGAATGATTGCAAGTACGGGTATGACATCAAGGATCGGACGATCCGCCTGTCCCTGCTTCGTGCCCCGAAATGGCCGGATGAACATGCCGATCAGGGCGATCATGAATTCACGTATTCGATCCTGCCCCATCAGGGCGATTGGCGACAAGCCGCCGTCGTTCGCCGGGCGATGGAGCTTAATCATCCGGTGGAGGTTGTGGCAGCGAGTCAGTCTTCGGGTCACTTGCCAGCTGAACACGTTTGGGTTCAGTTCAACAGTGAGCATGTCATTCTGGACGCAATCAAGCCCGCGGAAGACGGCTCGGGAACGGTGCTGCGTTTCTACGAATCATCAGGAGGTCGGGAAACGGTGCAGGTTCAGTGGGCTGAAAAGGAAATCAAAGCGTCCATCATTAATCTGCTGGAGGATGAGATCCATCCGTTGACTTGTTCAAACGGCACAATCGAACTGACATTCAAACCGTATGAGATCAAGTCGGTGAAACTTGTTGATATCAGTAATGAGTCGAACCTTACATTTACATGAGAACGTAGAGTTACTCACTCAATCACAGGAGGTATGACATGAAATTAACGAATAAGATCGGTGTCATCGTGGATAGCTTTGGCGTAGGTGTACGGGAAGGGTTAAACAAAGCCAAAGACGTAGGTGCAGAAGGTGTGCAGATCTACGCCGTCAAGGGAGAGATGGACCCTGAAAATTTGTCACCTGCGGCGCGTAAGGAGTTGAAGAGTTACATCGATTCGTTGGGTCTCGACATTTCAGCATTGGTCGGTGACCTGGGCGGACATGGGTTTCAGGTCAAGGAAGATAATCCGTGGAAAGTGGAGAAGTCAAAGCGGATCGTGGATCTGGCCCTCGATCTGGGCACCAACATCGTCACCACACATATTGGCATTGTTCCACATGACCCTTCATCGGAAGTCTACGCTACGCTGCATGCTGCTTGTGAGGAGTTGGGCCAATACGCCAAAAGTGTTGGCGCATACTTTGCCATTGAGACAGGACCGGAAACGGCTGCTGACTTGAAAGGATTCCTGGATACGCTGTCGACCAACGGAGTATCGGTGAATTTTGACCCGGCGAACATGGTGATGGTGACCGGAGATGATCCGGCGCGGGGCGTTCATCTGCTCAAGGATTACATCGTACATACTCATGTGAAGGATGGTGTGCGGCTGAAGGAAGTTGACCCACGAGACGTATACGGAGCGGTCGGTTATGCCCCTATGGATCACGATAAGATTGCCGAGATGGTCTCTTCCGGGACTTTCTTCCGTGAGGTGCCGCTGGGCGAGGGTGGCGTTGATTTTGATGGATACTTTGCAGCGCTTCAGGAGATTGGTTACACCGGTTATCTGACGATTGAACGTGAAGTAGGCCATCAACCGGAGCAGGACATTCGCAAAGCGGTTCAATTTATCCAACAATATCGATAGGGAGCTGAGCAGATGAAAGTGGGCCTGAGCACGTATAGTTTGTTGAACGATTTGAATTCGGGTGAGATGACGGTGCTGGATGTGATCGACTGGATTGCGGCGAACGGCGGCGAGCATATGGAGATGGTGCCTTACGGTTATACCGTGGAGGATAATCACGATCTGGCGGATGCGATTCGGGAGCGGGCGGCGTCTAAGGGTATTGCACTGTCCAACTACTCGCTACCAGCGAACTTCGTGCAGGAGACGGAAGAGGCGTTTGAAGAGGAGATGGCTCGGGTCAAAAGACATGTGGATGTCGTACACCGGATGGGTGTAAAACATCTGCGTCATGACGTCACGGCGTTTACCCTGCCAAAGGAAAAGATGACCATCGCCTGGTTCGAGCAAAATCTGCCGCTGATGGTGCGGGGAAGCCAGATCATTGCGGACTATGCCGCGCAGTTTGGCATCACGACAACCATTGAAAATCACGGGTTCAGCGTGCAGGCGAGTGATCGGGTGCAGCGTGTTCTGCATGCTGTAGATCGTCCGAACTTCAAAACAACACTCGATATTGGCAATTTCATGTGTGTGGATGAGAACCCGATCGTCGGTGTCATGAAAAATCTGCCGTACGCTTCTCTGGTCCACTTCAAAGATTTCTACTTCCGTCCTTATGATGAGCATCCGGGTGAGGGTGAATGGTTTACGACAGCCTACGGTAACTTCCTGCGAGGAGCGATCGTTGGACAAGGTGACATTCCAATTCGTAAAATTGTAAAGCTGATCAAAGACTCCGGCTATGATGGAAACATTACGGTGGAGTTCGAAGGCATGGAGGAATGCAAATCCGCATCCAAAATTGCCATGGACAACCTGCGTCGCTTCTGGGAAGAGGCGTAACGAAGCATGATGGAACATAATAAGGGAATGGATCAAGGGCCACTTTTCGAAGTGGCTCTTATTTTTGATCATTAGGATTCTGGACTGTCCATCGGTCCAGGATCATTTCGATGTAACGCATGGTTTCCGTTGTCATACCATATACACGAGCTGACCGATCATCCCCTGGGGTGATATAATCCCAATATTTTTCTGCCAATTCTGCATTCCCTTGAAAAGCCCTTTCAGCATAATCAGAGATTCGGATGGCCAGTAACCGTGAGGCTTCGGAATCCGGAGGTTCCATCTTGCATGTATGAACATCTTTAAGAATATCAGCCCATTCCATGGATATTGAATCGTTCTGATTATTCAGAGGTAACGATTCCATTTCTTCAGGTGTAAAAACATCTTGACGGAACTTGCCCGGAGGTTGATCCAGTTCACGGATGAAACCGAGCATCTCATCCAGACTGATTGTACCGGATGCTCTGATGGCATATATAGTTGAAAAAAGAAGATGCTCGACCTTGCTTAATCTCTCCTGCTGTTCCTTAACGACGGCCAGTTGTTGTTCCAACGTATTATTCCATAAAGTGAGATTACTTTCTGGTTCAGAGCGAGTAGCATCCTGATCGAGGAATTCTCCAATCTCATTCAATTTAAAATGCATTTTCTTCAGAATGGTAATCTGCTGAAGCCGTAAAATATCCTTTTCACCATATAAGCGATACTGATTGTTCTCATTACGGGCCGGTCGCAGTAAACCCAGCTTTTCATAATAATGAAGTGTTCGGATGGATACTCCGGTATGTTTGGATAGTTGTCCAACGGTATACAACAGCAGATCCCTCCCTCATGATTTATGTATTCTCCACCAGCGCCATGCATTGAGCACCGCCAGAATGATCCCACCGACGAAGATTATCATCATATACAAAATAAATATTTCGGCCAACCCATTATCTTGCGCGGTATAGCTTAACAATGCCGGTCTATCACCTGGCATAACAACGAATCGGGCTACTTCCAGGTAAGCGACATGAAATCCGATGGAGGCCCATAGAGAACCGGTCAAACTGCGCAGAAGCTGTAACGTAATTCCATAGGTCAAGAGTAGGATCATATAATCCAAGGTTATCCGGTTTCCGGCATCCATACCGACGAGCTCTTGCAATAGGCTGACACTCATCGGAACCAGCAGAAAGAGTATGATTTGAGTTACATAAGCGAAAAACACAGGAAGTCGCAGTCTGAAGCGTAATCCATCATAGACCATGCCTCGCATGGATAGTTCCTCTGGCAAAGCTTCGTACAAGAAAGCAATACAACTATTAAGTGCAACAGTAAGCAAAAACTCGGCTGAGAAGTGCCACTCCGTAATCGTAATCCAGTTGTTCATACTAGCTATCGCTAACCCGATGAAGGCCAGAGAAGTGGCAAATAATGCGCCAAAGAGCAAGTGAATTATGCTTTTTCCTGTCAGAGGAAGAAGAACGGACTTCATATGGAAGTGCCTTCGAATGACGAGTAGTACGGGCAATACGATACTAATAATGACAACAGCTTGGATGAGATGAACCATCCATTCACCAGCAACAATAGTGCTGACAAACTCCCCTGCGAGTGTAGCAAAAAACAGACCCAATGTCATCGTCAACCAACTCATTCCAATAATGGCTATTCCACTGCTGCGTCGTTTCTTGGTTACATGTTCAGGTGACATACTCATGCTAATCCCCTCCTGAAGCCAGTATAAACCCTCGAGTTAACGTCAGGGTCAAGCAGGAAATATGCCTATCAGAATATGGTTCTGCGCAAGGATTAAGTTACGAGCAGCACAAGTGTGGTATACTGGATATATTCAGCCTGATAATAACTGGCTATGGATAGGAGATGTCACTGATCTATGCAGGTATTCGAGGACTGGAATCAGAAAGTAAAGAGGACGTTTAATGCTACGAACCCCGAGGTAGTATTGACGGTATCGGAAGCTGGAAGTTTGCTTGGTTTGACCAAAGACCAGATGAAACTGTACGTGGACAAGAACAAACTAACGAAGGTCCCGATCATGAGAAGTGTTCACCGATACCTCTTATTGAAAAGTGAAATAGATAACATCGTTCAAGCTCGATAACTTCATAGGATTGAACACAACCATTTTACCGATAGGATTCGGGAGAGTGGTCTTTTTTTTATCGGAAAGGGGACGGAACGTGCTGAATAAAGTGTCAGGTTGGTTCTATCAGCGGGTGAATTGGAAATGGGTTGCAGCTGCGGTTGTTGTTTTTGCCTGTTTTATTGCATTCATTCTGCCCTGGCAGGCGGCAAAGTCGGAGGAGGCCACCGGTGGAGGGCAGTCCCCGGATTCGTCTTTTCTGTACACGGCGGATGATCTTTATCAGATGGCTGAGCAGTATGGTGAAGCAGGGCGGAGCGCCTATATTCAAGCACGATTCACATTTGACCTCATATGGCCCTTGGCCTATCTGTCCCTCTTAGTTGTTCTGTTATCGATACTCTATCGTGTGCTTCCGGTAAAGAGTCGCTGGCGTTGGGTGAATCTGATTCCGATCTTAGGTTGGGTTATGGACATGCTTGAAAATATAGGTGCATCCCTGATCATGTATCGTTATCCTGAACGTACGTCTGTGCTTGCTGAACTCACTCCGCTATTTACCCTGTTGAAATGGTGTCTGATCTATGCCAGTTTTGCAGCACTGGTTCCGGGTGTTCTGATCACGGTTCTCTACTACATACGCAGGCGCAAGAAGTAGTGGGAGAGGGATGGATTAAGAATATGTTGGTAACCCTAATCGTGTAAAGGTCCGCAGTGATGAGTGCAGAAATATACGTTTGTCAAAGGACAACCTGTTCATATATACTCATGTCGCAAGTGGCGTGAATCGTATAATTACAAGAGCCCAAGGAGATGAAGAACGCATGTCGATCAGCTTGAATGTGTATCTGGTTACAAACGGTAATGGACGTGAAGCGGTAGATTTTTATCAAAAGGCATTTGGAGCCGAAGTGCTCGCGCTTCAAACATTTGGCGACGGTCCATCTGACCCGAATCACCCCATCCCGCCAGAAGCGAAAGACCGTATTATGCATGCTTCTTTGCAGATTGGCAGCTCGGTATTAATGTTGTCTGATACGTTTCCAGGTATGCCGTACACTGTAGGTAATCATGTTACGGTTACTGTGAACACGGATACGGCGGATGAAGCCAAAGCGATTTTCAACCAGTTGCAAGACGGTGGCGAAGTGAAAATGCCGATACAAGAAACGTTCTGGAGTCCAGCCTACGGTTCGGTTGTCGATAAGTTTGGCGTACAGTTTCAGATCAGTGCTACGCCGGGACAAGCTTAAGAGTGTACTCTTCACTAATATAAACTTCAAATGGCCAAAACCTCCGCGATCTGCTTCAGGCAGTCTTGGAGGTTTTTTGTTTTTTTTGTAATGACTCGTGATTAATCTTCCTTGATTAGTCTTCCTTCTGAATCTTGGAAGGATTGTTGATTTTATAGGGAACCGGGTTACGTGTCAGCTTCTTCTTGATAATTTTCGCTTCAAACGTGATAACGTCGCCCACTTCCAGTTCCTGTTTCTTAACGGTGGCACTGTGGCTTGACCAGGCTTCCCCAACATCAATGACGTCTGGCTCCGTAATGGTAACTGCTTCATAGATGATGACTTCGTCGTCATTGTCAGAGAAGTGATTCGGTACGGTGGTGAACTCTTTGACAACGGCACTCATCTTCACTTTGCCTTCGGGCAGATCAATCTTGACGCTCTTAGCTTTGCTCGCTGTTTTGGCTTTAGGTTTGGCTTCACTGGCTGCCCCAGACTGAGGTCCAACATACTCTTCTACTAGCCCATCTGGATCACCCTTCATCCCCGAGGAGAATTCATCTGTGTCCGTGTCGTCCGAATCATCCAGATCCGACGGAATTTCATCCGGATTAACCAAGGCATCTGGAGTTTGCGTAAGTTCAACAGGGGTAACTGGTACGACTGTATCCGAAGTTGAGGGTTCTGTGCTGCGATCTGACCCGACATTACTTATGCTTCTGGCGCTGTAACTGGACGCTTGCATTTCCTTCAGATACGACGGGTGAATACAATGCTTTTGTCCATTATCCAGTTGAATAACGGCTGCCATGTGATCCACATATCCAATGATGGTACACGGCATGTTTAATCCGTTTCCTTTATAATAGAACGTTTTGAGTTTGGTCGCTTTACCAGAAAGCAGGCCCCACTCCTGACATTTCTCAATCAGTTCATCTTCGTTATCCAGCGCAATAAAATCCTGCGGTTCAATCATAAATGCGTATGTCATATGGAATTTCCGCCCTTCCAATCCATTCTTCATGTTCATCGTTTCCAAATTACAACCAGTGTATCACAAATGAGCATTTTGCATAAATCCAATCACTGAAACCTGTACCCGGAGATGAAGATTATCAACGCCTGCTCACAGAGGCCTATGCTATAATTTGATTAGAATATACGGTGGGAAGGTTGCCTTGATATACATATCTCAGGAAGGGAAGATCTGCATGAAGAAAAAAGTAAATCATCAAGCTGTATGGCTTTCTATAGGTGTTGCCATGGGAGTTAGCATTGGTACGGCTACACAGCAGCTTGGACTCGGGATTGCTTTTGGCGTGGCGCTTGGCATTGTGATTGGTTCGGTGGTTAGCAAACGTGCAGGGTCAGACTCGGAACATATGCTCAGCGAACATGTCCGTGAATTGCATAAACCTGATGACTGGGAAGACGCGCTTCATCGCTCGCAGGATCATCCGGTGCTTATTCTGAAACACAGCACGACTTGTCCGACGAGTGCGAGAGCGTACAGAGAGTTTATGGCGTTTGTAGGCACCCATGCATCAGATCCCAAACAACCTATGGACTACCGCATCGTCAAAGTGATTGAAAATCGTTCGTTGTCCCGCCATATTGCAGAGGAAACAGAGGTTCACCATGAGTCACCCCAGGTACTTCTGCTCGATCAGGGGCAAGTCATCCATCATACCTCTCATGGCAAAATCACAAAAAAGAGATTATTGCAGTGGGCACAGAATCCATTTGGATAAATAGTAAATCTTATAGACCCGTTCTTTTCAGCCCATTGCTGAGGAGAGCGGGTCTTTTTTACGTTTTTTTTACACCCATGGAGGCATTTCTTTACCCCTTTTTTACAGCGTTTCATATTACGATTTTACATGTAGCAGGTGCAGAGAACGGTAGCGAGAGGGAGGAAGGGCACATGGTGAATGATGCCACGATGATTGGATTGGTTGTGCTGCTGTTTGCGGTGTTTTGGGGATTCGTGAAATTCTGCGAGAAGGCTTGAGGGTAGAGAGGGGGATGCCAAATGATTGTCATCGGCATGATTGTACTCGCACTGGTGATATATCTCGGTTATGTGCTGGTGAAGCCGGAGAAATTCTGATGCTGACAATGTGCGTAATGCACGAACAAGTGAACGTCGAATAGGGAGGAAATGCGGATATGGGTATCGGTGTAGTGCAAGTAGCGGTGACGCTACTTATCATCCTACTGCTGGTGAAACCGGTGGGAAAATATATAGTGAACGTGTTTGATGGACAGCGAACGGGGTTGGATCGGATTTTTGGCGGACCGGAGCGACTGCTCTATCGAGTAATGGGAGTACGCGAGAACGAATCGATGGGGTGGAAAAAGTACCTCACGGCTGTTCTCCTCTCCAACTTTGTAATGTTGGTGTTGATGTTTCTGGTGCTACGGCTGCAAAAGTATTTACCGCTCAATCCGGATGGCATCGGCAATATGCCAGCGGCGCAGGCATTTAATACGGCCGTATCCTTCATGACCAACACGAACTGGCAGTCGTATACGGGCGAGAACGCCTTGTCGTATCTGTCACAGATGCTGGCCGTGACGTTTCCGATGTTTACGTCGGCAGCAACGGGATTTGCAGTGGCTATTGTGTTCATTCGCGGGCTGATAGGCCGCCGGGATGAACTGGGGAACTTTTACGTCGACCTTGTACGGTCGATTACGAGAATTTTTTTACCGCTGAGCTTCATCGTGGCCTTGTTCCTCGTGTTCCAGGGGGTGCCTCAGACACTCGCGGGAGCGGTGAACGCAACCACGCTGGAAGGCGCGCAGCAGACGATCTCACGTGGACTGGTCGCCTCACTGGAGTCGATCAAACACATCGGAACGAATGGTGGCGGCTGGTTTGGAACCAATGCTGCACATCCATTCGAGAATCCGACGGCCCTGAGCAATCTGGTGCATATCGTCTGTATGATGCTGTTACCCACTGCACTGGTATACGCCTTCGGCTTGATGGTCAATAACCGGAAGCAGGGTTGGGCATTGTTCGCAGCGATGAGTTTTCTTTTCCTAGTGATGTTGACCACCGTATTTGTCTCCGAATATCGCGGTGTACCCGCGCTGGATGCAGTAGGTCTTCAAGGCAATATGGAGGGGAAAGAGGTTAGGTTCGGCATACCGGAGTCGGCCTTATTCACAGCGGTCACGACGGCGGCTACAACAGGTTCAGTCAACAATATGCACGAGTCGCTCACTCCGCTTGGAGGTCTTGTGTCACTGGCTCAGATGATGCTCAATAACGTGTTTGGGGGCAAAGGGGTAGGACTGATCAACGGACTGCTGTATGTGATTCTGGCTGTGTTTATCTGTGGATTAATGGTGGGACGGACACCTGAGTTTCTGGGCAAAAAAATCGAGGGCAAAGAAATGAAGCTCGCATCCATCGCCTTGCTCATTCATCCTTTGATTATTCTGGGGCCAACGGCAATCGCGCTTATGCGGCCCGAAACCGTTGCGTCCATCTCGAACGGGGGGATGCATGGCCTGACCGAAGTTCTCTATGCTTTTGCCTCGGGTGCAGCCAATAATGGATCGGCCTTTGCAGGACTAAATGCCAATACAGACTTTTACAACATCGCGATTGGTATCGTTATGCTGCTGGGAAGGTACGTTTCGATGATCGCCATGCTGGCTATTGCGGGTTCACTCGCCACCAAACGGGTTGTGCCTGTAACTACGGGCACGTTGCGGACACACACACCTCTATTTGCTGGCATTTTGGTCATGATGATCATTGTAGTTGGTGCGCTTACGTTCTTCCCGTCGCTTGCCCTTGGACCGATCGCAGAGCATCTGGCAATGATTCAATGAGAAATATGACAGGGGAGCAACAGAGGAATTGGTATAAGGACGTAACGTACGGAGGTGGCAGTGCACGATGAATGCAGTCGAACGAAAGAAGGAGCAGACGATGCAACACATGGATACAGAAATGTTTAGAACGAAGGGCAATGAGCCGGATAACAACCGAGGTAATATTCAACGTGATCCCGGATCGAAACGGTCGTTAAGCAAGGATATGATACTTCAGGCTTCACTCGATGCGTTCAAGAAACTAAATCCGATGTTCATGATCAAAAATCCGGTCATGTTTATTGTCGAGGTTGGTACATTCATTACGCTCTTACTCTGCATCAATCCAGATCTATTCACCGCATCCGAGGCTGGGTGCGGGTACAACATTGCCGTGTTTTTCATTTTGCTGTTCACGCTGCTGTTCGCCAACTTCGCGGAGGCACTTGCAGAAGGCAGAGGTAAGGCTCAGGCGGATACGTTACGCAAGACGAAGTCGGACACCCTGGCCAATCTGGTGCAGAAGGATGGAACAATCCGGCAAGTGTCTTCGACCCAGTTGAAAAAAGGCGATATGGTCCGTGTGGAAGTTGGTGAACTGATCCCGACGGACGGTGAGATTATGGAAGGCTTGGCCTCCATTGATGAATCGGCCATTACGGGAGAATCCGCCCCGGTCATCAAGGAAGCAGGGGGAGATTTCTCCTCCGTTACCGGGGGGACACGTGTCGTGTCCGACTACATCGTCATGCGTGTTCAGACCGATCCGGGGGAGTCATTTCTTGACCGAATGATCTCTCTGGTTGAGGGGGCACAGCGCCAGAAAACACCAAACGAAATCGCGCTGACAACCCTGCTCGCCGTATTAACTCTGATTTTTCTGATTGTCATACTCACGATGGTTCCAATGGCGAATTACCTGGGTATTCGACTGGATCTGGCGACATTGATCGCACTGCTCGTCTGCCTGATCCCAACCACAATTGGTGGATTGTTATCGGCCATTGGTATTGCCGGGATGGACCGTGTTACGCAGTTTAATGTGCTCGCCATGTCGGGTAAAGCGGTGGAAGCAGCCGGGGATATCGATACGTTGATTCTGGACAAAACGGGGACGATCACATACGGAAACCGTATGGCATCTGAATTCATTCCAGTTCAGGGCATTACTTCATCAGAGATGACGCGGGCTGCTTTACAGGCTTCTGTGCGAGATGAGACCCCGGAAGGGCGTTCTGTTGTGGAATTGGGAGGCAAACAAGGCCAAAGTTGGTCTGAGACGGAGTATGCCAATGCGGAAAATGTGGAATTCACGGCAGAGACCCGGATGTCCGGTCTGAATCTGAGTAGCGGAATGAAGATCCGCAAAGGTGCGGTGGATGCGATCAAAAGATATATTACTTCCTCAGGAGGTAGCATACCTGGTGATCTGGATGAGATTGCAAATCGTATTGCAAAGGCTGGAGGTACGCCACTTGCTGTGGCCATCGATGAACGAATCTACGGTGTGATCTATCTGAAAGACACTGTGAAGCCAGGGCTGAAGGAGAAGTTCGCTGAGATGCGCGCCATGGGCATCAAGACCATTATGTGTACAGGCGACAATCCGCTGACCGCAGCAACCATAGCGCTGGAAGCGGGCGTGGATGATTTTATTGCCGAAGCGAAGCCCGAGGACAAGATTGCGGCGATCAAAAAAGAGCAGCAGGAGGGCAAACTTGTCGCCATGACGGGCGACGGTACCAATGATGCTCCTGCTCTGGCGCAGGCCGATGTGGGCCTGGCGATGAATTCGGGCACCATGGCGGCCAAAGAAGCGGCCAACATGATTGACTTGGATTCCGACCCGACCAAGCTATTGTCGGTCGTCTCCATTGGCAAACAGTTGCTGATTACACGCGGCGCACTCACAACCTTTTCGATATCCAATGATATCGCGAAGTATTTTGCCATCATTCCAGCTATGTTCATTCTCGCCATGCCGCAGCTTCAGGCGCTTAATATTATGAATCTGGCTTCACCACAGTCTGCGATCCTGTCGGCGCTGATCTTCAACGCCATTATTATTCCGCTGCTTATTCCCATCGCGATGAAAGGGGTTAAGTATCGGGCGATGTCAGCCGAAAGGTTGCTTGGCCGCAATGTGTTCATCTATGGCGTAGGTGGCGTGATTGTACCTTTTATCGGCATTAAGATGATTGATATGGTTCTGTCGGGGATTCTTTAACGAGATAACAACACTTATCAAAATTGTTCTTTTATTCTAATGAAATCAGGAAGTGATCTGTATGAACATGTTCTTGCCCGTCGTACGGTTATCCGTTGTGCTTATGCTGATATGCGGCCTAATCTACCCGCTTGTAACGACTGGTGTAGCCCAGCTTCTCTTTCCTGCGCAGGCGAATGGCAGTCTGATTACGCAAAATGAGAAAATCATCGGCTCGTCCCTGCTGGCGCAGGATTTCCAATCGCCGGGGCTGTTCCAGCCCCGGGCATCAAATGCTAGTTATGATCCAACGGCTTCGGCCGGTTCCAATCGCGCTGTAGCCTCAGAGGAGTATATCGGCGAGATGAAAGAAAAGATTGCTCAGCTTAGGCAGGAAAATCCGGGATTGAAGCAGATCCCTGCTGATCTCGTGACGGGTTCAGGCTCTGGACTTGACCCGGATCTCTCTCCCGAAGCCGCTGAGGCACAGATCCCGCGCATTAGTGAAGCTACAGGGCTTAGTGAACAGCAGCTTGTACAACTTGTAAATGAGCATATGCAAGGCAGGCAAATGGGTATATTCGGGGAACCGCGTGTGAATGTAACGGCTCTGAATCTGGCGCTGACAGCAGAACTGAACTAACGAACGAACATATTAGCCTGCTCTCGATATATCGGGAGGGGCTTTCTCCATTTTTATCTTCACATTAACAAGAAAGGGGAGAGGACGGATGGAAGACAGCTTCAAGCGCAAGTCACCGGAAGAGATGTTGAAGATGATTACGAAGCTGCAACAGGGTACGCTCAAAATCTACATCGGCCCAGTCAGCGGATCGGGCAAAACGTATCACATGTTACGAGAAGGGAATACGTTGCGTGAGCAGGGCATTGATGTGGTCATCTGCGCCGTCTCCACAATGCGCAGACCGGAAACGGTGGAACAGCTTGGCGCACTCGAACGGATTCCAAGCATTCACTGGTTACGCGAGAGTGATGATGTAGAGATGAAGGATCTGAACTTGGATGCACTATTGGCACGTAATCCGGAGGTTGTGCTGGTGGATGGTTTGGCACATCGCAACAGAGAAGGTGCTCGGTATGCTACCCGGCTGGAGGATATTCAGTTTTTGCTCCGAAACAACATCAGTGTCATGACAACGGTGAATGTGTATGAGCTGGAAGGCTATACAGAGCTGGCACGACAACTTACGGGCATCGCAGCAGAATATACGGTGCCTGCCGATACATTGGAGCTTGCGGATGAAGTGAAGCTGATAGACGTCACACCAGAAACCATACTGAGCCGTCTGGCAGAAGGTCATCTGAAGGGGCATGAGGGAGAAGCAGTTTTTCGTCAAGGCAATCTGGGTATTCTGCGCGAACTGGCCCTGAGATTGGTTGCAGAAGGGGTGAATGAATCCCTGCGTGAGCATCGGGAGGAGATGGGAATTACCGTCACAACAGGCATCATGGAACGGATTCTGGTGTCCACGCAATATCATTGGAATGGCTCCATCTATATCCGGCGTGGACAACAGATTGCCAAACGGCTGAATGGTGATCTGTGCGCCGTGGTTTTTCGGAATATGAAGCAGCCATTAACCAAGGAGGCAACCGTATTTCGGCGCAATATGATCAAGTTGGTGGAGAAGTTTGGCGGCCATATGGAGGAACTGTCCGTATTACACCGTCGCAACATCCCGTCTACGCTGGCGCGTTACGCCATGGAGCACCAGATTACCCGGATTGTGATGGGACACTCCCGGCGTACACGCTGGCAGGAACTGTGGCAAGGGTCCGTTGTTAACTCGCTGCTGCGCAGATTACGTGGTGTCGATCTGTTTCTGGTTGCTGATCGAGCGGCCCGGGAGGGTGAACGTGTGGTTCCGGCTAAAGTTAACGATGTGGAGTCGCTGACATACCGCAGACTAAGCGAGCAGGAAATGAAGGAACAGATTGGCCAGATTCAGCGCGGTACATTCAAAATATATATCGGAGCCGCACCAGGTGTAGGCAAAACCTACATGATGCTTCGGGAAGGCAATGATTTGCTCCGTAAGGGCATCGATGTGCAAATCGGTTTGCTGGAGACACATGGGCGGGCGGAAACCGTGGAGCAGATGGGTCACCTGTCTGTGATCCCTCGCGCGAAGCGCGTTTATCAGGAGACTCGTCTGGAAGAGATGGACACGGAGGGTATTCTGCAACTTTGTCCGGAAGTGGTGCTTGTGGATGAACTGGCGCATACGAATGTGCCCGGAAGTGTCCGGCAAAAGCGTTATGAAGATGTCCTGCTCCTGCTGAATGCAGGCATCTCGGTGATTACCACAATGAACGTACAGCATCTCGAAAGTCTGAATGATGCCGTTGAACATATTACCGGTGTTCGTGTCCGCGAGACCGTACCCGATCGGATCATTCAGATGGCGGATGAGGTGCAGTTGATTGATGTCGCGCCCCAGGCCTTGCGGCAGCGCATGAGGGAGGGTAAAATCTATGCAACTGACAAGGTCGAGCAAGCCCTTGCGAATTTCTTCAAAATCGGTAATCTGATTGCCTTGCGAGAACTTGCCCTGCGCGAACTGGCGGACGATGTCGATGAACGGCTTGAAACACAGCAGGCCAAAATTGCACTTCGAGGACCTTGGCGCAGACAGGAAGCGGTCTTTGTATGTGTAAGCAGTGATCGTCATGCCGAGCGGCTGATCCGGCGCGGATTCCGCATGGCTTATCGTCTAAAAGCCATCTGGCATGTACATCATATCCACATCGGTGAGTCCATGAGTGACGAAGTGAAGTGCCATCTGGAAGCGTTGGAACAGCTGACGATTCGGCTTGGTGGTCAATTTCATATTCATCATAGTCCAAGGCTGCGCGATGCACCTGAGATTTTGGCAAGAAAGGCATCGGAGGCGAGAGCAACCCAGTTGGTGGTCGGGCAGGCAAGACGGGTGTGGTGGCTGAATGGCTACCGTGGCTCAGGTTCGGTGGTCAACCGACTTGTACGCTTGTCGCGACATCTGGATGTATTGATCGTTGCAGATTATGATTATGAACTGAGCGGGATGTGAATGGATTTTGTCTGAACGAATAAAAAAAGAAACGCGGGCAGCCCATGGGAAAAGGGTTCCGGCATATGCATATGTATGGGTGACCCTCGGGGTGACGCTGCTAACTTTACTGCTTCATGCCATCGGCATGAGTGGTGATTTGGTTAATGTAGCGCTTATATATCTGTTTCCCGTCCTGGTGAGTGCCGTGTATTGGGGAATGGGGCCAGCTGTATATGCCGCGAGTTTTAGTGTCACTATGTTTGACTTCTTTTTTGTCCCGCCATATCTGAGCTTCACGGTTGAGGATTTGAGATATCTCATCTCCTTTGTTGTGTATCTTGCGGTGGCGATCCTGACAGCCAGTCTTGCAGGTCGATTGCGACAACAGCTGGAGATGGTAAAAGCACGTGAGGCCACGACTAACTCTCTGTACGCATTGAGTCGTCAGATGACAGCTATTACGGATCTGAATACATTACTGGTTAACATTGCAACCCAAGTATCGCTTACCATGGGTAAGCCAGTAGCTGTGTATCTTCCGAATGGGCAGGGTGATCTGCTGGTTACAAGCTCTTCTGCACCCGCATCAGAAGGGGAAAAGGATGGCTGGGGAGATGGAGAGTCGGAGATTGCCATTGCCAAATGGGTGTATAATCACGGACAGATCGCTGGTAAAGGATCATCCACATTGCGGGAATCTCTCGGGCTATATGTGCCGCTACGCACAGAGGAGCAGATTCATGGCGTGCTCGCCGTAAGCATGGACGCTGGCGAGATTCATGAGCAGCAAGAAGAGCTTCGTCTGTTGGAGGCATGCGGAGGACTGGCCGCAGGTGCTATTGCCCGAGTGAAGCTGGCGGAAGAGGCCAGATTGGCGCAGATTACTGCTGAATCAGAGCGCATACGCACAGCGCTGCTGGATTCTGTCTCTCATGAATTGCGTACACCCCTAACCGCCATTATCGGCTCGGCTACAGGATTGTTGGAGAATGATACGCTTTTTACACCCGAGGATCGGAGAGAATTAACAGGCAACATTCGGGATGGAGCCTTGCGTATGAATCGTCTCGTCACAAATCTGTTAGGTATGGTTCGGCTGGAGAGCGGCATGTTGCAACTGAACCGGAAATGGTGTGACTTGGAAGATATAATCAGCGTTGTACTGACACAAGTTCGGGAATTCAGTCCGCATCGTAACATTCAAGTTGAACTTCCTGATGATCCGGTGTTCATTTATGGAGATGAAGTATTGCTGGAGCAGGTGCTGGTCAATATCGTCAGCAACGCCATCAAATATTCGCCCGACGAGACCCAGATTGTCATCATTGTGGCGAGTGATAGAAGTCCGAATCAATTGACGATTATGGTTGCTGATCAAGGCATCGGTATACCGGAAGCAGAAAGAATACGTATATTTGATAAGTTCTATCGCTCAGAGTCGACTCAGCATGTCACAGGAACGGGGCTTGGTCTGGCGATCTGCAAAGGCATTGTGGAAGTCCACGGAGGTACCATTGTGGCAGAGCCGAATTCGGGCGGGGGAACGAGAATGCGCATAGACATCCCCATGGAGGCTCACGGATCACGGTTTCCCTATTCAGAACAAGGAGAGGTTGAAGAATAACATGAACGTACCACTAGGGGCTCGCATACTGGTGATCGATGATGAGCCGCAGATTCGCAAATTGCTCAAGGTCACCCTTCAGGCACACCAATTCGAACTCCACGAGTGTGGGGATGGTGAAGAGGGTGTTATTCAGGCCAGTATCATACATCCGGATCTGATTATCCTTGATCTTGGTTTGCCGGGCATGTCTGGTATGGAGGTACTTCGCCGGATTCGCGAATGGTCACAGGTACCGATTATTGTGCTGACAGCGAAGGATCAGGAGGGAGACAAAATTGCCGCGTTGGATGGTGGTGCAGATGATTATGTGACCAAACCATTCGGAATGGGTGAATTGGTCGCACGTATTCGGGTGGCGCTGCGTCATGTAGCCAAAACGACGGATGAGCCGATACTACGCTTCGGATTACTCACGATTGATCTGGCCCAAAGGCAGGTCGAACTGGAGGGGACTTTGGTCAAATTAACTCCAACGGAATATGAGATGCTGAAGGTGCTTGCCTCCAATGCAGGGAAAATCATCACTCAGCGTCAGCTTTTGCAGCAAGTATGGGGAGGGCATCATCATGAGTCTGACAGTCATTACCTCCGGGTATATGTGGGACATCTGCGTAAAAAATTAAAGGAAGATCCGACGAATCCCCGATATATTCAAACGGAGCCTGGCATTGGTTATCGCTTTTTGCTTCCTGCAGAATAAGGTTTAATGGAGCGGGGCGTTTCTTATAAATGATGTGATGTACGCTTCAGCGGGTGAGCGCTATAGAACGAACAATACACCGTCCCCTTTAGCTGCAAAGGAAACGGTGCTTTTGTATTATGACGTGTATTTTGGCAACCAGTCGCCGTGAGCCTCAATCAACTCATCACACATCGCTACGATGTCATCGATAGACAGCTCCGCAGCTGTATGTGGATCAAGCATGGCGGCGTGATAGATATGTTCTTTTTTTTCAGTGATTGCCGCTTCAATTGTTAGCAGTTGCGTGTTGATGTTTGTCCGGTTCAATGCCGCGAGTTGTGGAGGTAGATCCCCAATGTACGTAGGGCTGATTCCTGATCCATCCACCAAACAAGGTACCTCAACACAAGCCTCGCGAGGCAGGTTGGTGATCAGTCCGTTGTTCATAACGTTTCCGCCAATCTTGTACGGGTTATTCGTCTCCATCGCTTCGATAATATGCGATGCGTATTCACGGCTGCGGGTATGTTCAATATTTTCGCTGGCAAACAGCTTGGTACGCATTTCTTTCCAGCCTTCAATCTGGTTCACACAGCGGCGTGGATACTCATCCAGTGGAATGTTGAAGCGTTCAATCAGCTCCGGGTAATTCCGTTTGATGAAGTAAGGGTGGTACTCGGCATTGTGTTCGGAGGATTCCGTTACATAATAGCCAAAACGCTGCATCAACTCAAAACGAACCATGTCGTCATGCTGTTCTTTCTGTTTTTCCTTCGCCAAACGTTTAATCTCGGGGTACAGATCCTGCCCGTCTTTGGTAACTTCGAGCAGCCACGCCATGTGGTTGATCCCTGCAATCTTCGCCACAACACCTGTCTGGTCGATCCCCAGTGCATCAAACAGATGCGGTACACATACCTGTACACTATGACACAATCCTACGGTTTTGATCCCACCATGTACGTTCATGACGTTGGTAAGCACAGCCATCGGGTTGGTGTAGTTCAGGAACCACGCATCCGGACATACTTCCTGCATATCTCGGGCAAAATCCAGCATGACTGGAATCGTACGCAGATTACGGAAAATTCCGCCGATACCGAGTGTATCTGCAATTGTTTGACGCAATCCGTATTTCTTCGGAATCTCGAAGTCCGTAATGGTACATGGATCATATCCACCGACCTGGATGGCGTTGATGACATACTTGGCCCCGCGTAGCGCTTCTTTGCGGTCATGATATACGTTCACAACGCAACGACTTCCGAGTGAACGGGCCAGACTGGTCAGCAAACGCTCTGAATCGCTCAAACGTTCAGCATCGATATCGAACAATGCCAATTCAAAATCTTGCAGTGCTTCGGTCATCATGACATCACCCAATACATTTTTGACAAAGACGGTGCTTCCCGCACCGAGAAATGTAATTTTATTCATTTAAATTCAGCCTCCCTGAAAAATGTTGTACCCCAACTATAGGCCGATTCGGCACATATAACTATGGCTCAACCCCTTTCAAACATGTCATAATCCCATTTTTGTTCCCGCTTTCAACTAATATGGAAGCACTTTAGCTGTTATAATATAAATAGACGAAATGAAGAGGTAAGCGGAACGAAGTCAGGATGGAGGGCGAAAAATGAGTCGCATTGAGATGAATGTGGTTCCCGCAGGCTGGACACAGATGGAGCTGATGTTGTTGTTTTTCGGGTGGGAGGCATGTGATCCTGCGCATTATTGGGGACCCGGTGTACGTGATTCTTACATTGTTCATTACATCCATGAAGGACGGGGCACCGTGTACATGGGAGATCAGGAATACAAGCTTAGCGAGGGACAGGGTTTTGTCATTCTCCCGGACACACTTATTCATTATGAGGCGGATCCGAAGGAGCCCTGGACGTATTCGTGGTTTGGTTTTAAAGGCATACAAGCCAAAGCATTCATGCAACGTGCCCAATTGAGCCCGGAGCACCCGATATATAATGCCCATGATACAAATACGATGGAAAAGTTGTATACGGAGATGGTCCAGGCTTCTACGCGTCCGGGAGGCGATGTGATGAATCAGAGTCTCTTGTACCGCTTGATGGCAGAATTAATCTCTTCTTCTCCTTTAGAGGAAGAAATAGGGCAGCTCCTTTCGAACAAAGAGACGTATATCCGGCAGGCGGTGCAGTTTATGGAGAACAGGTACAGCCAGCGAACCTCCATTCTGGATATTGCCCAAGCTGTAGGACTGGATCGCACGTATCTGTCGGGATTGTTCAAAGAGCGATATGGCATGTCGCTACAGTCCTTTTTTCTGGAGTACCGTATGAATCGGGCAGCCGGACTTCTTCAGAATCCAGGGCTGTCGGTCAGTGAAGTGGCCCATTCTGTCGGCTATACAGACCCATTACTGTTTTCCAAGATGTTTAAGCGAGTGAAGGGTGTGTCTCCAAAGGGTTCGAGAAATCGAGATTAGACGCACCTAGTGCTTCAAATTTAAAAGAAAAGTTTTGATCATTAAATGTTGTCCCGCGTTACTGATACAGAAGTGTAATTGAATATGTGGAAGTTGGTGCTTTGCCCGTCAGGGTGGAAGCTTAATAGGGAAGTCCGGTGTTATACCGGCGCGGTCCCGCCACTGTAACAGAGGAGTCAAGTAGCGATAATCCACTGGTTTAAGCCGGGAAGGAGCTGCAAGTGACGATGATTCTGGAGCCAGGAGACCTGCCAGGTTTAGGAAACACAGTAGTACCCTACGGGAGATAGGAAGGTGTTTAGAAAGCATGATTTTTTCTGAAAATCTGTTTGTTTAAGGCGTCCTCATCCAGTAACACGGAGATGGACGCTTTTTTAGATAGAATTTATAAGTTTTCAGCGGAGCTGTGGATGAAGAACATCATGGCACATAAATAAAGTTTTGGGGAAGGACGTTAGAGCACTTGAGCAGATATATCGTTAAACGATTATTACAACTCGTAGTCGTATTGTTCGGCATCACGTTCCTGCTAACCTACCTGTCTCCTGGAGAAAGTCTGTCAGGATAATACTAATGTGCGGGTTTTCTTTATAGTCTAAGTAAGGTTATAAAAAGAGAATGATGCAAGAAGGGTTACCCCAGAAGTCCATAGATGACTTTCAGGATAACCCTTTTGTTGTATAACAGGCATGTTGTGTGTAGTTGGGATGTGACACCGGAATCACTTGTGAATGCTTTATCGTATGTGGTTCGGTGCACCTATGTCATTCAGTACACCATAGTTTTGCGCAGGCTGTATAGTACTCAGTCTGGCACTTCATGGCTATTTCATCATATATTTATTGATTGCTTCATTGGGTGATTATCGCTATAAAGACAGTCAGTCTATTTTGGAGAGGTACTCCGCATATAGACTCTTCTGTCCACATGTAGTTGGCTACATCTGCTTAGCCAGTCGTACTGACATGAGAGATTCAAACTAGTGTGGTACTTGGGATTGGAAGTCATTCCGGCTGGACTGATCAGCATGGTAAAAGACAATGTCGCCATCCTTCAGCGGCCAGTTTCTACCTTGACTGTCTGTTGGCGTTTTGTTGAAACCTTCCATCTGCCATTGATTCATCAGTGGTGCATGAATGTATTGCAGATGGGGCGCCTCTGTATTTCCATTCCGCAGGCTCTCCATGTTGAAGTTGACTACGATATAACCATTCTTTAGAAAAACATTCGATTTCTCATCCAGTTGATTTTGTTGGGCAAGGGGTTCGAGATCTGTACCTTTTGGTACGGCATATACATCGGCCGGCAAGCTGTACTCCCCGTACCAGCGCTGGATTGATGCATTGGCCCGGTCCACGTTGACCCCGGAAGGAATGTCCGTTTTAGGTCCAATGAGTGTCCTAATCGGAGCGGAAAGGATCATCCAATCATAACGACCTACCCATGTTTTTTGATGAGAAGTCTGATCGACCAGGCGAACCATATGTTCTGCCAACGTACGCTGGCTGCGTTCTTCCGCTGTCAGTTCATAAGTATACTGATAACGTGCTGTATCACCTAACTCTGTGCCGGGTACATTTCGAAGACGTGAGTTCAGGACAACAAAGCGTTTCTCCAGATCCTGCACCGATCCGATACGGATCAGGCGTTCCTGACCGCGATGGTAGTACAGATCCACTTCTTGATGGGAGGACCCGTCTTTACTCACAAAAGCAAAAGTGGGTGTAATTCGAATACCATCCTGTTTGCCAAACATATTGCCCTTGGTCTTCAGATCAAACTTGAAATGGTACCCTGTCTTCACAGTTGCGTTAGCAAATCCCTGTACCGGGTGGCTTCCCGGTCGAATGGGCAATACAAATGGAGCCAGGTTACCTCGCGGATCACCATCAATGCTATTTATCCCGGTCCAGTAGCTATAGCCCGTTGGTTCGGGACTACCCAACCGCTTGCGAAATACACTTTCCCAGTTGTAATCAGAGATATCAGTGACGTGAAAATCATATAACCTTCCGATAACATCTACTGGTACGGTGTCTGCTGCAACATGATGTGCCAGATTGGTATTGGAATCCTGTTGCTCGGTAAAGTTTGCAGGTGCATTCTCTGCAATATTGCGGAATGCAATGTGGTACTTGCCTTCGTTTACCCATACAGGGAGGTAGAATGTGGTATCCAGTTGATTAACCGGAATATCCACCCATGTCATGGCAGGGATAAACTGACTCCGGTCAGCGTTATAGACATCAAACGGGAATTGCACCTGTTTGATTCGAAAATATTTGGCATAGTCCCGATTTCCATAACCGGGATAACTCGCTGCTTCCAAGTGCTGTCCCGATGTGGGAATTCGCACAATGAACGGACGTTCCAGAATGAGTGCAGCACTGGTTGGGTCTGGTACGGTTTTCTGATTATGCGGCTGATCATCCGATACCCAGGCGTAGTTGACGACAGGGGTGTGTACCGTGACCGTGTTGATGCCGTTAATCGGTAATATTTTATTGGAACCGCCATTCACGTTATCTGGTAGCAAATCATAATAGATTTCACCAGAGCTTGTGGTATTTGCTTTATTCAGCAGGGAATTGCTGATCATATTACCCGGTTTGTACAGCACATCCCGCCCAATCGTCGTTGGATTAGGAATATTGGATGGCGCTGGGCCATCTTTGGTTGCTTCCACATCATTCATAATGGTTGTGTTGTTGAATTTCACTAAATCATTATTCACTTTACTTTGAGGTGTGTTGGATTCAGCTATCCCTTTTAACCGTGATGTATCATCAGGCACACTGGGAGGTTGGTCCAAACCACCTGTTAATTTGGGTGGAGTATATGAGATTGAAGTGGTTTGTCCTGGTCGTACATGGCTTTCTACGGCTTCATCATTTTTAGACTCTAGTGTTGGTGGTGTGTATCCTGTTGGATTCATCGTAACGGTCTCACCGGGCAAAGCGTAATTATTCATGGTTGCTTTAGCGATCTTGTATACTTCCAGATTGTTAATTTTCCAGTAGGAGTAGTCTCTTGTGATCTGGAAGTTGTATGGCTTGGGTACCGTGTCGTTCGCGGGTACAGGTGGCCCTGGTGTACAACCATCATCATCACATTCCTCTGGTCCAGGTACTGTCCACTCTCTGTCGTACGAGATTGTGACATTACAGTTGTATGTAACTTTACCGCTCATTTTCGCCCAGGCTTGTTTAAACAGATAATTGTCAGCAAAGGCATTTGTGTAGAGTGACTCGGAAGTAGGGATTCCTTTTAACACATTGAATGTTTCATTATCTCTGTTATCTGACTTGATAACACCGTTGGCATTTGGATCAAGATCATTCATGCTCATGATGGTTCCAGCAGAAGGTGGTCCAATCGTTGGCGTGCAACCTCCACCACCGCCCCCGTTACCGTCGCCCTCGCCAGTACCTGGATTCTCTTCAACACCAATGTTTGTAGTGGTAGTTAACTGAAATTCATCTTTCTTCCACAGTACGGTGATGGTTGTGGTGCCCCTACTGACAGGTTGGACTAATCCGGAATTACTAACGGTAGCGACAACAGGATTGGAGGATTCCCATGTAGTTGTACCACCGCTACCGTTGTTTACATTGGTTTCTGCACCAAAGTTTCCATCTCCATTTTTGGTTTTGACCGTTGCATTCAATTGTTTGGACTGGTTCAAGCTAAGCTGCCCGCCAGCGGTAAGATTGATCTCTTTGGTTATTTCAGCCAATGCCTTCCAATAAAGATCAGTTCTGAAAATATAGTCCGCTGACCATTTCGGAGGATTATACTCTCTTGATGCAGTAGGGGCGATTGCGCCCCCAACTTGCATTTGGAATTTGGTGCTCAATCCATCGAATTCATCTACAGAAATCAAAATTGGATCACCAATTCTATAATAGCTAGTGTTGTCCATGTAGTGCGGTTTCTTTGATCTTTCAGTTATTGTAGATGAAGGGGGCTGCTCATTGTTTTTATCTTTGTACTCTGTTGGTTTGTATACATCTTTATCGAGATCTAATTTTACACATACTCTGGATGATCTAGGTAGGTTAGTTGAACTATCATTAAGTAAATCAATGCCGTTACACTGACCTTCTACCCTCCAATCCAAATTATCGAGTTGAAAGATATAGATACCAAGATTTGTTTTTGCTTCTCCTTCAAGAGGAATAACTTTCTTCTGGGACTTTGCTGGTCCTGAGGGTTCCATGTGAAATGGTTTAACTTCTTCTTTAGTGCCTGGCCCTCCGCCAGCTTCAATCGTTGAAAAGGGGGCTAATAATGCACTTATTGTAAAGGCTGCTAAAAGAAAGCGACTTAAATTACTTTTTAATGCCAAAATAATCCCATCCTTATTTATCATCGATTACACTAAATGTAACTCCCTCTTTAGTTGTGAGGGTAATTGCAGAAATCAGAGCTTTATCGAAATGTAGTAGTCCATCTCCCCAGAATACAGGATCTTTGACAGTGAAAAATCCTTTATTCCTTAGATATTCAATATTAGTCGGTATTCCGAATGAAGCACTAGTTTTTGTTTTTGGGGAAAGAAGAGGATCAACAGCACTTGAGTTTAATAGACTTCCAGCTTGTAACTGATTCATAGATGAACTTTTAATATTTAATTCAAATTCGACAAATGAGTGATAGGCACCTCGTAAAGTTGTAATAACTCCTTCATCAACAAATACGGGATAATAAATGCTCCGTTTTGCTCCTACTGCATAAGGACTAACAACAATCCAATTGTGGATTTTGAGATCGGAATAATTTGTTAGTGTTACGAGATTTTTATTTCTTATTTTTGAAAAATCCTCTGTTACAGAATCATATTCAATGTTAGGATTAACCTTTTTCTCAGGTGTTTTTTTGTACGATGGCGCAATAATATTCAAATTCGTCCCCGTCAAACCCACTGCCCGCAGCTCATTCAGACCCTGAAAATCGGCAGGTTTTGTCTTGGCAACTGCCGCATAACGGGCGATCAATACGGCTACTTCCGCGCGAGTGGTGGTACGATCAACGCCAAATGTTTTATCGTTTGCCACACTCATAAGTCCTGTTCCCAGGGCAACGGCTACTGCATTTTTTTGAGCGCTTGCGAGTTTACCTGTGAAATATTCCTTTGCGGGCACAACGGTGTTCGTCACATCAGAGAGTGCTTGTTTGTACTCAGGATCAACCACGGTTAGTCCTTGCGTCAGCCAAGTAGCCATTTCGCCTCGTTGAAGAGCGCCTTGTGCGTCCAATTTGCCCTTGTAATTAGAAGGGTTGATAAAACCTTTTGCTATAGCAGTAGAGACACCACTTTTTGCCCACTCGGGGATGTCCGTGAAATTGTTTTGTTCTTGTGTCGTTGCATTCGGCTGGTCGGATAGACGCCCCAGGATACTTGCCATTTCAGCTTTGGTGACCGGTGAGCTTGGTTTAAATGTCCCGTCGGCATACCCCTTGAAATAACCTTGTTCCACGGCTGAATTAATCGCTGCGGATGCCCAGTGTGTAGCTGGAACGTCCTTGAATTTAGTTGTAGCTTGTGCGGCTTCTACAGAACTCCCAACACCTCCAAAACCTGCGATACCCCCTGTTAATAAAGCTAATGCCGTTACGCCGGAAATCATCATTTTTTTCATGAATCTTACTCCTCTCAATTGTGAATTTCTCTCCTTGATATGTACTTTTCAGGCTACTAGATACTAAATTTGTAATAATAATCAATATTCTACCATGTATAACTAGGCTGTTGGTATGATTTATCAACAAAACTCCTCCTCTCCGCTCAACCCTTACTACTTCTCCAGACCTATATTTCCTCAAAAAACACAAAAAAAGGCCACGAACCCGCAGATTCATAGCCTTATGCTTTAAGGTCTCCAACATATGTAATTCCATCAATAGTCAATTCAATAATCAATTCAATAATCAATAAATCAAGAATACTCGATTTCCAAACATTTGAAAAGCCCTATTCTTCTTACTCAAAATAAAGTCAGGCTATCGGTGTTCCATTAGGTAATGGACTATCCGGTGTGAGCAAGGCAACATCGCCTTCACCAGGCACGCCGCCCAGCACAAGTACTTCAGAGACAAAACCGGCAATCCGGCGAGGTGGAAAATTAACTACAGCAACGACCTGTTTGCCAATGATCATGTCAGGCGTGTATCGCTGGGTAATCTGAGCACTGGAACGTTTCAGGCCAAGTGGTCCGAAGTCGATCGTCATTTTGATAGCGGGAATGCGAGCTTTTGGAAATGGTTCGGCTTCCACCACGGTACCAACCCGGATGTCATGCTGCATGAACTCTTCAAAAGTAGCCATAGGGGGAGATCTCCTTTCAATTATGGGGATTATTATAAATGAAAAATCAACAAAAAATCCAGATTACGCTGTATCGTAATCTGGATTTCAGTTGTGTTGCTTGCAGTAAATTAAGCGCCGTTCCAATTTTCCCCGGTGAGGTATTTCTCGGTGAGGATGGATAACATCTGAATACCTACTTCATTATGTCCGCCTTCTGGAATAATGATATCGGCATACTTTTTGGATGGCTCGATAAAAGCATCATGCATTGGTTTTACCGTTTCGAGATATTGTTTGTACACGGATTGGATCGTGCGTCCGCGTTCTTCAATGTCTCGTAGTACTCTACGTAGAATCCGCACATCGGAATCAGTATCAACGAATACTTTGATGTCCATCAGACTGCGAAGATGTTCGTCAATCAGCACATGTAACCCTTCTACAATGACAATATGGTTCGGTGCCAGTTCAACCGTCTCATTGGCAGCACGGTTATCTATGGTGAAGTCATATACGGGAGCATATGCCGCTTGGCCTTTTTTCAACAAGGTGAGATGCTCAATCAACAGATCATTATCGAATGCAAACGGGTGATCGTAATTGGTGAGTCGGCGTTGCTCAGGTGTGAGCTGCGACTGGTCTTTGTAATAATTGTCTTGGGATATAAACGTAACCTTACCTGATCCCAGACGGTCTATGACGGAGCGAGCTACCGTCGTTTTACCGGAGCCGGTTCCTCCGGCGATACCAATAATGAGCATGGTTGTTCCATAAGCCTCCCTAGAATGGCAGCATAATCATGAATAAAGGGCACTGATCCACAATCGATTCAGCACCTTTACCCACATGTCTGTCTGTGAATACACAATTCCTTCATTGTACCACAGCGCTTTGTTTTTTTCATCTGCTTTGCAGAGGCATGTTTCCCTAAGATTGGATGATTGACTTTTTCGAAAACAGCACTATAATAAACTTATATTCATAACACGGACTGTTACTGGGGAAACCAGGCATGACCGAATTCGATTGCTTTACTGTAATCGCTTTCGGTCTTTTTTTATTTTTGTTGGGGGGTGAGAACATTGAAGGTTATCAAGAAAGTAAACAATAACGTGGCCATCGCTATTAATGAACATAACGAAGAGGTTTTTGTCGTAGGTAAAGGGGTCGGATTTCTGAAAACGCCCTATGAGCTGACGGAGACGGACTTGGTGGAAAAAATATTTGTAGCACCGAAGAACATCCGTATGTATGACCTGCTGAACAGTATTCCGATTGAGGATATTTATCTCGCGGAGGAAGTCATCAAGCTGGGCAGTCAGATCCTGAATAAAACATTTAACCCGAATCTGCTTCTCACCCTGTCTGACCATATCAGTTTTGCATTAACCCGAACCAGAGAAGGCATCCGTATCAAAAATCCACTGGAATGGGAAGTGCGGACACTCTATCCGGACGAGACCCGGGTGGGGGAGGCTGCGCTGAAGCTGATTCAGGAAAAAACGGATATTGCTCTGCCGATAGCCGAAACAACACTGATTGCATTACATTTTGTTAATGCACAGGTTGGATCGGGAGAGATGACGGATACCACCAAGGTGACTACAGTTACGGGCGAGATCCTGTCCGTGATCAAATATGCGCTCAAAATTGACTTTCAGGAGGATTCCATCCATTTCATGCGCTTTGCCACACATATCCGGTATTTCATTCTGAGGCAGATGAGCGGTAAGTCGCTCAAGGATGAGAATGAATCGCTTTTCCTGATGGTGAAGGAGAAGTTTCCGAAAGAACTGGCTTGTGTGGAGAAGATTGCTGACTTCCTGAAAAATAATTACGGCTGGACCTGTTCGGATGATGAAAAATTATATTTGATCTTGCATATTCAACGATTGATCTCAAATGAACCAACGGAATGAACTAGTGAAGGAACTAACCGAATAATCCATATTGGACTGTTACTGATTCGATCAGGCATGACCAAGCGTAGGGAATGACGATTCCCCGGCTTGGTCATTTTTTATATATCCAATTTATTCATGTGGAGGAGAAGGGTCATGAACAACAAAGACTTGGCTAAAAACGTACTTGATCTCGTTGGCGGCGAGCAAAATATATCGGGTCTGACACACTGTGCAACCCGTTTGAGATTCGTATTAAAGGATGATAACAAAGCAGACCTCAAGGCGCTGGATCAGCTCGAAGGCGTGCTCAAGGCACAAAATTCCGGTGGACAGGTTCAGGTTGTTATCGGTGCCAAAGTAGACGCGGTATACAGTGAAGTGAAGAATCTAACTTCTGACAAGATTGGCGAGCTTACGGAGTCTACAGACAGTGGGCCGAAAAAGAGACGTAACCCCGTCAATGTAGTGCTTGAAACCATCGCAGGTATATTCACGCCTGTTCTGCCAGCACTTGTTGGTTGCGGGATGATCAAATGTTTGGCTACCGTTATAACTGCCATGGGTTACCTGGAAGGCTCCGGTTTCCTAACAATCATTAACATGATCGGGGACTGCATTTTCTACTTCATGCCGTTTTTCCTGGCTGTCAGTGCAGCAAACCGTTTCAAAACCAATCCCTATTTGGCGGTAGCTCTTGCTGCGGGACTAATGCATCCAACCATTTTGAACGCTGCGGCTCAGATTGCTGAGACGGGTGTAAATAGTATTGATTTTCTCGGCATGCCGATTCTGTTGATGAAATATTCCTCTTCCGTCATTCCAATCATTTTGGCGGTATGGATTATGAGTTATGTGTATCCGATCGTCAATCGAGTGATTCCCAAGTTTCTACAGGTCCTGCTTACCCCAATGATTGTTTTGTTCATTATGATTCCAGTGGAACTGATCGTGCTTGGCCCAGTAGGATCATATATCGGTGACTGGTTGACGAATGGCATTAACTCATTGTTCTCTACTGCAGGTGTTCTTGCTGGTGCGATTCTTGGATTTTTCAAACCGATCATGGTTATGTTCGGTATGCACTATGCCATCATGCCTATTCAGGTTCAACAAGTGGCTACACTGGGCGCAACCGTGTTGTTACCAACGGCACTAGCGGCGAATTTGGCTCAGGCTGGAGCAGCCTTTGGTGTGTTTGTCCTAACGAAGAGTAAAACGATGAAGTCAGCGGCTGCTTCGAGTGGATTCACCGCTTTATTCGGGATTACCGAGCCGGCGATCTATGGTGTAACGCTGAAATACAAACGTCCGTTTTTCGCAGGTTGTCTGGCAGGTGGATTAGTTGGTGGATTCTACAGCTTGGTGCATACAACAGCGAATGCAATTTCACTTCCAGGTGTATTGGCAATTGGCACGTATACCTCTGATCGTTACATGTATGTCGTTATTGGTTGTATTGCCGCAGTTGTACTCGGCTTTGTGTTCACGCTGTTGGCGGGCATCAAGGAAGATACAGATGTAAATAAATCGAAGCAGCAAGCTACGAATAAAGTAAATAGCAATCAGACAGTCGTTGCCACAGAGGTAACTCCAGCGTCCGTATCATCACAGACATCCACATCTTCTGACATGCTTATCGTTAGTCCAATGACAGGGGAGATCAAACCGATCTCTGAAGTGGAAGATCAGGCATTTGCCCAAGAGTTGATGGGTAAAGGCATTGCGATCGTTCCGACAGAGGGCAAAGTATATGCTCCATTTGACGGGGTAGTCGAAGCACTATATCGTACCAAACATGCTATCGGATTGAAAGCTGCGAATGGTGTCGAGATCCTGATTCATATCGGGGTGGATACCGTCAGTCTGAAAGGGAAATATTTTAACACCCATATCGAACAGGGACAGACAATCAAGGCAGGGGATTTATTGGTTGATTTTGATCCGGAGGGCATTACATCAGCAGGCTATAACACCATTACATCGATTGTGGTAACCAACATGCAACAGTACGGAGATGTGCTGACTACAGCGACCAGCGGCCCGATCCGGGAGAGTGAACCTTTGATCAAGCTGATTCCATAAAACTTTTAATAAGACCTAATAACACGTAATAACAGGAGGAAACTAAAATGACGAATTCCAATTTTCCAAAAGATTTTTTGTGGGGCGGTGCACTGTCTGCCTGTCAGGCCGAGGGAGCTTATAATGTGGACGGCAAGAGTCTGACCATCCCTGAAGTGATGAAATTTAACGAGAAGAACGACCGCAAAGTGACCAAGCAGATCAGAGTGAATTGGGAGATGATTGAAGAGGCCAGGAATGACCCGGATACCGTGAAATATCCGAAGCGCCGGGGGATCGATTTTTATCATAACTTCCGTGAGGATATCGCTTTGTTTGCCGAGATGGGCTTCAAAGTATTCCGTTATTCGATTTCATGGGCCAGAGTATTCCCAGGTGGCGACGATGCCGCTCCTAACGAAAAGGCATTAGAGTTCTATGATCAGGTTATTGATGAATGTCTTAAACAGGGTATGGAGCCCCTGATCACCATCAGTCACTTTGATACACCAATTGTACTGATGGACAAGTTCGGAGGATGGTATAACCGCAAGCTGATCGATCTGTATGTGAACTATTGTGATGTGCTGTTTAATCGCTACAAGGGCAAAGTGAAATATTGGGTTACATTCAATGAGATCAACATGAGCGTGAAAGCATCGGCCAAAACGCTGGGAATCATTGATTATGATGCTCCAAATTATGAAGAAATGTTGTTCCAGGGGCTTCATCATCAATTTGTAGCTGCGTCCAGAGCAACCAAGATGGCACATGAGATTGATCCGAATAACCAGATCGGAAGTATGGTGGCTTATTTTACAACGTATCCTTACACTTGCAAGCCGGAGGACGCACTCCAGATGCAACAGGATGATCAGATGAAAAATCAGTTCTATCTCGATGTGCTCAATAAAGGCGAGTACCCTTACTATAGTAAAACGTATTTCAAAAACAAGGAAATCCAGTTGAACATAGAGGATGGCGATCTGGATAGCATTCGCGCACACACGGCTGATTTTGTGGGGATGTCGTATTACAACTCGATGATTTCCAGTAGTGATACCGAACAACTCGAACTAACGGCAGGTAATGTACACAGCGTATATAAAAACCCGCATCTGCCGGCTAACGAGTGGGGTTGGCAGATTGATCCCATTGGCCTGCGGTATACGCTGAATCTCGTCTATGATCGGTATCAAAAACCTGTCTTTATTCTGGAGAACAGCTCAGGCTTCTACGACAAACTGAATGAGGACGGAACGATCAACGATCCTTACCGGATTGATTTCCTGAGCAAACATATCGAACAGATGGGACTCGCCATTGCGGATGGGGTCGAAGTGTTGGGATACACGATGTGGGGGCCAATCGACATGATCAGTTCAGGGACCTCCGAGATGAGCAAACGGTACGGATTTATCTACGTCGATCAGGATGACTATGGCAATGGTACGCTGAAAAGATATCGTAAGGATTCCTTCTTCTGGTATCAGAATGTGATCCGTACCAACGGAGCAGAACTGTAACGCACCATGAACATTCTGGATCGTATCAAAAAAATACCCGGCGGCTTGCTGATTGTTCCTATGCTGGTCGCCGCGGTCATCAACACTGTGTTTCCATCGTTTTTTCAGATCGGAGATCCAACAACAGCGCTATTCACATCGAAAGGTACCATGGTGCTGATCGGTATGATTTTACTGATATCAGGAACACAGCTCAACTTGTCACAGCTTCTGGTGACTTTGAAGAGAGCAGGGGTGCTCTGTATTTCACGCCTCCTCATCAGCTGTCTGTTCGGCTGGGCGTTTGTGCACTTTTTTGGCATAAGTGGGGTCGGGGGAGTTTCTGCGGTAGCCTTCATTGCCGTTCTGACCAGTTGTAATCCAGGATTATATCTGGCCTTGATGAACACATATGGAGATGATGTGGATCGGGCTGCGTTTGGCATTCTGAATCTGATCGCCGTACCGGTTATTCCGGTCATGATATTGAATTCGGCAAGCGGTGTCGGTATCGATTATCTCAGTGTACTTGCTACGCTAGTACCTTTCTTTATCGGGATACTGCTTGGTAACCTGGATAGCAACATACAGAAGATGTTCGCTCCGGGAACACTGATTCTGCTGCCTTTCCTGGGTACCAGCTTCGGGTCCAATATTGATCTGCGTATTGCATTTCAGTCCAGTCTGTCCGGTTTGTTGGTCACGGTGTTATTTTTGCTGATCTGCATGTTGCCGCTCATTGGAATCGATCGCACGATATTAAGACGACCAGGTTACGCAGCGGCTGCGACATGTTCGGTTGCTGGATTGTCCATGGTGGTGCCTTCGATGGCTGCCGGGTTCAATCCGGCGTATGCACCATATGTAGACACAGCTATCGCTCAGATTGCGTTTGCCGTGATCCTGACGTCGGTGACCGTGCCTTACATCGTGAAGCGTTTGGCTGGAGGAACAGCAACGGAAGCTTCTGCTTCGACAAATCACTAGAAAAAAACAGCATGTGTTCTGTCAGGTCATGACGGATCACGTGCTGTTTTGCTTTGTACATCTATATGATCTCCTGGGGGAGGAGAGGGATCGATCGGTTTATTTTACAGACCCAGCAGTTGTTTAACACTTTCAGCTACAGCTTTGCTAGATTGCGGATTCTGTCCTGTGACCACGCGGCCATCTGTTGTGATATAGGAACTGAAGGCAGCAGCTTTATCATATTGTGCAGCGCGTTCTCTCAAAGCATCTTCCAGCAGGAAAGGAACATACTCGGTTTGTTGAGCCAATGTTTCTTCTTCATTCGTGAAGCCGGAAACGGTTTTGTCGTTGATCAAAAGCAGGCCGTTGGACAGCTTCACATTCAACAGGGCTGTAACCCCGTGGCACACGCCGGATACAACGCCACCTTTTTCATAGATATCACGAGAAAGCTCTTGAAGTTCGGCATTGTCCGGGAAATCCCACATTGTACCGTGACCTCCTGTGAAGTAGATTGCATCGTAGTCACTCGCGTTTACTTCGCTAGGTTTCAACGTATTTTTCAATTGGTTCATGAACATTTCGTTCTCGAAATAGGCTTTGGTGCTCTCATCCAGAGAGTCGCCCAGACTTTTCGGATCAAGAGGTACGTTCCCGCCTTTAGGGCTAACCAGATCGATCTGAACATTGTCATTATGGTCAAACTCTTCAATAAAATGAGTTGCTTCGCTCAGCCACAAGCCAGTAGGCTCGTCCTTTGTTGCGTACTTATCTACATTTGTTAGAACAACCAGTATCTTTTTCATATTAAAACCTCCCGTAAAATATATAACATAAATTTATAATAAATATCACAAAATTAAATTGTGTAAAATATATTATTAAATATAACATAACCATTTTCTAAAGTAAAATCATGAGCGTATCGTCGATCTCCAATGTGACTTTCAAGCGTAGGAGTAAAGAACAATCTAGTCGTAGTAAATATGCCTGTAAGAATGCACTTTTACTTATTATGCCCTGCTTAATTTACTCAAATTGTAAGCGGAGGTAGGCGTGTGTAAGGGGAAACGAAATTAATTCAAATTTGAAGTTAATTTGATTGTACAACTAGTTCTTTTGATTTAGAATGGCGGAAGATGCCAACAAAAAACTGGTACAAATTACATATATACTTGGAGGAACATTCATGAAACGTTCAGGCAAATTTTTCGCTTCAACAGTGGTTGCTGCTGTTGCTGCAGTATCCATCGTCTCTTCAGCTTCAGCGAGCACAGTTTCAGTCTCCAACATCTCTGGCGTAACACCTATCAACATTAGCAGTATGGATATCGAAACGGCTTTGATGATGGTTCAGAGCGAACGCGCCAAATTGCTGGATGCGCAATTGCAAACACAAATCCAGGAAGTACAGAACCGTAATCAACAGATCGCGGATTTGAACTCTCAATTGCAGATAGCCCAGCAAAACGGGGATGAAGCAGCTGTTCAAAAGCTGAAAGGTCAAATTGATGCTGCAAGCAACTCGCAACAGATGGACATGCTTCGTCTGCAGTCCATGTCCAACAAGCGCAATGAAGCGTTTGATGTCATGACAAACTTTGTCAAAAAAATGCAGGACTCAAGATCATCCATCATCGGTAACATGCGTTAAGAACGGATGATTAACTGCTGCAACAATACAAAAAGAGCGAAGTCGGAATTCAAATTCCGAAACTTCGCTCTTTTTGTGTTTCTCTTTTTTTATGATATATATCATCTAATCCAAGTTAGCCCGACCAGTCACGACGCCGAGTGAACAGATCCTGCAACTCGTCCGTCGACAATTCGGTAATCCAGTTCTCAGAGCTTGTGATGATGTTATCGCTGAGCTGCTGTTTGCTCTCCAACATCTCGTCGATCCGCTCCTCCAATGTGCCAAGAGAGATGAACTTATGCACCTGAACATCTTTGGTCTGACCCATCCGGTAAGCCCGGTCGGTGGCTTGATTCTCAACAGCAGGGTTCCACCAGCGGTCAAAATGGAAGACATGATTGGCTGCGGTCAGATTCAACCCCACACCGCCTGCCTTGATGGACAAAATGAAGACGGAAGGTTGCTTATCCTCAGGCAATGTACGGGATTGGAATTCCTCAATCATACGATCCCTTGCCGTTTTGGAGGTACCCCCGTGCAGATACAGCACAGGCTCCTGCAACTCCTGACGCAGTACCTGTTGCAGCATCTGTCCCATACCGATGTATTGGGTGAAAATAAGGCATCGCTCGCCTTCGTCCCGCAATTCCCGGACAAGTTCCATCAGTCGTTCCAGTTTTGCGGAGCGACTAATCAGCATCGCCATATCTTGCGGACTGTACACGTCATAAGCAGATGTTAATGCGCCGTCTTCAGGCAGTTCCTCAGGCAAAGCCTCTTTGGTCAACAGCAGAGGGTGGTCACACAGTTGCTTGAGCTGGGTTAACGCCGATAGAATGGCACCTTTGCGCTTGATGCCTTCCAGCTCTTTCATTTTATCCATCAGGGCCTGTACGGACTGGTCATACAATGCACTTTGTTCGCCCGTAAGGTGAATGTAAGTCTTCATCTCGTTTTTGTCCGGCAGATCAAGCTGGATATTGGGATCTTTTTTCTTACGGCGTAGCATGAATGGTTTCACCAATTGCTGTAGATCCTGCATGCGCTGCTCATCTTTATCTTTTTCAATGGCACTGATGAAGCGAGTCTGGAATGCCCGGGCGTTGCCCAGATATCCTGGATTGATAAAGTCATAGATCGACCACAGCTCGGACAACCTATTCTCGATCGGCGTACCTGTCATGGCAATGCGGTGTTTCGCAGGGAAGCTGCGGACAGCCAGCGACTGTTTGGTCTGGGCGTTTTTGATATTCTGCGCTTCATCGAGACAGATGCATGACCACGTATAGGTTTGTAACATCTCCTGATCCAGTGTAGCCGTAGCAAAGGACGTGATAATAATATCCACCTGCTCGGTCTGATCCCGGAATTCTTCTCCACTTAATCGGCGTGCGCCATAATGCAGACTGACATTAATGGAGGGTGCGAAGCGGCTAATTTCCTTTTGCCAGTTGCCCAGTACGGAGGTTGGGCAGATCAGAAGAACCGGGGCTTGTCCCGGCTTACGTGGTTCATGATCCTTGATGTGTAACAGATACGTGATGAACTGAATGGTTTTCCCGAGACCCATATCATCGGCAAGACATGCCCCAAGTCCGAATCTGCGCAGGAAACCAAGCCATGCAAAACCTTCCTTCTGATACGATCGCAGCTCGGCATGAAGCCCTGTCGGAATGGGCAGGGAAGGTGCGCCGCCTTGTCCGCCCCCGAGTTGTGCAATAACCCCGTTCAGGTGCTCATTCAGTTCTACTTCCAGCCGAATGTTTTGATCATCCTGTGGTTGCTGGTCTTCCTCGGTTTGTTGTCCTTCCTTCCATTTCTGGTTGCGATATTCCCGTTGCTCATTGTGCAGCAGATGCAGGTGCAGAATATCCTGGAATGAGAGTCCCTGTTCCCGATCTACACCGCCCATGGCACGACGTATCTGTTCCAGCAGATCGGGGTCGAGAGGAACCCATTCTCCACGGAAGCGAACCAGTCGTTCATTACGGGCAACAAGGTCGGCGAACTCATCTTCGCTGAGATCGGTGTCACCAATCGCAATTCGCCAGTCAAAATGAATAATCGAGTCCAGTCCAAAGAACGACTGTCCCCGTTCACTGCCTTCCTCCGGCTGCACCTTAGCACGCAGCTTTGGTTTCTTCTTACGGGCTGCTTCCCACCAACCAGGTAGCAGAACTTGCCAGCCCGCTGCGAGCAACCTGCCGCTATCCTGCGTCAGGAACTGCCAGGCTTCCTGATCTCCCAAAGGATCACTCAGCACATCCCGCCTACCACTAATGGAGCTTCCAAGACGCGGCAGATGTGCACGCAGCTGATCCAGCCATCCGGCCGAGCGATCCAGAATGAACGGTGTCCATACCTCTGGCCATTCACCTTCAAGTCTGCCCCGTGAATCCAGCATGACGGGCACCAATACAGCGGCATCCAGCTTGTTCTGCAACACCAATCGCAGCCGCCAAGATGGCTCATCCTCGTCCGGCTCCTGCAATTGCAGCATGGGTCTGAATGGTGCGGCATCTGCTTTCCAGCCAATGGATACGAGCCAGGACTGAGCATCCATCCCGGCTGTCTTGGGTAGAGTGCCACGCTCTGGGAACAACTGCGAGAATTCACGCCGCAGATCCGTTGCAGCTTCTTCCGAACTGTACCAGCGCTGGAATACAAAGGCGGAATAGGCCGCCCCAAGTCCTTCGGCATAACTCTCGTCCGTTTGCTGAATCGCTTTGGTAAGCGATGCCCGATCCTGCTTTTTCAAGCTATCCGGGTCCCAGGTCCACTGAAGCTGTCCTGCACGGTATGCCTCGAAGCTAGGTACGTATTTTCGTTTCTCTATGGAGGATGCCAGTGCTGGAGCTAGTCGAATCAGATGTTCCGCTTGCTCGTCCCACTTCCATTCAATATGAAGCAGCGTATGCATCTCGGCAAAAAAGGGAATCACTTCTTCCGCAGGCAGAACAACCAGCTCAATCTCCTCAATCTGCCGAACTTCCAGTTCGGTCCCGTAGAAGGAAGGCGCATGCCAAGCGAACAATCGCTGCTTAAGCGACTGTCCCGGTACAAAGTGGTGTGTGTTGAGTGCTCCGTAAAACAATGCATCGCCATATCCGGTTAAAGCGACGTGAACCTCAATCGTTTCAGTGTAAGGATGAATTAAGCTCATGAGATCAGTTTACCTTTCCGAAGCTCTTCCTGCAGGGCGCGCAGCCGACTGTTACGAACGGCGAGTGTGGTGATGAATTGCTCCCAGTGCGCTTCTTGCTTCATTTTTTTATAGATTTTGGACAGACGTTTCAACAGCTTCACCGCTGCTTTGTATCCGTCCCTGTTTTTGTGTCCGATATAACGCTCCACTGCCTGATGATAGAAGGGAAGCAGCAGCTCAGGTGCATCTTTTTCGATTGGTTGCAGCATCGCTACGCGGAATTCGAGAGGTTCCGTTCCCGTACTCAGCTGAAAATCAATCCATCTGCGCCACTGTCCACGCGAATGCATAGCATCCTCGTAGGCGGGGCGGGAGTGGGGAAGCATACTGACAAGCGTGTCCCACATACGGTTCTCTGCATCGGGCAGATGTTGAATGGCCGTATCCCATAGATGCATGTAATCATTCAAAGGTGTATTACGCCGATTCGCCAGAAGGGGGCCAAGTTGTACCAACCAATCCCCAAGTCGCTTCCATTCAGTCGAATCTGCGAGTACATGGAGAAAATGCAACAGTTGTTCTGGCGGGAAGCCGTAGGCCGAGCTTCCATGGATGAGTCGCTGCCATGCCTGATCATCTTGCCCCAGATGGAAGTGCATCCAGCTCTGCGCGAGTATGAGTGGTAAAGGCAGTGTTACGGCTTTGCCTGGTCTATCACTACTACTTCCATTATTTTGAGCGCTACCCAAGACACTCCCACCTGACTGGGAAGGTGACGAAGCGGCGGTTATATTGCGTTCTATATCATCTAGGATGGCCTGCTCCGACACTAACATGTCCCGCGACCCTTGAAGCTCAGGTACGATCCAGTTCAACCACAGTTGTCGATAGATCGGAGTGAAGAACATCATGCTGGCTGTCTCAGGCATCATCTGTTTGCGTAAATAAGCTGAGGTTTCGGCCAGTCTGCTCCAAAGTTGTTCAAGCTTGTTTCCCTTTAGACCTGAGAGGTCTAGTGGGTGGTTAAAAATCCGCTCAATGTCTTTCAGAAGTGCATCCACCGCGAGCTGGGCAGGGTAGCTCAAGTACACGGGGGTATGCGTGATGGAGTTACGGGCCGGTGGCACGCAGAATCGGATGAGGTGCAGCTGTACATGTAGTTCAAAAAGTTGGTCCATCGCAGCGGACAGCCTTGGTTTAATGGCATACAGCTCGTCCGTTGCTTCTTGCACGTAGGATGTGCTTGCTGTGCCAGTCCCCAGCCGTCTCAGACAAGAGTGGAACAGCTCGTGCCATTCCGAGATTTCGAGATCAGCAAGCTCTGTTGCACGTTCCTTGATCTGGCTGTATTGGTTGTCCGGAATGTCCATATCCTGTTGTTCATCGGCATCTGCATAGCTGGATATTCCTGCGGACATGGCCCCGACGGGTTTGGTCGTTTGTTTGAGTGCAGTACTGGAGTGCGCATTCACAATCGCATGCACAGGTCGCTCCAGTTGCTCGGCATAACTCATTAATACAGCCGTCATATGTTTGCATACGGAACTCACCGGGCAGGTGCAATGACTTGTAGTCAGGGATTGCATGCTTAGTGTGACCTCGTACTCTTCCGATCCTTGTACAACGGCCGAGATCCCTTGTTGTTCGGAATAGGTTAATGGTCCGACACGTTTCTGTTTATAATATTGAAATCCGCGCATGATCGTCAGGTTATTAAAATGCTCTGCAACCTGCCTGATTAACTGTTGCCACTGCGCATCATCCATCCTCATGTTATTCGGTATGTTCATCATTCCATCTCCTGGGGTAAACATAGGTTCAGTAATCACCACGTCTATGACGTGATGTTGTAAATTTGTTGTATCCATCATATCAGTTATGAGCCAATCCGTGCATGGGTTATGAAGAATTTGAAGTTATTTAGACCAACTGGAATCAGGATGAACACGTCAGTTCTGCTGGCGGACGGAATGCAAGAATGCACCATATTGTGTATGCTTATGGTATGTATTCCTTTCAGGAACGATGCAGGCCGGGGAAACGGCCATACTACACACAACAGGAGAGAGCATATGAAAATACTTACGTTAAACACACACGCCTGGGCGGAAGAGGATCAACTGAACAAGATCAGTCAACTGGCTGATTTTATTAATACACATCAATTCGATGTGATCTCCATGCAGGAGGTCAACCAATCCATGCAGGAAGCGGCGCTTTCTGAAGAAGAACTGAAGATGTATTATGCTACTGAATCCGACGCTGTGATTAAAAAAGACAACTATGCCTACGTCCTGCTTCAGCAGCTGACAGAACAATATTACTGGACGTGGATTCCCGCGCATGTCGGGTTCCAAAAATACGATGAAGGACTGGCGATCCTTAGCCGGACGCCGATTAAGCAGGCTTTTGGGGAATACGTGTCCCACATGCGGGATTATAACAACTATCGTACACGCAAGATTGTGGGAATCCAGACGGTTGTCCAAGGTGAAGCAACCTGGTTTGTGAACGGACACTATAACTGGTGGGATGATGCGCAGGAACCTTTCAAGGGACAGTGGGAGTTGACGGAGAGCAAGCTTGCCCCCTACATGGACCAGCCGTTATATATAATGGGTGATTTCAATAATGTCGCGGAAATGCGTGATGAAGGCTATGATTATATGATGAACAAAGGCTGGAATGACCTGTACACCACAGCATTGCAAAAGGATGAAGGAGCAACCGTGGTCAAGGCCATTGCCGGCTGGGCAGATAACAAACGCGATCTTCGGATCGACTATATTTTCTCCAATCGTCCGATTCGGGCTAAATCTTCCACCGTGGTCTTGAACGGTAAAAATGGACCGGTCGTGTCTGACCATTTTGGCGTCGCTGTAGAGATATAACAGCCGTGTGAGCATAAATCGTAAAGGTGATATCACCGCAAATACGAAACAAAGCCTCCGCTGACTTCCTGCAAAGGGAAGTGGCCGGAGGCTTTTCACATTCTAAATCATTTGTTATGTACATTTCATATCGTTTGTTCTTTCTGTTGTGGAACTCTATTGTTATTCGAGCGCCAGCATCTGATGTACAAACTTTTTCAGATTCGCGCTTGTCTCACTAAGCTGTTCGATACTTTCCATGAACTCGGTAACAAGCTTGGCCTGATCCACTGTTGCGGTTGTAATCTGACCGATCTCCTGCTCCATATGTTTCATGGAATCTTGCACGCTGCCTAGGGACGATTCGATATCAGCTGCTGCTTGTTTCGTATGATCTGACAGCTTACGTACTTCACTGGCAACCACACCGAAGCCGGCCCCCTGATCGCCCACACGGGCTGCCTCTATCATGGCGTTGAGTCCAAGCAGGTTGGTTTGTTCCGATACTTCACGAATGACGTTTGTTACTTTACTTACACTGACCGAGTTCTCTGAAGCTTTTTTGGAATTGCGCAGAATCTCTTCCGATGTCGCGGAGAGTTCTTCGGAATGTGCAGCAATCTGCTGAATGCCGCCGACGAGCGCATTAATGGTTGTTTCGTTTTCACGGATCAGCGTTTCCAGTGTCATGTGACTATCCAGTGCGTAGTTCACACCCAATATACCCACGACCTGATCGTTCTCTTTAATAGGGATTAGAATGGCATCAAAAGGTCTGCCCTGCAGATCACCAGGCATGCGTGCCACGGTACGGGAATCTCTGTTAGTCAGCATTTTGAAATGTTTATAATCATCATGCAGCTCATCCCCAACCTTCACGCCAATCTCCAGACTTTTTGCTTCGGAAAAATACAATACTTTCTCATGATCATTAATGGATATGGATATGTCGTCACGAAACATTTGGCTAACAAAAGGCATAGCATTTACCAGAGATTCAAGAGTATTCAATGTGCATCTTTCCTTCCCGATACAAAAAGTGGAATTTTTCAATCTATATAAGTTGAACTAAAGATATATTCACACGTACACTCCGATGACAGAATAACCTTCCAATCGCTGTTATCCCCAGATTTTTTTGATTCCCTTTTCTCAAGGGAAAAATCCGGTGATAGCGTATGCTTACGATGCAGCTTTCTTTCAGAAAGCTTTTAGGCGAACGCTTCGCTTTTTCAGTTTTTTCTGTCCTCTACGTTTCTGTGTAAATGATTAGTTCAACATATATAGTTTCTATATCGGTAACATTTTCCGTTTTTTTGAATTAATGTCCCAATGAAGGTGTAATTGGCGAAGGAAAAACCAAATCTTCTGATTTTTTGTAAGCGTAATCAAAAATCTGTAGCCACCACCGAACATGTCAGTTATACTGGGATTATTATTCGGTATTCAGAAGATAACCAAGGGACATACCTATTTCCCGGTAAGGGGATTACCCACCTAGGTTAAGCGCTATACTTTATTACTGCATATTAGTTTGGTGCTCCAGTGTGGACGGTATGAATGCTATGATATAAGACTTTATTTCAACAGAAGAAGGGTGTGTGCCATCGATGACGACCTATTTCAGTGAACCGCAGAGCATGTATTACCGATTTGGAGAAGATCAGGATCAGGTGTTGAAGGTACTGGCCGAGAGGTATATTGGAGCCAATGCACAGGCTGATTTTGTATATCGGGTATTCCAGAAGTCTGGTATTTTGCAAAATGAAAAAGGGCTTTATGATCTGAATTTAGGTAAACGCTTTCCTGATGCGCCTAAAGACCATATATCCTACGCAGCTGCATTGGTTTGGGGGGACGAGGACCGGAATCTGGACGTGTTGGTCCGCTGTTATGGGCCTGTTCGTTTCTATTTCAATGAGCAGTTGGTCTATCGCTCTACCGTAATGGATGAGATTAGTCCAGACGCAACGGTGAAGCTCAGCATCGATATCAAGCCTGGTTGGAACACCATTTGGCTGGAGATGAAAAACACCCCTGCCGGATTTGGCTGCCAATTTGGGTCAGATGAAGGAAAAGTGCGCATTTTGAATGTATATGCTCCATTTCAGGAGAGACAGGGGCAAGCGGGGTGGGTGTTCTCCCAACCGAACCCAGCCACGAGTAAACAACCGGACCTGCTTGGAAAAGAATCAGACGTCAGCTTGAACTGGCTGCCTGAGACAGGCTGGTCTGATGAAGATAAAACCAAGCCAGCTTTCGAGCGAATATACGGAAATCTTGCTGGTAAGCATGCTTATGCTTGGACCCACCTGAACAATAACGATTCAACCGGGAATGCAGTGCGATTGTCAGGTCAATCTTCCGGTTCTCTAAGTATATGGATTAGCGGCAAGCCTGTGGCGCAAGTGAAGGAAGCAGGTCCGTTCGAGGTGGATGTACCAGCCTCTTTTGGGCGGAGTGACCTGCTTGTCCGAAGTGAATGCATTGATACGGCGGCGGGACCGTGGCATTTTAATTTGAACGCATCCGTGTCGGGCAAGCCACTTTCACTGGAACTTCCTCAGCGTGTGCACGGTGCTAATGGAGAGTCTTGGTTATATGTCGGACCTTTTGAGTCGGAGGTTGAACCGGACTTGGCGGATCTGACTCGAACGGACCGAGTGTATCAAACGGGTCTAGAACAGACGTATTGGCGCTTAGATCGACCGGATGCTTGGATCAGACCTTATTATGAGAACGCGATGTTAAGCAACAAATGGACAGTGGGCAGTGTGACCAATTATGGTCGCTGGGATTATCCATTGGGTGTCACTGTATATGGTCTATTACGGACGGGGCGTTATTTGCAAAGACCGGACATTACACGTTATGCGGCTGAGCATGTGCAGGCATGTACCCAGATGTATGAATACTCCTTATGGGATCGGGAGCAGTATGGTTTCCCGGCAGTCAATCAACAATTGGTCATGCTGAAAATGCTGGATAACTGTGGTTCTTTTGGTTCGGCCATGCTAGAAGCGTATTCAGAGTGTCATGAACCAACGTTTCTTCCGATTGCTGAACGGATTGCAGATTTCATGCTTTCCCTCCTGGAACGGCAGGAGGATGGTGCATTTTATCGCACATGTGTAGGGGAGTATGCCGAGAATACCATGTGGGCAGATGACCTCTATATGAGCACGCCGTTTCTCGTTCGTTATGCACGGGTGACAGGCAACTCAGCCGCATTGGATGAAGCCGCCAGACAATTTTCACTGTATCGGAAGTATCTGTTTATGCCTGAGTTCAAGATCATGTCACATGTGTATGATTTCAAATACGGACAGGCAACGCAGATTCCATGGGGACGGGGAAATGGCTGGACACTGTTTTCCTTGACAGAGGTATTGGAAGCTTTGCCAACAGAGCATCCCGAGCGCCCAGCCTTAATAGATTTCTTCAATGAGCTGTGTGAGGGGTACGCAGCGCTTCAAGGGGAAAGCGGGTTGTGGCATCAGGTGTTGAATGTTCCGCAGACGTATGAAGAAGCCTCCTGCACGGCGATGTTTGCCTATGGTTTTGCGAGAGGTGTACGCTTTGGCTGGTTCAAAGACCCAGAAGTTTACGTCACAGCTGCCGAGCGGGCTTGGAAGGGACTTATCTGCAAAGCCATTGATCGTCAAGGGAGTGTGCATGGCGTGTGTAGCGGATCACGATATGCGTTTACGGCAGAGTATTATGATCAGGACTTGCGTACCGTTACCAATGACAATCACGGAATAGGCATTATGATGCTGGCAGGAACTGAAGTAGCAAAAATGAAGAAACATCTGGCTGAACACAGGGTGTTTTCACCTGCCGTCTCACATTCCTCACAGACCGCCGAGGTCTGATTTTCATACTATCGTTTCTATACAACAGTCTTCTGCTCCACGTAATACGGTTGTATATCCGTAATCATATTTGAGACGGGATCATCACCGCCGGGAATATCATTCCTGGTGGTTTTTGATTCCTGTAACTCCTTACTTTTTTGACAGGAAAGCTTACTTTTGTTTATGTCATGTACAGTAATAGACCGATACAATAGGTTTTGTAAGCGATTCCATAAATGCAAAAAGGGGAGGAAATTCATTTATGATGATTACAAAAAAGTGGGTAACCCTGTTCTGTCTGTCCCTGTTATTGTTCGCTACAGCCTGTTCTGGAGGGGCCACCGATACATCTTCTTCTGGGGAAGCAAGTGGAAGTGAAGGAGATTCATCAGGCAAGATTGAACTGCGCATGACCTGGTGGGGATCACAGACCAGACATGATCTGACGACCAAAGTGATCCAATTGTTTGAAGAGAAACATCCGGGAATCACCATTAAACCTGAATATTCCGGTTGGGACGGTTACTTTGACAAGTTGACTACACAGGTAGCCGGTTCAAATGCACCAGATATCATCCAGATGGATTACGCCTTTTTGACTGACTTTGCCCGGCGTGGTGCCTTGCTTGACCTGACTCCGTTTGCAGAGAGCAAAGAGCTGCGGACAGAGGATCATGATCAGAGCATGATTACAGCCGGTTCGATTGACGATAAATTATATGCGATTACCCTCGGAGTTAACGCACCAGGTGTCATCTATGACGCCACCGTATTTCAGGAATTAGGTATAGAAGAACCGCAAGAGAGCTGGACATGGAAGGATTTTGGGGATATTGCAACCAAGATCGCCGCAGCCAAAGGTGAGGGGTTCTATGGATCGGCAGACATTTCCGGTACAACGAACATGTTTGAAGTGTTTATTCGGCAATCCGGAAAAGGATTGTTTGATGGTGGCACAATGACCGCTACCAGCGAGGAGCTTCAACAATGGTTCGATATGTGGAGCGCACTACGCGAGAATGGTGGAGTGACTACAGCGGAGATAACGGCATCCACAACCAATGCGTTGGAGACACGACCGATCTCACTGGGCACAGCCGCCATGGACTTTGCATGGTCCAATCAATTGCTGACATTCCAGCAGGTGAACAAAAACCAGGATCATAAGCTTGGCATACAAGTGCTTCCGCATGGTGTAGGTGAAAAGCAAATCGGTGAATATCTGAAACCAGGCCAGTTCCTCTCCGGTTATGGCAAAACCAAACATCCGAAGGAAGTTGCAATGTTCATTGATTTCATGGTCAATGATCCGGAAGCAACCGCTATTCTTGGTTCTGAACGTGGTGTGCCGGTTAACTCCAGCATTCGTGAACAGATGCAGCCAACGCTGCCGGAAGCGGAGCAAACCATTTTCCAATTTATCGATACTGTATCGAAGAACTCCAGCGAGATTGACCCGCCATACCCGCAAGGATTTGCTGAAGTGGACACAAGTTTCAAGAGCGCAAGCGAGCAGATCGCCTTCGGTCAAGGCAATACTCCAGATGTCATTGCCCAGTTTATTGAAGGAGCCAAGGCTACGCTTGGATCGAGTCAATAATGATTGAAACTGTCTCACACTTCTAATTCTGCGGGGAGGTTGCGAAGATGACGACATCACAGGTCGGTCAAGCCCGAATCGAGCGTGTAGCTACCCGGCGGGTAAAACGGAGATATGCGCATAATGGAGCCGCACTTCTATTTCTCGCCCCATGGCTTGTCGGATTGTTATTTCTCACCTTAGGTCCAATGTTGGTATCCTTGTACATTTCGTTCACCGATTACAGTATCCTGGCCGCCCCTTCCTGGGTCGGTCTGGATAACTACACCACGATGTTTACATCGGATAAACTGTTCACTCAGTCGCTCAAAGTCACCTTCACGTATGTCGCTGTATCCGTACCGGTCAAATTGATCTTTGCGCTGCTTGTAGCGATGTTGCTCAACAAAGGGATTCGAGGATTAGGTATTTATCGGACAGTGTATTACATCCCGACATTGCTTGGAGGTAGCGTGGCGATTGCGATGTTGTGGCGTAAAATGCTGGGTGGGGACGGGCTACTCAATAGTGTTCTTGCCATGGTAGGCATTAAAGCGCCCGATTGGGTAGCGAATCCGAAATATGCTCTGTACTCCATCGTGCTGTTATCCGTGTGGCAGTTCGGATCGTCGATGATTATTTTCCTAGCAGGCCTGAAGCAGATTCCACCCGAATATGATGAAGCCTCAGCGGTAGATGGTGCAGGTCCCCTGCGGAGATTCTTCTATATAACGTTGCCGATTCTGTCACCCGTTATCTTCTTCAATCTTGTCATGCAGCTGATTACATCCTTTCAATCGTTCACGCAGGCTTTTGTTATCAGTAATGGTAGCGGAGGGCCAGTGAACTCAACCCTAATGTACTCTCTGTATCTGTACAAAAAAGGATTTTCATTCTTTCAGATGGGCTATGCTTCTGCGATGGCCTGGGTGCTGGTCATCCTGATTGGCGTATTTACATTGCTCGTATTCCGCAGTAGCAAGCTGTGGGTGCACTATGAGGATGGTGGGAAATCATGATTGGACAACGGAACTCTACAGCATGGGTCGTCAGCAAACATGTGTTGATCTCAGGCATCGCCTTTGTCATGCTCTATCCGATCCTCTGGATGCTGGGCAGCTCATTCAAACCGGGACATATGATCTTTACAGAGACCTGGTTTTGGCCACAGGAATGGAATTGGGAAAATTACATGAATGGCTGGGCGGGAATTCAGGGCAACCCGTTCTCCCGCTTTCTGACCAACTCTGTCATCCTGTCGCTTGGCGCCGTACTGGGCAATGTCATCTCCTGCTCTATGGCGGCATATGCCTTCGCCCGACTGAATTTTCGTTTCAAAGCTATCTGCTTCGGACTGATGCTTATGACGATCATGCTGCCCCATCATGTGACGCTGATCCCGCAGTATATCCTTTTCAACCACCTGGAGTGGGTGAATACGTATCTGCCTCTCGTCGTGCCAAAATGGCTGGCGACCGACGCATTCTTCATTTTTCTCATGGTACAGTTCTTCCGGGGATTGCCCAAAGAGCTGGATGAGGCGGCTACCATTGATGGATGCGGTCCTGTGAAAATATACACCAAAATCATCATACCACTGGCTTTCCCAGCATTGGTCACTACGATGATCTTTACATTCTTGTGGACATGGGACGACTTCTTCAGTCAGTTGATCTACCTGAGTGACGTTAGCAAATACACTGTGCCGCTGGGTCTGCGCCTGTTCCTTGATTCCAGCTCTCAATCCGATTGGGGCCCGATGTTTGCCATGTCGGTGTTGTCGCTGGTGCCATGTTTTATCGTATTTATCGTGTGTCAAAAGTACTTCGTGGAAGGAATCGCGACCTCTGGGCTCAAAGGGTAATTCCAAGACGAAACGAGTTGATTTTTCCATGAGGAAAGGAAGATGGTCTTCATTCATTAATCAAAAGCTGCAACAAAGCAAGCTCTCCACGTTGATGGTGACTTGCTTTATTGCGTTTAACCTGTTGCTTGTCTCGGTTGTTGTCTGGCTAGCATATCAGTCTTTCTCAGCAGTCACCTTTGCCGAGATTAGCAAAGCACGCCTGGCTCTTCTGAACGAAAGCACACGTCGGGGATTTGATTTCATCACAGGGGTAACCGGAACCGCTTATGCTTTGGCTAGCAATCGGGAACTGTCCAGTCTGCTCGAAACGGCTGATACAGGCAGGCTTGCACAGATTCACCAGCGGAGAGAGGTCTCTCGAATTCTGGATCATACCATGGTCGTGAGTGAAGGCATCACTTCCATTGAACTGTATACGGATGCCTTTAATGAAGTGACAGTGACTATGGCTGATCGCATATTTCCGGTGGACACCATCGCACACGACTCTTGGTTTGCTACGCTGGAAAAGGCTGATGCGGCTTGGGTTCCGCTGCGTGAGAACGAATCAGGCCAATCCCTGGTCGGATACGCCCAGCGGATTTTCGACAGTCGTGGTGGAACGGTTGCTTATGTGCTCATTCGACTGAGTAGAGCGGACATCGTACGCAGGTTTGCTGATGTACCCATGGTGCTTGATGGAAAAGTCCTGTTGGTAGATACGGCTGGTAATGTCGTAATGCAGATGGGGAGAGTTGATCCAACAGGGGAGAAGGAACGGGCGGATCGAAGAAATGAAGCTAGTACAGTACAGGAAACGGGTGAAGCTGTAAATTCATCTTCTTCTATTATAGATAGTGCATGGATTCAGGAACATGTACAGCATGGTGCAGACGGGTACGAAGTAGTTTCCGGCCAACCTGGAGGTGCTCAATTGGTGCTGTACTCCAGGCCAGCCATGCTTCAGTGGCGCCTCGTACAGACTATTCCGGTATATACACTGTTATCTCCGCTCAGACAAGCAGGCTGGCAGATCCTCGGCATCGCCGTGCTGGGACTATTATGCTCGGCTGTGCTGGCGTACCTGTTTGTAAGGCAGATCATCGGACCTTTGCGACAATTAATCAAGCGAATGAGACAACTGGAGAAAGGGGACTTCGATACCCGGGTCCAACTTTCGTTTACGGAGGAATATGCCCATTTGGCTTATGGCTTTAATCACATGGCTTCACAGCTCACGACGCTGATGGAACAGGTGAAGGATGAGAGCCGGGCCAAGCGTGAAGCCCAGACGGGCTTGCTTGAGGCCCAGATCAAACCCCATTTTCTATACAATACCCTCGACATGATCCACTGGCGCGCACTTGATTACGAAGCCAAGGATATCAGTCGCATGATTGTACAACTCAGTAAGCTGTTACGGATCGGGCTGAGTGGAGGGAGATTGTTTATAAGGGTTCGTGATGAGTTGGAACATGCCCGTTGCTACGTTAACATCCAGTCAGAGCGGCTACCGTTCTCCATTCAATATCAGGAGCAGATCGATCCGCATATTCGCGGTTGTTACATTCCCAAGATCATTTTGCAGCCCTTCATCGAAAATGCCGTTATGCACGGGCACCCTGAAGAAGGCACACTTCGAATTCAGGTGCATATGCACGAAGAGGTTGGCCCGCATGAGGATATCGTCATTCGTATCACGGATAATGGGCGGGGGTTGCCGGAGGGGTGGAAACTCGAAGAGACGTGTGGCATCGGTGTAAGGAATGTACATCAGCGCATCCAGCTTTATTGTGGGAGGAGGTATGGCGTTCAACTGGGTGATAGAGAGTCAGGTGGCGTGGAAGTGACCATTACGCTGCCGCGTATTGAGACCGACGAGCAATTAAATCTATGGCTGGACGGTGAAAAATGATGAAGACCATTATGCTTGTTGATGACGATCCTCATATTGTAAAGGCATTAACAGATCATATCGATTGGCCTTCTATGGGCCTCAGCATTGCAGGCACTGCTTCCAATGGCTTGGATGCGCTGGAGCTGTTTCACCGCATGCATCCAGATGTCGTTATGACTGACGTATATCTACCGGGGATGACCGGGCTTGAGATCACACAGACGTTGCGACGTGATCATCCCCACTTGCCGATCATCATTCTTAGTGGATATGACGAATTCGAGAACGCCCGGGCAGCCATGCGCTGGGGGGTGAATCACTTTTTGCTGAAGCCGGCAGAGGTTGAGGAGATTGAGTCTGTGCTGCGTGAGGTGTTACTGGAACAAGATGTGCGAGAGCGGCATGAGCGACTGGAGCAGACGTACAAGCAGGAGGTCGGACGGGTACTTCCGTATTTGCGCAAACAATTTCTTCACGAACTGCTGACTACGCGATATCGGGCAGACGAGCTGCCCAAAGAACGCATGGACTATATAGGCATTCATATGTCCTCCCAGACACGCGCCATTAGCCTGCAACTGAATCGCCCCGTATTTTTGACACGAATGAAAGAACGGGATTGGCAGCTTCTCCGCTATGGGGCGGCCGATATTATTCAGGAAACGGTGAAGGAGCAAGCGGCGCGCATGAATGGTCAGGTAGAGATTGTTGATTATTCGGATCAGGTATTTGTGTTGCTTCTATTAGGAGATAAAGATCATCTGGAAGAATGCCTGCCATTCGTGGAGAGGATGATCGATCAGATCTTTACGTATCTGAAAATTGAAGTGAGTGCTGGAATCGGAAGATCCAAGAGTCACCCATGTGAGGTGATAGATTCCTATCTCGAGAGCAGGGAAGCGGTGGAAAAAGCAGAGTTTCAAGGTGGAAGTCGTATCTACCACTATGAAACATCAGAGGAAACAGAACCAAGTGTGACCGATTATTCATTATTGCTTCGTCAATGGAACGAGGCTTGGGCGGATATTCGACCTGACTTGGCGGAAGAGGTATGGCATCATATTTGCCTTTTGCTGAAAGAGGGGAAGTGTGTTGGGATACAGGATGTACAGGTTGTGGCGGTCAGTCTGTTTGACACGTTGATGCATAGCTGGAACCGACTTCATCCTATGTCAACGCCGCCGCTGGCGATGAGTGATTTTTTGCGTGAAATTCAATCGAAATATGCTTTGCATGATCTGGTAAAGTGGATGGATCGTATTATCTGCGACTGGCTGGAACAGATACGTAAGGAGATGAGCGAGAAGAAAAGCAATAAACTTATCGAGCAGGTGAAACAGTATGTAGAGCTTCATTACGCCGAAGAGATTAGTTTTGAAGCGATAGCCAAGGGGCTGTTCGTACATCCGAAGTATCTGAGTCAACTTTTTAAAAGGGTGACCGGTGAGAATTTCGTCAGTTATTTGAACGGGTACCGGATTCAGCGAGCGTTGGAACTGTTGCAGTCGGGACATTACATGGTATATGAGGTGAGCGAGATGACGGGGTTCCGTAATGCAACGTATTTTAGCCAGGTGTTCAAAATGCTTACGGGCAAGAGTCCGTCTGAGGTGGGGTAGAGCGATACAGGTACAGTAATTAAATAAAGTGGAAGAGGAGGTATGGTTCTTATGATGATCGATCAGCAGGAATATTACATTAAAGGCTTATCTTACTCCATTAGATCGGCAGAGGAAAAGGATGCTGAGACCTTGTCTTCACTACGTGTACAAATCGATGGGGAAACCGAGAACATGGATCGTGAAGAGGGCGAGGCGTATATCGACGCAACCGGGTTTAGGAGGATCATCCATTTGGACAGTGAGAAGTCACGGAATCTGTTCCTTGTTGCTGTAGTAGCGGGTGAGATTGTGGGATACTCCCGATGTGAAGGTACAGTGCTGAAGCGCTTTTGCCATAGAGTTGAGTTCGGCGTGTGTGTAGCCCGAGAGTTCTGGGGGCATGGGATTGGCAAGAACTTGTTAGAGAAGTCGATAGAATGGGCAGACCAGACTGGTGTAGAGAAGATGACGTTGAACGTGCTGGCATCCAATGAAAAGGCAATCGAGTTATACCAAAAGAGTGGCTTTGAGATCGAAGGTATTTTGAAAAAGGATCGTAGACATGCGGATGGACAGTATTACGACACGATAGTGATGGGCAGGTTCAGAGACTTATAATGGTATAAAAAGTGAAAAGAAGAATCTATATAAGCCCACAGCTTACGGAGTTTAATTATTAGATTTGATACCGACATAATAGATAGCAGTGTTATTGAGAAGATGTATTATGTTTCTTATCTTATAGAACGAATGTAATGATGTTGAATGAGTCTATTCACAACCTATTATTGAGATAGATTAGACCGGTGAGTGTATATAGGATATAGTAAGAGGATATTGCCATTGGAAAAAGAGATTATGAAGAGATTGAATCAAATATATAATAATTTTTCAGATGGGATATTTTACAAGTAGTAATTGTGTTGTGTATATGATATATTCTATTTCCGGCCAAAAAAACACGAGAAACAAAGTGCCGCAGGCAAAACATATAAGCTTCGAAAGAAACTTAAAAAAAGAGCTTGCTAAGTTGGTTCGGAAGTGTTATGATATAAAAGTTGCTGAGGAGAACAACGCTCGGTAACGAAAACAAGTTTGATCTTTGAAAACTGAACAACGAGTGAGTAAACATTCTGCTTGCAGAATGAACGCGAA
>NZ_ASPR01000077.1:0-786 GCF_000517845.1 Paenibacillus sp. FSL R5-192 | reverse complement strand
GATCACCTCCTTTCTATGGAGAATCGTTTCCTGCAACGGAAACATTCAAATATGCAGGTTCTTAGAACCTGCAACAGCGATTCATTTCGGTCCGTCACTTCGGTGTGGATGAAATGAAGAGCACAAGCAACTCACTCGTTGCTCAGTTTTGAGAGCTCAAACTCTCAAACGTTTGGTGGCGATAGCGAAGGGGTTCCACACGTTCCCATCCCGAACACGACCGTTAAGCCCTTCAGCGTCAATGGTACTTGGACCGCAGGGTCCTGGGAGAGTAGAACGCCGCCAAGCGTAACCCATTTTGGGTTCAAATAGTATATATAATGTGGGCCCTTAGCTCAGTTGGTTAGAGCGCACCTCTGATAAGGGTGAGGCCGGTGGTTCGAGTCCACCAGGGCCCACCATCTATACCTTTAAACTTTATATGGGGCCATAGCTCAGCTGGGAGAGCGCCTGCCTTGCAAGCAGGAGGTCAGCGGTTCGATCCCGCTTGGCTCCACCAAAAAAAAGTTTTACAAGTTTGTTCTTTGAAAACTAGATATCGAAACGAAACAAACGCGAATTAGAACATTCCTTTTTAGCTGAACTTGTGTTAAACAAGTTTTAATAAAAACGGTAGTTAAATTGCTTTTGCGATGGTATTGAATGGGAGCGACTTTTGGCTTTGCGTAAGCAAACCAAGGGAAGCGAGCAGTCAAAATCCGGAGCAATATGGTTAAGCTACTAAGAGCACACGGAGGATGCCTAGGCGCTAGGAGCCGATGAAGGACGTGGCGAACAACGAAACTG
>NZ_ASPR01000076.1:0-460 GCF_000517845.1 Paenibacillus sp. FSL R5-192 | reverse complement strand
ATGACCCGTAGGGGATTCGAACCCCTGTTACCTCCGTGAAAGGGAGGTGTCTTAACCCCTTGACCAACGGGCCTTAATGGCTCCCCGAACAGGGCTCGAACCTGTGACAACTCGATTAACAGTCGAGTGCTCTACCAACTGAGCTATCAGGGAATATATGCATTTGCAGTGCAAATGCAATTCATCGTACAACATCAACATGCAGAGCCTGTTTTCTATGTATGATGAAAGAGTTCGCTTGGCGGCGTCCTACTCTCCCAGGACCCTGCGGTCCAAGTACCATCGGCGCTAGAGGGCTTAACGGTCGTGTTCGGGATGGGTACGTGTGGAACCCCTCCGCCATCGCCACCAAACGCAGAGCTTAGCTTACATTCAGAGATCGTTCTCTGAAAACTAGATTCGAAACGAAACATGCGAATTATCACTTGCTATTGGATAAGCCCTCGACCGATTAGTACTG